>JACCWH010000048.1 GCA_013697735.1 Trueperaceae bacterium | reverse complement strand
GCCGCTACGCACCAGGCGCGACTCGAGGCGATCCCGGGGAACGTACCCAACCCGCTCAACCTCCCGCAAGGCTGCGCCTTCCACCCCCGCTGCCGCTTCATCGAGAAGGAACGCTGCACGGCCGGCGTCCCCGAGCTCGAGAACGCCGGCGGCGGCCACATGGTCCGCTGCGTCCGCCACGCCGAACTCGACCTGAAACAGGAGATCGTGACATGACCACCAAGTCCACGGGTGTGGCGATGGGCAGCACGACCAAGGCCGAGATGCACGAGACCCTGCTCGACGTGCGCAGCTTGCGAAAGTACTTCCCCATCCGCGGCGGCGTCTTCTCGCGTGTGGTGGCGAACGTCAAGGCCGTCGAGGACGTCACCTTCACCATCGCGCGAGGCGAGGTCGTCGGCCTCGTGGGCGAGTCTGGATCGGGCAAGACGACCGTCGGGCGGAGCATCCTCCGCCTGATCGAGCCGACGTCCGGCGAGGTGCTCTTCGACGGCGTCGACGTCGCGCAGTTGCCGAAAGCGAAGATGCGCGAGTATCGCCGGCGCATGCAGATCATCTTCCAGGACCCCTTCGCGAGCCTCAACCCGCGCATGTCGGTCGGCGACATCATCGGCGAGGCGCTCACCATCCACAACCTCGCCCGCGGCAAGGCGAAGGAGGCGCGCGTCGCCGACCTCCTCGAACGCGTCGGCATGAACGCGGGCCACATGCGCCGCTACCCGCACGAGTTCTCGGGCGGTCAGCGCCAACGAATCGGCATCGCTCGCGCCCTCGCCGTCGATCCCGACTTCATCGTCGCCGACGAGCCGGTCTCGGCCCTCGACGTCTCGATCCAAGCACAGGTCGTGAACCTGCTCCAGGACCTCAAGGACGAGCTCGGTTTGACGATGCTCTTCATCGCGCACGACCTCGGGGTCGTCGAGTACATCTCCGACAAGGTGATCGTCATGTACCTCGGGCGCATCATGGAGATCGCGCCGGCGAAGGAGATGTACCGCAATCCCGTGCACCCGTACACCGAGGCCCTCCTCTCGGCCGTACCCATCCCCGACCCGACCGTCAAGCGCGATCGCGTGATCCTCCAGGGCGACATCCCCTCTCCCATCAACCCGCCCTCGGGGTGCGTCTTCCGGACGCGCTGCCCGATCGCGATCGACGACTGCGCCCACGTGGTGCCGCCGCTCGAGGAGATCAGCCCCGGCCACTTCAAAGCGTGCATCCGACGCTGAGTGGGTGCTGCGATGTCGAAACGAGCCGCCGACGAGCGTGCGGGTCAGCGGCGTGACGAGCGACCGAAGCTGACCCGCCGCGACACGTGGCACCTGGTCTGGCAGACGTACGCGACGTCGCTCCCGTACATGCTCGTGTTCGTGATCGCCATGCTCGCGGTCACGTGGTTCGTGACCACGGTGGTGTTTCGGTGATCGAACGGTTCGCATGCGTGCGATGCACGCCCTGACCGAACGAATCGGCGTCGCCGTGCTTGCGAGCCTGCCGAGCGTCGAGGGCGACGATGACCTCGCCCGCTTCCACGCCCTCATGCGCGAGTACCCCGAGCGAGGCGGGAAGCGTCTCCGAGGCACACTCGTGATGCTTGCGACGGAGGCGCACGGGGGTGATCCCGACGAGGCGCTTCCGGTTGCTGCCGCCCTCGAGCTGTTCCAGAACTGGGTACTCGTGCACGACGATATCGAGGATGACTCCGAGGAACGGCGTGGCCGCCCCGCACTCCACCGGAGCGTCGGCGTGCCGGTGGCGCTCAACGTCGGCGACGCGATGCACGTCTGCATGTGGGAATCGCTCCTAGCGCTGACCTCCGGCCCGTCCTTCGACGCCGACGCGATCCGGCGCGAGTTCGTGTGGATGATCCGTCGCACCGCGGAGGGGCAGCATCTCGACCTCACGTGGGTGGCCGAGGGGCGCTTCGCAGACGAGGCGGCGTACCTCGAGATGGTCCGCCTCAAGACGTCCGCGTACACCGTGACCAGTCCCCTGCGGCTCGGCGCGCACGCGAGCGGCGCGCGACCCCATTCCGCGATCGAGGGGATCGGCGACCGCCTCGGCGCCGCCTTCCAGATTCGCGACGACGTGCTGAACCTCACGCCGCCCACGCGCGACGACGTGAACGACGTGGGCAGCGCCGACGCCTACGGCAAGGAGTTCGCCGGCGACCTCCTCGAAGGCAAGCGGACGCTGATCCTCGCCCACCTCTTCGCCCACCTGAGCGCCGACGACCTACGCGAAGCGACCGAGCGGCTGGCGGTGCCGCGTTCGAGTCGTAGCGCCGTCGACGTCGCGTGGCTCCTCGCTCGCATCACCGAGGTAGGATCGCTGCGCTACGCCCAGGAGCGGGCCGAGACGCTCGCCCGAGGTGCGTTGAGCGAACTCGCCGACGTCCTCGCGACACTCCCGGGCCGCGCCGCCGCAGGGCGCATCGAGGCGCTCCTGCGCACGCTGGCCGCACGAACCCACTGACGCTCGGCACCAACCGAGGCACGAACCGCCCCGCACCCCTCCGGATGCAACGCTGGTGCCATGCAGCGATTCGCCTCCTGCGCCTCCACGCACCTCGTACGCGCCGCGAACACGCTCGTGCTGTCGCTCACGCGCTGCCCCGGCTGCGACGCCCGCCCGCCAGGACCGCGCGGTGCGTGCCGAGCGTGCTGGTCGATCATGCTCGATCCAGTCCGCACGGCGGACGTGATCGCTCTCGGCCGCTACGGCGGCGCCCTCGGCGCGATCCTCCGGAAGGCGAAGTTCGGTGGTGCGAGTGTCGCGCTCGATGCGCTCGCCTCGCATCTCAGCGTTCTCCTCGACGAGGCGGGGGTCGCGCACCTCCCGGTGGTGCCGGTGCCGAGTCATCGGAGCCGCCGCCGACGCCGCGGCGACGATCCCTCATGGCGCCTGGCGAGGGCCGCCGCGGGCGCGCGCGCCGTGCGCGCGCTCGTTCGGCATCGCAACGATGGGCCGCAGTCGCGCACACGCCGCGACGCGCGCGAGCGGAACGTCGCGGGAGCGTTCACCCTCGATGGGGCTGCGCGCGAGGCGATCGCGGGGGTACCGGTGGTCCTGCTCGACGACGTCCTCACCACCGGCGCGACCGTCCGCGCCTGCAGAGCCGCGCTCGCCGAGGCCGACGTCAGCGTCTCGATCGTCGCGGTCGCGGCGATCGCCTGACGCGCGACGCTGTGCGCCATCGGCGCTCAGAGCGCGACGGCAGCGCCCGTCGCGATTCCGAGCAACGCACCGACGACGACCTGCGGGTAGGTGTGCCCGAGGAGGGTCTTGAGTGCCTGTGGCTGGAAGCCCTCGTCGAAGAGGTGCGCGAGTTCCTCCACGAGATCGTTGATGAGTTGCGCGTGCATGCCGGCGGCGCGACGGATGCCCGTCGCGTCGTACATCACGATCGACCCGAAGACGAGCGCGATCGCGAAAAACGGCGACGCCACCCCCTCGACGATACCGACCGCCGTCGCGAGGGCGGCCACGGTCGATGAGTGCGACGAGGGCATGCCCCCCGTCTCCAGGAGCCGCTCCCACGCCCACCGCCGCTCGGTCGCTAGCACCAGCACCACCTTGATCACCTGGGCGGCGAGCGTCGCGATCATGGCCGCCACGAGCGGGACGTTCTCGAGCACGATCACGCCCAACCCCTGCGACGGCGTGCCGCGCGCAACGTGTTCTGGATGACCATGGCAACCGTCACGAGCCCGGTGCCACCGGGCATCGGTGTGACCCGTGCTGCGACGTCCCAGACCTCGGGTGCAACGTCACCCACGATGCGCCCGTCGACGCGCGAGACGCCGACGTCGATGACGGTCGCCCCGGGGCGGACCATGTCGGCGCCCACGAGGCCGGCGCGGCCGACGGCCGCGATCACGATGTCGGCCGCGCGGACGCTGGCCCCGAGATCTCGCGTTCGTGAATGCGCGAGCGTCACGGTGGCGTGTCGTCGGAGACAGAGCGCCGCCACGGGCTTCCCGACGAGGTTCGAGCGGCCGACGACCGTGACCCGCGCTCCCTCGAGGGGCACGCCGTAGTGATCGAGGATGGCGAGGATCCCGAGGGGCGTACAGGGGACGAGCCCATCGAGACCCGACCAGAGCTTGCCGACGTTGATGGGATGGAACCCGTCGACGTCCTTGTCGGGGTCGATGAGCACCAGCACCGGCGCCTCGTCGAGGGGTGCTGGGAGGGGGAGCTGCACGAGGATGCCGTCGACGTCGTCGTCGCGATTCAGCTCCCGGATCGTATGCTCGAGCGTCCCTTGATCGGTGTCGGCCGCGAGCACGAGCGTGCGTGTTCGCAGCCCGACGCGCTGCGCGAGGCGGCTCTTGCTCCGGACGTAGGAGACACTGGCAGGGTCCTCGCCCACGCGCACGAAGACGAGGTTCGGGGCGATCGGGAGCGACGCGATACGCTCGCTCACGCGCGTCGCGATCGCGTCGCTCACGACACGACCCTCGAGCCGCTCGGCGACCACCCCCACCTCAGGCCCGGGGCGCGCTCGGTGCACCCGAGGCACCGCGATCGGCCGCGTGTCGCAGGACCTTCGCGAGCACGCCGTTGACGAATCGGCCGGAGTCCTCGCCGCCGAACTTCTTGGCGAGACGCACGGCCATCTCGACCGTCACCTCGCCGGGGACGTCGAGCGCGCGCCGCTCCGCCAACGCGAGGCGCAGGACGTTCAGGTCGGTCTGCGACATCTGCCCGAAGCTCCACCCCTCGATGAGACCGGCGAGCTCGATGTCGATCTCGTCGCGATCGGCGTCGAACGCGCGGACGAGAAGGTCGGCGAGCGCGAGGGTATCGGCGTCGAGCTCCTCGCCGTAGGTCGGGTCCTCCTCCTCGGCGACCGCTTCGGACCGAACCTCCTCCCACACGTCGAGCACGTCGCTGCCGCCGCGCGCTGCCTGGAACAGCGCCTGGAATGCGAGTTCACGGGCGCGGCGCCTAGCCACGTGGGGGGTCCTCAGGCTTCGCCGAGGCGCGCTTCGTGCTCCCCTTCGCGGCGCCGGCCGCCGCCTCTGAGCTCGGTCGCTTCCCGCGCGCGCGCACGGGTGCTCCGGGCGTCCCGGGTGCCGGCGTCGGCACGTCGATCGCCTCCACGAATACGTCCACCGACCGGACCTCGAGGCCGGTCATGCTCCCGACCGCTTCGCGAACCGCGCGCTGAACCGCCGTCGCCACCCGTGGAATGCGCTCGCCGTAGGTCATGGCGACCGTGAGCGCGATGTCGACCTGATCGTCCACGCGCTCGATCTGGATCCCCTTTGCCCTGCGTCCGGTGAGGAACTCACCCACGCGGGTGGGAGGCGAGATGGTACGAACGCCCTCGACACCGTCGAGCGCGAGCTGAGCGATGCCGTAGAGCACGTCGTGCGAGAGTTCGAGACCCTGGTTCTGGCTCATGAGAGCATCCTCCTCGCAATGAAGTTCGTGTAGACCGCGCCGCGCTTGTAGAAGGCGTTGTCGAGCACCCGGAGGTGGAACGGAATGGTCGTCTTGACGCCCTCGATGACCGTCTCGCGCAGCGCGCGCTCCATGCGCGCGATCGCCCCTTCGCGATCGGGCGCCCAGGCGATGATCTTGGCGATGAGGCTGTCGTAGTGCGGCGGAATCCGGTAGCCGGAGTAGACGTGGCTGTCGACCCGGATGCCGTGCCCGCCCGGCCAGTGCACGTCCGTCACGGTGCCGGCGCTCGGACGGAAGTCGTGGTCGGGATCCTCGGCGGTCACGCGCACTTCGATGGCGTGCCCCGAGATGCGAACGTCGCTCTGAGTGAAACCGATGCCCTCACCGGCGGCCACGCGCAGCTGCGCGTGCACGAGATCGAGTTGCGTGACCATCTCCGTCACGGGGTGCTCGACCTGGATGCGCGTGTTCATCTCGGAGAAGTAGAACTTCCCCTCGCGATCGACGAGGTATTCACACGTCCCGGCACCACGGTACTTGATCGACTCGGCGAGTCGCACCGCCGACGCTGCGATCTCCTGGCGCAGCCCCTCGTCGAGCATGGACGGCGCCTCCTCGAGCATCTTCTGATAGCGCCGCTGGATGGAGCAGTCGCGGTCGTAGAGGTGCACCACGTTCCCTTCGCCGTCGCCGAACACTTGGATCTCGACGTGCCGTGGCTCCTCGAGGTAGCGCTCCATGTACATCTCGGGATCGCCGAAGGCGGCGCGCGCCTCCTCCTGCGCATTCACGAAGTGCCGCTCGAGGTCGTTCTCGGACTGCACCACGCGCATGCCACGCCCGCCGCCGCCGGCGGACGCCTTCAGGATGACCGGGTAGCCGATCTCGACCGCGAAGGTGCGAGCCGCCGCGAGGTCGGGGAGCGCGTCCGAGCCCGGGGTGATGGGGACGCCCGCCTCGAGCGCAACGCGTCGCGCACTCGCCTTGTCGCCGATGCGCTCGATCGTCTCCGGCCGCGGACCGATGAACACGAGGTTGTGCTCCTCGCACTTCTCCGCGAACTCCGCATTCTCGGCGAGGAAGCCGTACCCGGGGTGGACGGCCTCCGCCCCGGTCACGATCGCTGCCGCGAGGAGATTACGCACGTTCAGGTACGAGCCCGACGACGGCGCCGGACCGATGCAGATCGCCTCGTCGGCGAGGAGCACCGGGAGCGATGCCTCGTCGGCCTGGGAGTACGCGACCACGCACTTGACGTCGAGTTCGCGGGCTGCACGCAGGATGCGGAGCGCGATCTCGCCGCGATTGGCGATGAGGATCTTCTTGAACACGGCGCTCAGCCCGGGTCGATGCGGAACAGCACCTGACCGTACTCGACGGGATCCTCGTTGTCGACGAGCACCTCGACGATCGTCCCTGCGACCTCGGACTCGATCTCGTTCATGAGCTTCATCGCCTCGATGATGCACAAGATCGCGCCGGCTTTGACGCGGTCACCGACCTTGACGTAGGGAGCGACGTCGGGCGCGGCCGAGGCATAGAAGGTACCGACGATGGGGGCGGCGACGTCGACGAGGTGATCGCGCTGCGTGGCGGGTGCAGCGGCTGTGCCGCTCCCGGACGCCGACGCGCCCGACTCGGTGGCGGCGGGCGGGGCCGCGACGGTCGGCGCAGCCGTAGCCACGTGCGAGGCAGCCACTGCCGAGCTCCCCTTGCGCAGCGTGATACGGAACACCGCGGTGCCGTCGCCGTCTCGCTGCTCGTACTCGAGCTCGCTCAGATCGGTGGCGGCCATGGCGTCGATCAAGCGCTTGACGTCGCGGACCTCCATCAGGCGCGTCCCAGGTACTCACCCGTGCGCGTATCGACCCGCACCGACGTCCCGCGCTCGATGAAGAGTGGAACGGCGACCACCGCACCCGTCTCGAGGGTGGCCGGCTTGCTCCCGCCGGAGACGGTGTCACCCTTCACCCCGGGGTCGGTCTCCTCGATCCGCAATGCGACCACGTTCGGCAGCGTCACCTTCAGGGCGCGCCCCTGGTAGTAGTCGACCGTGACCTCGACGTTCTCCTTCAGGAACCGGGCAGCAACGCCGATCTGCACGCGATCGAGCGTCGGTTGCTCGTACGTCTCCGTGTCCATGAAGGTGAACGTGTCGCCTTCGGCGTACAAGAACTGCATCGTCCGATAGTCGATGAAGACATCCTGGAGCTTCTCGCCGGAGTTGAAGGTCCGCTCGACGATCGACCCCGTCTCGAGGCTGCGGAACTTGGCGACGACCTTCGCACCGCCACGTCCGATCTTCTGATGCTGGTAGTCGAGGCACTCCCACAGGCCGCCGTCGAGCTCGACCTTGGTGCCGTTGCGCAGATCCGTCACGCTGATCATCGTCCAGTTCCTCCGAGGACCGTCGCGTGGGGCCGAGTGGCGGGCCGCGTGCGCGCGGAGAGCGTATCGAGCCAGTCTAGCATCCGTTCCCGGCGCGCCCGCCTGCCCTTCCGCCACCGCCGGGCGCTCGCGAGCGTCAGGCGCTGGCCGCCCGTGCACCGAGCGGCGCTTCCGTGGGTGCGTAATCGAGTTCGTCGAGCACGTCTTCATAGTCCGCGTGCTCGAGCAACCGTCCCCTGATTCCGATGAAGGCGGCCTCGAGCAGGTTCGTCGAGAGGCTGCGTCCGTCGAACCGTGGCGTCGTGGTAACGAGGCGGGCGGCGCCGCGACGCGCGAGGAAGGCGACGTCGTCGCGGGTCGTCGTGTTGGTGAGGATGGTCTTGCCGGCGAGATCGGCGGGGGCGTACCGGCGAATGAAGTGCCAGTCGCCGGCGATCACGTCGGCCCAGGCGTAGAACCGTGCGTAGCGCTCGGTGGTGGTGTCGCCCTTGTCTTGCTTCGAGCCGGTGTCGTAGATCCACGCGATCGGCAGCTGCGTCACGATGGGCCCGAGCGTTCGTGCGATCACGTCCTGGGCCCGCGCCGAACGGATCAGGGTCGGAATGCCGAGTCCGAAGGCCAGATCACCGTAGCGCAGGTTGGCGCCGTGCGTCACCAGCGCCTCCGCCATCCCGGCCCGGTCGGTGGCGGAGGTCATGAGGACGCGCCGTCCCTGCCAACCGACGCTGTTTTCGAGCAGCGCCACCGCACGGCGCTCGAGCGTCTCCTTGAGCCCGGCGCCGCAAACGACGGGCGTTCGGGTCGCGCCAGCCGCGATGCGTCGCGCGTCGCGGAAGTCGTACCGACGACCACGCCACGACAGGAACAGGTCGATCCCACCCAAACCGATCGCGTCGACGGTGCCGTCGAGCTCGGCGACCATACGCGCAGCGGACTGCACGTCGCCGTTCGTGCCACGCCGCTCGATCCTGACCTCACGACCGAGCAGGCGAATGCGCGCGTCGACGTCGCGCCGCGACGAACCGAGCGACACGCTCACCACATGGATCACGCGCGACATGCTAGCACCGCGGAGACGCGGCCCCGCCCTTCAGGTGAGCGCCTTCGCGTACCAATCGAGGATCGGGCGCGCGTCGATCGCGAACGTGTACCCGAGCCCCTCCCAGAATCGTCGCGCGCCGGGATTGCGACCGTAGATGCTCGCGAGCACCCGTTGCACCGAGCCGCGAAGGCGGCGTTCGAGGTCGCGGACCGCCAGCCGACCGATCCCCCGATCCTGCAGCGCGCCGTGGACCAAGAGGAGATTGACGGTGGCATCGCCAGGTTCGGGGTAGTCGATCTTGTAGTCGAGGTAGGCGACGACCCACCCCCCGCTCGCCGCGTCGAAACACGCGTCGGCCTGCGCGAAGGGCGGCCGTTCGCGCTCGATCACGAGTTCGATCTTCCTCCGCTCGTCACGCTCGGCGGCGGCGATCTCGGTCCGCACCTCTTCGAGGGTGGGGATGGGAATGCTGATGATGTCGAAGTATCCGGGGGTCGCGGCGTAGAGGGCGTGGACGAGGTACGCATCGTCGGCCTGCGCGATCCGGGTACTGACGGCAGCCACTGGAAGTGCGTTCCGGACGCTCTCCATCGAGGGCGCGTCCGGTGAAGGGACGTCGGTGTCATTCACTTGCGAAAGGCTAGCATGGACGCGGGCGCCAGCTCAGTATCATTCACCTCGTGCGCCACGTAGACTCAGGTATGCCTCCCGCCCCCACGCCTGCCCCGCCATCGTTCGAACCTCGCGTCGACGGGCACCTCGACCTCGCGCACAACGCCGTCGCCATGGAGCGCGACCTCGACCTCGAGCTCGACGTGCTCCGCTCCCGCGAGGGGCGGCCGAGCCAGACGGGGATGATCACGTGGCCCGAGCTACGGCGCGCCCACATCGATCTCGTGGTGGCGACCCTCTTCGCCCACCCAGCCGAGCGCGCGCCGATGCAGGCGCTCGGGACGCGCGCTGCGCCGCCGTACCCGGAACCGCCCGCGTACCACGACGCGCAGGGAGCCTTCGAGCAGGCCGACGCGCAGTTGCGGTACTACGAGCGACTCGAACACGCGGGCACCATCCGCATCGTCCGCGATCGGTCGGACCTACAGTCGCTGCGAAAGCGTGGGAACGACGAGCCGATCGGCGTGGTGGTGCTGATGGAGGGCGCCGATCCGATCCGCACCCCCGACGAGACGGGCTGGTGGTTCGAGCGCGGCGTCCGACTGATCGGCCCCGCGTGGCAGCGCACGCGCTACGCCGGCGGGACGCGGGCCCCCGGACCGCTCACCGAACTCGGCCGGTCGCTCCTCGACGAGATGGCGTCGGTGGGGATGGCGCTCGACGTCAGCCACCTCTCGGACGAATCGCTGCACGAGGCCTTGGAGCGTTTCGGAGGCCCGGTCGTCGCCTCGCACAGCAACGCGCGAGCGCTCACACCCACGGATCGCCACCTGAGCGACGAGGCGCTGCGCGCGTTGGCGGAACGAGACGCCGTGGTCGGCATCGTGCTCGGCAACTCCTTCCTCGACGCGAGTGCGGCCGCGGAGGGGCGCCAGGTGACCCTCGCGACGGTCCGGGCGCAGGTGCGCCACGTCGCCTCGATCCTGGGTCCGGAACGCGTCGGTATCGGGAGCGACCTCGACGGCGGATTCGGCGCCGAAGAGAGCCCGGTGGAGCTGACGCGCGGCAGCGACTTCGGCCGGCTCGCGGAGGCGGCCGCCGACGGTCACGGCGCCGACCTCCTCGGTCTCGCGTGGTGGCGCTGGCTCGAACGTTCGCTTCCCGGCGGTGACTTTGGCGGTGACCCCGGCGACGGCAGCGCGCGCTCCGAGACGATCGCCGAGGGCGGGGTGAGCTAGCCTCGGGCGTGCACTCACCAGCCGCCCCCGCCCCCGCCCCCGCCGCAGCGGCAACGGCCGCAGGGCTCGCGCAGACCCCACACCCGCCAGGAGCGTGGTTCGAGCACCGAGCCCGCTTGGGCGCCGTGCTGGCACCCATGGCGGGCTTCACCGACGCCCCCTTCCGTCGTCTCTGCCGGCACTACGGCGCCGCCTGGGCCGTCACCGAGATGGTCTCGGCGAAAGGCCTCTCGCTCGGCACCGGAGGCGGCGTCGAGGTCGGCGAGCCGTACCCAGACGAGCGCGACGTGGTGATCCAGCTCTTCGCGGCCGACCCGGCGTTGGCGGGGGCGGCGGTGGAGCGGCTCGAGCGAACGTACCGACCAGCGGCCTTCGACCTCAACATGGGCTGCCCCGTCAAGAAGGTCGTCAATACCGGCTGCGGCAGCGAGTTGCTGCGCGACCCGACACGCGCTGCGGCGGTCGTGCGGGCGATGGTGGCGGCCACGCTTCGCCCGGTGAGCGTCAAGCTCCGGCTCGGCATCGACAGTGTCGTCGCGGTCGAAGTGGCGCGCGCCGTCGTCGACGCCGGGGCGGTGGCGCTCGCGGTGCACGGCCGTACCGCGCGGCAACGCTACGAGGGGGAGGCCGATTGGGACCGGATCGCCGAGGTCGCGGCGGCGGTCGACGTCCCCGTGCTGGGATCGGGCGACGTGGTGGACGAAGCCGGCTACGCGCGCGCTAGGGCTCGGGGGCTGGGGGTGATGATCGCGCGTGGGAGCCTCGGGCGGCCGTGGGTCTTCGCCTGCGTGCGCGGCAGCGCAGCGCCCGATGCGACCGAGATCGCCCTCGTCGCCTGGCGGCACGTGCGCGATCACGTCGCCTGGTACGGCGGCGAGGGTTCGCTCCGCCGCCTTCGCGCGCAGCTCGGCCACTACGCGCTCGCCGCTCTCGTCGACCGTGCGGGAGGCGAGACCACCACGGCCGCCTCGGCGTTCCGGGCGGCGCTGGTGCGCGCCGAGCGGAGCGCCGACGTCGCGGTGGCGTTCGCGCGCTTCGTCGGCGTCGACCCACGTCACCCCCCGGCCGACCTCGACCCGACGTTGCGTGCGCTGGTCGACGCGCCGGCGTTGCGCCGTCCCACCTCCGGGAGTCCGCCGCGCGGCCCTGCCGGGTAGACTGGCGCGATGCCGCTCTTGGCGCGCCTCGCGCTTCGTAACCTTCTGCGTCACCCCTGGCGGAGTGCGGCGACGGTTCTCGGCGTCGCGCTCGGGATCGCCGCAGTGCTCGCCACGCTCTCGGTGGGAGCGAACGCCGACGCCAACATCCGCAGCACGCTCGAGGCGGTCGCCGGCCCCGCCGATCTGATCGTCACGCCCGGCTCGACCGGCCGCGCCGTCTTCGAGTACCCCACGGTGGCGGCGATCGTCGCCGCAGACCCCGCCGTGGCGTGGGTGGTGCCGACGCTCAACACGCGCGCCGAGCCCGAGCGGGTGGCGTCGACCGCGGCGAGCTCACTCCTCCCCGGGGTCGACAGCGGCTTCCTGCTCGGTGGCCGTCTGACCGACCGCCCCGAGGTGCTCGCGGTGGAGGTGGCGAAGGGTCGACTACCGAATCGCGGCGCTCGTGAGGTGGCGATCGCCGCTGAATTCGCGGCCTCGCGCTCCATGGCGCTCGGCGACGTGGTCACGTTCGCGGCGCAGTCGGGCCAACTCCCGCTCACGCTCGTGGGGCTGCTCGACGACAGCGTCGCACTCGCGACCACCAACGGTGGCCGCGTCGGCGTCACCCACTTGCTCGACCTCGAGGAGGCGCTCGTGCTCCGCGACCGCGCCAGCCACCTCGAGCTCCGCCTGGTGGCGAACGCCGACGTCGACGAGGTTCGGGGCCGTCTGCAGGTGGCGCTCGGCGAGGCCTACACCGTGACGTACCCGTCGGGTTCGGGCGACGCCACGAGCGGGATCGTGCAGACGCTGCAATCGGGGTTGCTGATCCTCGCCGCGACGCTCCTGGCGCTCGGCGGTTTCATGGCCTACAACACCTTCATGGCCGGGGTCGTGGAACGCACGCACGAATACGCCCTGCTGCGCACGATCTGCCTCAGGCGGCGCGACGTGCTCCGCCTGGCGCTCGCCGAGGCGCTGTGGGTGAGTGCAGCGGGCGTGGTTGCGGGCCTCGCGCTCGGCGTCGCGCTCTCGTACGGCATCACGCGCGTGAACGCGTTCGCGCTGGGGTACGAGTTCCGGACCCTCGTCGTCCCGGTCGGTGCCGCGCTGGTGGCATCGGCCGTCGGCGTCGTTGTCGCCCTGCTCGCCGCCTCGCTGCCGGCGCTCGCGGCGTCGCGAACCGCGCCATTGGCGGCGCTCCGCGGCGTCGATGACGGTGACGCACGCTGGCGGGCCCCGCTCGGCTGGCTGCTCGTGGTGATCGGGGTGGCGGCTGCGCAGGCGCCGTGGGTCGGTCTCTGGGCGCTCTTCGGAACCGGGCTCGCGATGACGACGCTCTTCGTCGGCGTGGCGCTCGCTGCCGACAGCCTCATCGGCCCCACGGTCCGCATCGTCGGGCCACTCCTCACGCGCGTCTGGGGAACCGCCGGAACACTCGGCGCCTCCTTCGCGAGTCGTAACGCCGCCCGCAACGGCGTGGCCATCGGCACCGTGATCGTCGGCACCGGGCTCATCATCGGCACCGGGTCGATGGTCCAGGGGATCAACACCTCCATCGAAGACTGGGTCGACACGACGGTGGTCGGCGACCTCTTCATCACCTCGCCCGTCACCTTCCCGGCCGACTTCGAGGTCGGCGCCGCCGAGGTGGACGGGGTCGACGTCGTCTCGGGCGTCGGCCTGCGCGTGGCGCGCTACGAAACGCCCGAGATGCCGCGCGGCCGCAGCGTGGTGCTGGTGTTCGTCGATCCCTCGCGCTTCGATCCCGTCGACGGCTTCGGTACGCTGCAGTACATCTCCGGCCAGGGCGACGATCGGCGTGGCTTCGAGGCGCTCTCGCGCGGTGGCAGCGTGCTCGCCGCGAACACGATCCGCGACCGCTTCGGCGTCGGCGTCGGCGACAGCGTCCGGCTCCGGACGGACGAAGGCTTCCGTGACTTCCCCGTGGAGGGCGTGATCGTCGACTTCACGAGTGGCGGCGAGACGTTCATCGCCTCCATCCACGACCTGGAACGCTTCGGCGGCGGGAGCCCCGACCTCTTCGTGCTCACGGTGCACGCCGGATACGACGCGCGCGCCGTGCGCGACGCGCTCCGCGACGCCTACCCCGATCTGCTGCTCGACATCACGCTGAACACCGAGTACCGTGCTGCGATCCTCACGCTCACGAGCCAGACCTTCAGGACCACGAACGCACTCCTCTTCCTCGCCGCCCTCATTGCAGCGCTTGGGGTGGCGAATACCCTCGGCATGAACCTCTCGCGCCGCGCCCACGAGATCGCGGTGCTCCGTACGCTCGGACTGCGGCGGAGGAGCGTCCAGGCGATGGTCGTGGCGGAGGGCGTGATCGTGCTCGGAATCGGCGGGGTGCTCGGCGTCGCCTTCGGTCTCCTACTCGCCGGGGTCATCACGTCGGGCGCACGGGCGCTCACGGGGTTCGACTTCGACGCCGGCGTCCCCTGGCGGCTCATCGTTCTCGCCGCCGTCCTCACGCCCGTACTGGGCCTTCTCGCCTCTCTCTTTCCAGCCCGTCGGGCCGCCCGCCTCGCTCCCCGCGTGGCGCTCGGCGCTGCCGAGCACGACTGACACGGAGTTCCTCATGCGCGAAAACACGGAAGTCCCCTCCGACACCAATGACGGCGTGCCCGTCACGAGCGGCTCCAGCGTCTTGAATGCCGACGCCACGACGCGTGCGGGGCCGCCTGCGGTCGACGCGATCGGCTTGCACAAACGGTTCGCCCTCGGAGGCGAGACGGTGCACGCCCTACGCGGCGTCGACCTCCGTGTGGCGCAGGGCGAGTTCGTGGCCGTGATGGGCCCCTCCGGCTCCGGCAAGAGCACGCTGCTCCACCTCTTGGGGCTCCTCGACACACCCGACGAGGGGAGCGTCCACATCGGCGGCGTGGCGACCGGCGGCCTCGACGACGATGCGCTCACCGAGATGCGGCGGCTCCGGCTCGGCTTCCTCTTCCAGAGCTTCGAGCTCATCCCGAACCTGAGCGCGAGAGAGAACATCCTCCTCCCCGCGGAGATCGCGGGCCGCAAGGAGGAGGGGCGGGCGCGCCTCGAGCAACTCGCGCGCGACCTCGGCATCGGTGATCGGCTCGACCATCGCCCCGACCAACTCTCCGGAGGTCAACGCCAACGGGTGGCACTCGCGCGCGCACTCGTCAACGACCCAGTGGTCGTGCTCGCGGACGAACCGACCGGCAATCTCGACAGCAAGACCGGGCGCGAAGTGCTCGAGCTCCTCGCGCGCGGGGTGCGTGAGGAGGGCTGGACGGTGGTGATGGTCACCCACGACCCGGCGGCCGCCGTGAAGGCCGACCGGATCGTGTTCTTGGGCGACGGGCAGATGGCTGGGGACTTCTCCACCGCCGTGGGCGATGCACGCGACGTGATCGAGCGCTTCCTCCGGGGATGAGGCCGGCGCGCGAGTCTGCGGCTACTCGAGGCGGCCGCGAACGATCTCCGCGACGTCGAAGCGCAGCGAGCGGAGCCCGGGCACCTCGAGCTCCCACGCGCCCGAGATGGCGATGTCGACGGAGGCCGAGCCGCCCGACGCCAGACCCTGGAGCTGCGTCACGATCGCGGCCCCGAGCTGGACCGGGTTGATCACCAGGCGTTGGACCAGCACGGTCTCGGCGCCGGCGGCGAGCCGCTCGGGCACGAGCTGCACGAGCGCGACGTCGCGCTCCCCGATCCGGACGCGCACGTCTGGAGCACGCAGCAGCACACCGACGACGTTCGGATTCTGCACTCGCAGCGCCAGATCGATCGTGATTCCGTCGAAGGAGACGCTCCGTACCCGCGTCGCGTCGGGATCGAGTCGCACCGTCGGCGCTCGGAGGCCGATGTCGTGCTGCACCGTCCCCTGGGCGATGGTGGCGCTCACGAAACGCTGGGCAACGCCGAAGAGGTCGATGCCGACGGCAGCGTCGATCCTGTACACCACGGGACGGCCCGCCACCACCTCGGCGACGCCGGCGAGGATGCCCGGTAGCTCGTCGGCGGAGACACGTACGTCGAGCACGAGTCGCGCCGTCCCGCGCGGAGGCAGGTCGATACCGCCTGCGAAGGACGCCGCGGCCACGCGCACACCTCCGAGGAAGAAGTGCCCGTCGAGTTCGGCGAGCTGGAGCGGCACCGCGTTGGGATTCGCCACGTCGATCACGACCCTGAACGTGGCGCCGGCGTCGCGGAATCCCGGGAGATCGAGGCGGGCGAGTCCGCTCTCTTCGCTCACGATGCGGAACGTCGGGGGTGCGAGCACGGCCTGCGCAGCGGGGGCGCACGCAGCCAGAGCGAGGCCGACGACCACGAGGGCGAGGGCTGCAACGATTCGCGCCTGGGGGCGAAGTCGGGAAGGATCGGCCGGAACGGGACGCATCGTGACCTCCGAGCGCGGGCTCCTCGATGGGTCCGCGATTCCCCGACGATACCGGGCCGGCGCCGGTGGGCGGTGAGCGGTACGATGCCGCATGCTCGACGACACCCCTGCGCTCCGACACCACGACGTCGGTCACGTTCGCGTGATCACCCTGGCGCGGCCTGAGCGCCGGAATCCGCTCGGAGACGCCACGATCTCCGAGCTGCGCGAGGCGCTTCGGGGCGCCGAGGGGGACGCTCGCGTGCGTGCGCTCGTCCTCGCGGCCGATGGACCCGCCTTCTGTGCCGGGCTCGATCTGCGCGACCTCGCCACCGCCGCCGACGGTCCCATGGAGCACCACCAGGCGTCCGCGAGCGCGCTCGGCGACCTCTTCGCGGCGCTCGTCGGGTCGCGCCTCCCGATCGTGGCCGCCGTCCAGGGGCCTGCCGTCGGCGGCGGGGTCGGCCTCGTGCTCGCCGCCGACGTCGCCGTGATGGCCGCGGGGGCGACCCTACGCTTCAGTGAGGTACGCCTCGGGTTCGTCCCGGCGCTCGTTGCGGTCCTGCTCGTTCGGCATGCGGGCGAGAAGGCCACCCGGGACCTGCTGCTGCGAGCGGCGCCGCTGAGCGCCACCGACGCTGCTCGGCTCGGGCTCGTCAACGAAGTCAGCGCCGATGGTGACGCCCTCGCTCGCGCCTTGGTCCTGGCCGCCGAGATCGCCGAGAATGCGCCCGCGGCCGTCGCCGCGACGAAGCGCCTGCTGATCTCGCTGCGGTCGCTCGCACTCGAACACGGGCTCCGTTCGGCGGCGGACGTCAATGCCGCCGCTCGTGCCACGAGTACACTCCGTGAGGGCCTGGCGGCCTTCCAGGAACGTCGTGAACCCGAGTGGGGCGACGTCTGAAGGTGGCTGCGGGTTGACCGGACGGCATTGCGGGGCTACAGTGCACACGATGTGTAACCCACACATGATCCTCATCGTGAGGGTCGACTCGTGAGCCTGCCGCGCGTGGTCCTGCTCTGCGGAGGCCCGTCCGACGAGCACGACGTCTCCCTCGCCTCCGCACGATCGGTCATCGGTGCGGTCGGCGGTCGTCTCCACCTGCTCCCGCTCGTCCTCGACCGCGGCGGCCGGCTGCTCGGTCACGACGACAGCCGTCGCGCCCTCGAGGCGACGCCGATAGGCGGCGATGGAACCATCGCCCTCACGGCCTCGTCGGGGCCGCCACCTCGGCTCGACGTCGAGGCGCTGGCGCTCCGTCCCGACGACGTCGTCTTCCCCCTCCTCCACGGCCCCTTCGGCGAAGACGGCAGCGTGCAGGGCCTGCTCAAGCTCCTCGGCGTCGCTCACGTCGGCTCCGGGGTGCTCGCGAGCGCCGTGGGCATGGACAAGCTCACGATGAAGGCGGTCTTCGCCGCACACGGTCTGCCGCAGGTCGCCTACGGCGGCGTCACCGCCGCCGCCTGGTGCCGCGACCGCGACGGCGCGACGGGGAGCCTGGCCCACCTTCGCTGGCCACGCTTCGTCAAACCTGCGAACCTCGGCTCGTCGATCGGCATCGCCCGCGTCGACGACATGGCCGCCTTCGGCTCGGCCGTCGACGTGGCCCTCTCCTTCGACCGACGGGTGATCGTCGAGGAGGCGGTGCAGAGCGCGCGCGAGCTCGAGATCGCCGTGCTCGGGAACGATGATCCGCAGCTCTCTCCCATCGGTGAGATCCGCTTCGATGCGACGTTCTACGACTACGCCACCAAGTACACCCAGGGGCGAGCCCGGCTCGAGATCCCGGCAGCTCTCCCGGAGCGCGTGGCCGAGACCGTCCGCTCCGTTGCCCTGCGGGCGTTCGACGCGATCGACGCCGCCGGCCTGGCGCGGGTCGACCTCTTCTACGACGAGGCGGCGGACGCGGTCACACTGAACGAGATCAACACCATGCCCGGATTCACCGCGACGTCGATGTACCCGCGGCTCTGGGAGGCGGGTGGCGTCCCCTACGCCGACCTCGTGGAGCGGCTCGTGACGCTGGCACTCGAGCGCCGCTGAGCCCGGAGCACGGCGTGCTGCCGGAGCAGCGGGTGCGACCGCGCGCTCCGACGGGAGTGCGGTATCCTCGGCGCCATCGTGGAGCTCGACGACCAGGACGCGCGCGATACCAGCCGACCCGCGAGGGCGACGGGGGCGACGGCGGGAGAAGCCGCCGGAGCCGCCGCTCCAGCGGACGAAGCGTCGGCCGCGGCCGACGCTCGCGTGCTCGAAGCCGTCTTCGCTCCCGACGACGAAGCGCCCGCCAGCTCCGACGGACGGCGAGCGCTCACCAATCTCGGTAGCGCCCGCGTGCTCATCCTGAACGCCTCTTACGAAGCCCTCCACGTCTGCTCGCTGAAGCGGGCGGTGGGCCTGCTCATGCAGGAGATCGCCGAGCGGGTCGAAGACGCCGATCTCGTACTCCGCTCCCCCACGAGCGTGTTCCCGGTGCCGACCGTGATCAAGCTGCGACGCTACGTCAAGCGACCTCACCGGCAACGCGTCGCCTTCAACCGCAAGAACCTGTTCCGTCGAGACGACCACACCTGCCAGTACTGTCGACTCCGCAGCAACGACCTGACACTCGACCACGTGGTTCCGCGTTCACGCGGGGGTCCGACGAGTTGGGAGAACGTGGTCGCCTGCTGCCGTCGCTGCAACGCCCAGAAGCGCGATCGCACGCCCGACGAGGCCCGTATGGCACTCACGCGACGGCCCGTCGCCCCCACCTTCATGTTCAGTTCTGCCTATGGGCTCCTCCCCGACATCGACCCGGCCTGGGAGAAGTACCTACCGCGCGCGCGCTAGCGAGCGACGCGTCCGCTCAGGTGCGCCCGTCCCGGAAGAGCCGCGAGAGCAGGGCGCTGATCACCGAGAGCACCAGTGCGCCCCAGACGGCGCCCCAGAAGCCGTCGACCACGAGCGGCGAGATCACCGACGCCAACGCCAACGCCAGCCCGTTGACGACCAGCAGGAAGAGGCCGAAGGTGATCACGGTGATCGGCAGGGTGAGGATCACCATCACCGGCCGCACCACGGCGTTCACGAGCCCCACCACCAGGGCCGCGATGAGGAGGGAACCGAGGTCGGGCCGCGCGAGGGAGACGCCGACGCCGACCTGCACCGTCAGCCACAGGGCGAGCGCGTTCAGAGCCCATCGAATGAGGAGATTCATCGCCCGACGATAGCAGGCCGACCCGGCGCCCTACCTCGCGCCACAGCGCCGGATCGGCCCACGCGCGCTCACTCCGGCAGGGACCGCAGGACCGGGCTCGCCTCGCCGACGTGGAACCCGACCGATCGGAGGATGTCGATGAGCTTCGGATCACGGCTCGAGAGTTCGGCCTCCATCCGGCCGAGCGGGCTCATGGCGGCGAGCTCGTGCAGGAGCGTCAGCATCAAGCGCCGGAGCATCACCGTCGACCCGCGATGTTCCGGGATCACACCGGCGGCGGTGAGCCCGAACGTCGCCTCGATGCCGGTCGTCAGCGGGCCGCACAGCGCGTAGCCGATCGGCGCCTGATCGGGGGCTTCGCTCGCGAGGAACCAGAGGTCGGGCGTGAACGGACCCGAGTTGCGCTTCAGCCACGCCCACCGCTCGTCGGAGAGCGGCCACCCCTCGGCGCGGGCGACGAGTTCCCGGAAGGTGGTATCGCCGCGCGGCCGCCAGCCCTCGAGCACGAGGGGTGCCCCCAGCGGGGGCGTGTCGGAGAGGACGAAGGAGAGCGGTCGGATCACGTCGAGGTCGAACCCGTCAGGGGTGAGCGCCTGTGCGAGCCGGTCGACGCGGTCGGGCGACTGCGCCGGCAGATCGAGCCGGACCGCCTCGTGGACGTGTCGGCTGCCGACCTCGCGCACGAGCGCGGCGAACTCCTCCTGGGCCCCCTCGAACCACGGCTGGGAGAGGTAGAGGGTCTTGTCGTCGTCGCCGACGTCTGGGGCTGCGACGTAGATGCCCGCCGTCGGCGCCGCGCCTTCCACCTCCCAGACGTAGGCGTTCGCCGCCTCGCGCCGGTGGTCACGCAGGTGCGGTGCGAGCCGCTGCGCGAGCCCGTGCGGATCGACGTGCCCGAGAAAGGCGAAGGAGCGGCTGAGGAACCAGACGAGTTCGTCGGGCATGAGGGTACGGACCACGGTCCGTCACTCTACCCCCCGCGGCGAGCGACGCGGCGGAAACGGACGCCGGCGCCGCCTCCCCTCGCCCGAGCGGCTTCTAGGGCGGTAGGCTCCCGACATGGCCCGTCCCCGCATCCTCGGCGGCACCGCCAAGGGGCGCGAGCTCGAGACGCCTCGCCGCGGCACGCGCCCCTCCCCGAGCCGGCTCCGCGAGGCGCTCTTCGACATACTCGCGTTCGACGAACGCGGGCACTTCCTCGACCTCTACGCAGGGTCCGGCGCGATCGGACTCGAAGCCGCGTCGCGCGGTTGGCAGGCCGTCTGCGTCGACCGCTCGCGCGCGGCGGTTCGGGTGATCGAGTCGAACGCCGCGCGCCTCGGCCTCACGGTGGAGGTCGTGGCGGGCGACGCCATCGCCGCCGCGGAGGCGCGCCCGGCGGCCGTCGACGTGCTCTTCGCGGCGCCGCCGTACCCGCTCGACCTGCCGCCGCTCTTCGCACGACTCCTCGCGAGCGGTGCCGTGCGCCCGGGAGGGAGGTACGTCTTCCAGCATCCGACCTCGCTGACCCTCGCCCTCGAACGCAGCCATGCGCGCGTCGATGCGGACGTGCGCCGCTACGGCAGCAACGCCCTCACCCTGGTGCGCGCCTAGTGCGGTCCGGCACGTGCCCGAGGCTTCACGACCGCCACGGGAACGGGTGCTAGAGTGCCGGGATGCGTTCGCGACGGCGGTTCACCGCCCGCAGACGCCGGTGCCGACAACCACGAAGGGGTTCACTCCCATGCTCGGATTCATCCAGAAGCTGTTCGACCAGAACGACCGCGAAGTGAAGCGCCTCGACCAGGAGGTCGTCGCCCGAGTCAACGCCCTCGAGTCCGAGATGGAAGACCTCGACGACCTCGCCGAGGCCTTCGCCACGCTGAGCGAGCGCCACCGCGACGGCGGCGAGCCGCTCGGCACGCTCCTGCCAGAAGCCTTCGCGCTCACGCGTGAGTCGGCGAAACGGTTTCTGGGATTACGGCACTACGACGTCCAGCTCGTTGGCGCCGCAGCGCTCCACTACGGCAAGATCGCGGAGATGAAGACCGGCGAGGGCAAAACGCTCGTCGCCACCCTCGCGCTCGCGCTGAACGCGCTCACCCGCAAGGGGACGCATCTCGTCACGACCAACGACTATCTCGCGCGCACGGGCGCGGAGTGGATGGGTCCGGTCTATCGCGGGCTCGGACTCACCGTGGGTGTCGTCGAACACGGCCACGACAATGCCGCTCGACGGGCCAACTACGGCTGCGACGTCACCTACCTCACGAACAGCGAACTCGGCTTCGACTTCCTGCGCGACAACATGGCGTTCCGGACGGACCAACTGGTGCTGCGCGAGCAGACACCGCTCCACTTCGCCATCATCGACGAGGTCGACTCGATCCTGATCGACGAGGCCAGGACGCCCTTGATAATCTCCGGCCCGGCCGAAAAGGCCACCGACATGTACTACACCATGGCCAAGATCGCCAAGCAGTTGGAGCGCGGCGCGCCCGGCGACGGCGAGAACAAGCGGCCGACCGGCGACTACGTGGCCGAGGGCAAGAGCAAGGACATCCACTTAACCGAGCAGGGCATCGCCAAGGCGGAAGGGCTGCTCGGCGTAGACGGCCTCTTCGACACCCAGAACATGGAGGTCGGCCACATGCTGCGCCAGGCCCTGCGCGCCCGTGAGCACTATCACCTGGACAAGCAGTACGTGAAGGACGAGGGCGGCGGCGTCGTCATCGTCGACGAGTTCACCGGCCGTTTGATGCCCGGCAGGCGCTTCGGCGAGGGTCTGCACCAGGCTATCGAGGCCAAGGAGGGCGTCAAGATCGAGCGCGAGAACCAGACGCTGGCGACCATCACCTACCAGAACTTCTTCAAGCTCTACGACAAAATAGCCGGGATGACCGGCACGGCCAAGACCGAGGAAAAGGAATTCCAGGAGATCTACAAGACCGACGTGCTCATCATCCCCACCAACAAGCCCATCGTCCGCAAGGACTACGACGACATGGTCTACCGCACCATCGAGGGCAAGTACCAGGCCGTCATCGAGGAGATCGTGGAGGCACACGGCCGCAAGCAGCCCGTCCTGGTCGGCACCGTGACCATCGAGGCCTCGGAGCGGCTGGCCGCCATGCTCAAGCGCCGGGGCATACCCCACCACGTTCTGAACGCCAAGTACCACCGCCGCGAGGCCGAGATAATCTCCCAGGCCGGGCGCAGCGGCGCGGTCACCATCTCGACCAACATGGCCGGCCGCGGCACCGACATCGTCCTGGGCGGCAATCCCGAGGCCTTGGCCGGGCAATTGATCGAGCGCGAGGGCTTAAACCGCTACGACGGCAAGGTCGAGATCTTTATCAAGTCGGTGATGCTCAAGAAGATGGACGACGCCAGGCGCTTGGCACGCGAGATCGAAGAGCTGCGCGAGGACATCATCCCCGACCTCGAAAGGCTCCGCGACGACGCCGCGCGCGACCACGAGGTCGTGGTCGCGGCGGGCGGCCTGCACATCATCGGCACCGAACGCCACGAATCGCGGCGGATCGACAACCAGCTGCGCGGCCGCGCCGGCCGCCAGGGCGACCCCGGCAGCAGCCGCTTCTACGTGTCGTTCGAGGACGACCTCATGCGCCTCTTCGCCAACGAAAAGGTCCTCGGCATGATGGACCGCCTGGGCATGGACGACTCCCAGCCCATCGAGGCGGGCATGGTCACCAAGTCTATCGAGAACGCCCAGAAGCGCGTCGAGGACCGCAACTTCGGCATCCGCAAGCAGCTCCTGGAGTTCGATAACGTGATGAGCAAGCAGCGCGAGGTCATCTACGCCCAGCGCCGCGAGATCCTTTTA
>JACCWH010000036.1 GCA_013697735.1 Trueperaceae bacterium | reverse complement strand
CGGCCTCCGTGACGCCAACGTGGAGGTCGACCGCAAGATCCTCGCCGATCTCGCCGTGCGTGAACCGGCCGCCTTCAAGGCGCTCGTCGACGTTGCCAGGCGCATCCAGGCCTGAGCGACGCGCGCGGAATCGTACTTCACGTGCGAGCGGGCTGCCTTCGGGTGGCCCGCTCGCTCGTGACCAACCCATCAGTACCCCGCCTCCACGTCGAGGGCCGAGCGTGATTCGCCGCGCGCCAGCGCCGCGAGCGTGGCGCTCACGTCCGCGAGGCGAGCGCCCGCCGAGCGCTCCGACGCGTCGGCCCGGTGCGGGCTCATGAGCACGTTCGGCAACTCCCAGAAGGGGCGGTTCGCGGGTGGGAAGTCACGGCGCGCCTCGGGACCCTCCGGGTAGCGGTACCAGACGTCGAGGGCAGCGCCGCCGAGGTGGCCCGAGGCGAGCGCCTCGAAGAGTGCGTCCTCGTCGAACACGGCGGCTCGTCCGACGTTCACCACCAACGCCCCTCGCGGCAAGGCCGCGAGCGCCGCGGCGTCCATCATCCCGTTCGTGGCGGGGGTACCCGGGAGGCTGCACAGGACGATCCCGACGCTCGGTAGCACCGCCGCCACGTCACCCGGGCCGATCTCGCGCACGGGCTCGGCCCCCGCGTCCGGTCGGCGCCGAACCGCCGTGAGCTCGAGGTCGAACGCTCGCAGCGCGGGGGTGGCGGCTCGAGCGATGCGACCGTAGCCGAGCAGCAGTGCACGCGCACCCGCGAGGTACGTGGAGCGGAGCGGGCGGTCGCGTTCCCCCCAGTCACCACGGCGCAGGGCGGCGTCCCCTTCGCGGAGGCGATAGGCGAGTGCGAGGAGCATCGCCACCATGTGCTCGGCCACGAAGGGAGCGTTGTAGTGGCTGTTGTGGGCGCGGAGGTGGGGTCGGGCGACGAGCGCCTCGCGCAGTTCGTCGTTCAGCCCCGCCCACGGCACCAGCACGTGACGGAGCCGTGCACCGTCGAGCAGCGGTGAAGCGCGCCCGTCGACGAGCACGTCGGCCCAATCCCGATGGGCGTTCGCCGTTTCGAGATCGCTCTCGATTCGGACGACGACTCCCGGGATGGCAGGGGGTCCGCCGTCGGGAGGCGCGGAGCGCCACAGGACGCGCAGCGGTCCGTCGCGCTCCGCAGGGTTCATACGATCGCCGCCTCGTGGTGCGCCACGCCCGCGGCGAAGCGCGCCGGATCGAAGGGGGCGAGGTCGAAGCGGCTGCAGGCGCCGTCGAGCACCAGATCCGCCACCGCGATTCCGGTCGCGGGCGCGTGCTGTACGCCGTGACCGGAGAAGCCGGCGGCGTGCCAGAGCCACGGCACCTCCGGGGCGCGCCCGATGGCCGGGAGGTGATCGGGCGTCATCTCGTAATGCCCGGTCCAGCACGCGCGGCGGTCGAGTCCAGCCTCCTCGAGGAACGGGAACCGCTCGAGCGCGACCCCAAGCGTCTCGTCGAGCCACCCCCAGTCGATCGCGTCGTGCTCACCCGGCAGCTCGTCGGGGTTGGAGCGGCCGAAGATCACGCGTTCCCCCTCCGAGCGGATCCAGACGCCGGTGGCGACGTCGATGAGGAGCGGCGTCGGGCGGGGGAGCTTCGGTAGCGGTCCCGTGGCGTAGACGCAGCGCCGCGATGCGACGACGGGCAGGGTACAACCAGCGAGCTCGGCGACGGCGCCGGCCTGCGGACCGGCAGCGTTCACGACGGCGTCGACCAGGGTGGTGCCCGCGGCGGTGCGGACGCGAACCGCGTCGCCAGCGGCCTCGAACCCCGTGACCGCGGCGTCGAAGACGATCTCGGCGCCGATCGAGCGTGCACTCGCCAGGTAGCCGAGCGTGACGGCGTGCGGGTCGAGCACACCGTCGTCGGGTCCGTAGGAACCTCCTGCAAGACCGGCGGTGGCGACGTACGGCCAGCGTCGCGCCAGGACGGAGGGTTCGATCCACTCCACGCGCGCACCCGCCGCGCGCACCGTCTCCCCTTGGGCGTGCCACGCCGGCGCTCCATCGGTCGGGACGAGGAAGAGGTAGCCGACGCGCTCGAACGCTGCGCGCGCCCCCACCTCGGCGTGGAAGCGATCGTAGCGCTCGGCCGAGAAACGGGAGAAGCGGACGTTGACGTCGAGCGAGAACTGGTGGCGCAGGCCGGCGGCGGAGCGTCCCGTGGCGCCCGTCGCCGGGCTCGCAGCGCGCTCGAGCACGGTGACGCGCGCCCCCCGTCCGGCGAGGAACCACGCGACGCTGGCGCCGACGATGCCGGCGCCGATCACGGCGATGCGCGCTCCCCCTTGCACGCGTCATGCTACCGCGGTGCTTCGCGAGCAGCAGCGGTAGACTGGGACCTCGATGGACGTCATCCGCGGCACGGCCGCAGCCCTCGAGCGTCTCGGCGAGCGCCGATCCACCCTCCAGACCGATGCCCGCCGCAGCACCGTCGAACGAGTGGTCGCCGACGTTCGCGATCGCGGCGACGAGGCCCTCCGCGAGTACGGTCGACGCTTCGACGGCGTCGATCTCGAGCACGTCGAGATCGATACCCCGTCGCTGGACGCGCTCGCCGCGACGCTCGACGACGAGCTCCGCGCCGCGATCGACCTGTCGATAACGCGGGTCCGCGCCTTCCACGAGCGACAGCCGAGCGCCGGGTTCATGCACCACGATGGCGACGGTCGCCTCGGCCAGCTCGTCCGACCGATCGCGCGCGTCGGCTGCTACGTCCCCAGCGGCAAGGCGGCGCTCTTCAGCAGCCTCGTGATGACGGCGGTTCCCGCCCAGGTCGCGGGGGTCGAGGAGGTGGTCGTCGCGACGCCACCGCGACACGACGGGAGCATCGACCCCGCCATCGCCTACGTGGTGCGCGCGCTGTCGCTCGGAAGCGTCTATCGCCTCGGCGGCGCGCAGGCGATCGCGGCCCTCGCCTACGGCACCGAGAGCGTGCGCCGGGTCGACACGATCGTGGGGCCCGGCAGCCCCTGGGTGGTCATCGCGCAGCAGCTCGTCTTCGGCCAGGTGGGGATCGAGTCGTTGCCGGGCCCGACCGAGACACTGGTGATCGCCGACGCCGACGCCGACCCCACGCACGTGGCCGCCGACCTCCTGGCGCAGGCCGAGCACGACGGAGCACAGGTCGTGCTCGTGACGACGAGCGAGGCGCTGTGGGGAGCCGTCGAGGCCGCGCTCGAGCGCTCCCTCGCCGACCTCCCCAGCGCGCCCGTCGCGCGCGAGAACATGGCGGTGCGCGGTGTGGTCGCCATCGTCGACGACCTCGCGAGTGCCCTGGAGGTCTCGAACGCCTACGCTCCCGAGCACCTCTGCCTCCTCGTGCGCGACCCGTGGGCGGCGCTCGAGGGGGTGCGCCACGCCGGCGGCGTGTTCGTCGGCGAGGCGTCGATGGAGGCACTCGGCGACTACGTCGCCGGCCCGAGCCACGTGATGCCGACCGGGGGGACGGCGCGCTTCAGCAGCGCCCTCAACGTTCGACACTTCCAACGAGTGATCCCGGTGATCGGTCTCGCTCCCGCGGGCGCCGCGGCGATCGGCGAGGCGGGCGCCCGGATGGCTCGAGCCGAAGGACTCGAAGCGCACGCACGAGCGATCGAGGCGCGCGCGCCGCGTGGCGACGGCTGACGTGCAGCACCCGATCCACCTGGTATGGCTCGCGCCCGTCTTCTTGCTGCTCGTGCTCGCGCAAGACGCAACGGCCGTTTTCGGGACCGCCCCCATGGACGCGCCTTGGCTGGAGCGGAACTGTCCCGTCGACACGATCGTGGTGATGGGCGCCGCCCAGTACGACGGCAGGCCGTCGCCGGCGCTCGAACGCCGCCTCGAAGGGGCGCTCGCGCTCTACCGCGCCGGTTGCGCCGAGCGGGTGCTCGTCACCGGTGGCCGGCGGGAGGGGGACCGCTTCTCGGAGGGAGAGGCGGGCGCCGCATGGTTGCGCTCGCGCGGACTGCCGGCTCATGCGGTCGAGACCGAGGAGGAGTCCCGGACGACCGTCGAGAACCTCAGGAACGTGGCCCCACGACTCGAAGGCGTGCGCGCCGCGATCGTCACCGACGATCTGCACGCCCATCGGACGGCTGCCGTCGCGAGCCGACTCGGCCTCGACGTGGTGATGGCGAGCGTTCGCGTCCCCTTCGGGCGAACGAGCTACGCCGTGCGCGAGATCGGTGCGCTGCTGTCGTATCGGCTGGGCGTCTTCCGCTGACGGGGCGTCCTCAGAGGCCGTTCGGCGAACCCGGCTCCCCGCCCCCGCGCTTGCCGCGCAGGAGTTGCCGGACGATCTCGAGGTACATCCGGACGCGCACGACGACGCCGCGAACGAGCCCGTGTTTCTCTTCTTTCGTGACCTGCGACACACCGTCCAACGAGACGTCGCAGGTTCGCCAGAGCGTCCGGTGGGCGTGTTCGGTGATCGCGACCTCGACCCCGTAGCGCGAGTCGGCGAGGCCCGGAACCTCGAGCAGCAGGTGCCGTAGGACGGCGCGTTGCCCGGCGAGCTGTGGCGCGATGCGTTGCGCGGTCGTGGTCGACCAGCGTCCCCCCTCGAACACCCCGCGGGCCATGTCGGTCTCCTCGTCCCGCACGGGCGCCACGAGGTCGCGCACGTGCCGCGGCGTCAGACCCGTGAGGTCGGCGTCGAGGAGCACGAGCACGTCCTCCATGCGCGCGGCAGCACCGGCAGCGAGCGCACCCCCTTTCCCGCGGTTTCCTTCCAAGCGCAGCACCTCGGCCCCTGAGCGCGACGCCACTTCGGCGGTGTCGTCGGTCGACCCGTCGTCGACCACCACCACCGGCCCGATCGCGGCGTCGAGCGCGATGCGCACGACCGCAGCGACCGTGGAGGCTTCGTTGTAGGCCGGAATCAGCACCGCACACGTGCGGGCGTCAGCCACCGAGCAACCCACCGAGCTCCTGCACCGTGATCAGCACGATGAGGGCGAGTACGGCCATGATTCCCACGAAGTGGAAGGCCTCCTCCTGACCCGGGCGGAACGGCCGTCCACGCACCGCCACCACGGTAGCGAGCAACATCCTCCCGCCGTCGAGGCCCGGGATGGGCAGGAGGTTGAACACCGCCAGGGAGAAGTTGATCAGCGCCGCGAGCAGGAGCACGGGAGCGATCCCCACCTGGGCCGCCTGGCCGACCATCGACACCATGCCGACCGGTCCGGCGACGTCCTCGTTCGCTCCCCCGGTGAGGGCGCTGCCGAATCCACGGACGAACGCCACCACCATCTCCGGCAGCATCCGGACGCCGAAGGCGAAACTCTCGCCGAGGGCGGTCGCGTAGGCGACCTCCTCGACGTCGAGCGGTGCGAGCTGGATGCCGAGCAGTGGCCGCTCGCCCGGGGCGAGGTCGGCAGGTGGCCAGGCGATCTCGATCTCGCGCTCGGCACCGAGCGCGTCGACGACCACGAGGCGCAGCCCCTCGGCGGTGCCGAGCGTCTCTACGACCTGCGCGGGCGTCGGATCGCGAAGCTCGTTGACCTCGAGCAGCACGTCGCCGTCGCGAATGCCGATCGACTCGGCGAGCGAGCCGTCGTTCACCAGTACGACCTGCGCGCCATGCACCTCTACCGGCGCGCCGCCGAGCAACTCCCGGAAGCCCGGTTCGAGCGTCACGGCGCCGGCGAGCAGGAACGTGCCGAGGGCGTAGTTCGCGAGCACGCCGCCGACGAGGACCCAGAGCTTCTGCGGCAGCGAGCGCGTCGCCATCCCTTCGTCGGGATGCCGGAGGGTTCCGTCCTCGTCTTGGCTCGCCGCCATCCCGGGGAGGTCGACGTAGCCGCCGAGCGGCAGCAGCGACAGGCGCCACTCGGTGCCGCGCCACGTGCGGCGCCAGAGGACCGGGCCCATACCGATGCTGAACGCGCGAACGCTCACGCCGACGCTGCGGGCGTTGAGGTAGTGGGCGAACTCGTGCACCAGCACCGCAGTCATCAAGATCGTGAGGAACACGACGGCGGTCAGCACCGGGACACCGTGGGAGACATCATGCCCCCAGTATGGCAGGGCGCGGCGCCCGTGGTCGTCCTCCGTCGTTCGAGCCGGCCCCTACGGCGCCGCCGGCCCCTACGGTGCCGCGTTTTCGTGCCGGAGCACGCGCACCACGTCGGTGCGCGAGAGGATGCCGATCACGCGCCCCTTCGGGTCGATCACCACGAGGCGCCCGAGGTCGCCGCCGGCGAGTCGCTGGACGGCGCGCTGCAGGTCCTCACCCGGCCTGGCGGTGTCGGCCTCCCGGAGGATGGTCGCGAGCGTTGCGTCTGGATCGGCCTTTTCGGCGTCGTCGATCCGGGCCAGGCCTGCGAGCACACCGGCCGCGTCGACCACGGGATAGCACGGGTGCGGCTTGAAGGAGCGGAGTTGGCGGAACTGTGCCAGGGGCATGTCGAGGTCGACGGTGACCGGATCGACCGTCATCACGTCGGCGACGCTGCGGCCCTCGAACGCCTGGCGTGCGCGCTCGGCGTAGACCTCGGCCCGACCGGCGTTGAAGACGAAGAACGCGATGATCACGAGGAAGAGCTGGAAGCTGAAGATGCCGTAGACGCCGAGCAGGATCGCCACCGCGCGCGAGACGTTGCCGGCGATCACGGTGGCGCGTTCGCGGTCCATCGGGATCGCCAGCAGCGACCGGAGCACGCGACCGCCGTCGAGCGGGAGCGCCGGCAGCAGGTTGAAGATGGCGAGCCCCGCGTTCATCAACGCCAGGTAGGCGATCACGAACGCGGCGCCCCCGTGCAGATCGAACACCCGGAGGACGCCCGCGAACGCGAAGGAGAGCGCGCCGCTCACGATCGGCCCCACGATCGCGACGACTGCCTCCGCCCCGCGGGCGCGCGGCATGTCCTCGAGCTGCGCCACGCCGCCCAGGAACCAGAGGGTGATCATCTTCGTCCGCACGCCGTAGATGCGCGCCGCCATGGCGTGCCCGAGCTCGTGCACCACCACGCTCGCGAAGAGGCCGAGCGCGGCGATGAGGCCCAACACGTAGGGGGTGACGCCGCGGGTGAGCACGTCGGCGTCGAGCACGATTCCGACCGGTTCGAGGATCGTCGCGAACGCGCCGACCTGATTGGCGATCAACCAGGCGAACAGCGGCAGGACGAGCCCGAAGGTCGGGTCGAGCGAGATCGGGATGCCGAGGAGGCGAAAGGGGAGGCGCCAGCCACGCCCGGGCGTCATGCTCGTATCCGCCGAACGGCCTCGTCGGCCACGCGGCGCGCCTCGGCATCGACCTCGTCGACCACGTCCCAGTGCAACTCCGCCGGCGCGACGCCGTCGAGGGTCCGTTCGATCACCCTCGCGATGGCGTCGAACGGGAGCAGGCCGCCGAGGAAGGCCGCCACCGCGACTTCGTCGGCAGCGTTCGCCACCAGCGGCGCGGTCCCACCGCGGCGCCCCGCCTCGTACGCGAGGGCGAGGCACGGGAAGCGCTCCAGGTCGGGTTCGAAGAACCGCAGTGTGCCGGTGAGGGCGAGCGGGGCGAGCGGGACGGCGGGACGCTCCGGCGCCGCCAATGCATAGAGGATCGGGAGGCGCATGTCGTGCGGGCCCAACTGGGCCTTGAGCGAGCCGTCTCGGAAGCGCACGAGCGCATGCACGATCGACTCCGGGTGGACGATCACTTCGACCCGGTCGAGATCGATCTCGAAGAGTGCGTGGGCCTCGATCACTTCCAACCCCTTGTTGAAGAGCGTAGCGGAGTCGATCGTCACCTTCGCCCCCATCCGCCATGTCGGATGTGCGAGCGCCTGCTCGGGCGTGACGCCCGAGAGGTCGCGCGGGCCCTCCCGGAACGGTCCCCCGGAGGCGGTCAGCACCAACCCCGCGACGCCCGCGGCGCGCTCGCCCACGAGCGCCTGATAGAGCCCGCCGTGCTCGGAGTCCACCGGCGTCAAGCGACCGCCGCGCGAGCGCGCTTCCCGCCAGACGAGCGGACCGGCGCAGACCATGGCCTCCTTCGTCGCCAGCGCCACGTGCCGCCCTGCGGCGAGGGCGGCCCGGACGGGCGCCAAACCACTGAAGCCGGGCACGGCCGCCACCACGGCGTCGACGTCGAGCGTCGCCGCCTCGACGAGCCCCGCCTCCCCCGTCACGAGCGCCGTGCCCGGAGGGAGGCCGCGGCGCACGGCGTCCTCGACGTCTCGATGGCAGCGCACCAACGCCGGCCGCCAGCGCTCGACCTGTGCCAGGAGCGTCTCGACGTCGCGATCCGCGGCGAGCGCGCGGATCTCCGCACCGAGCCACGACGCCACCTCGAGCGTCTGCCGACCGATCGATCCGGTCGAGCCGAGCACACTCAAGCGACGTGGGGGTCCGCCGGCGGGCCACGGCTGACCGAGCGGATCGAGGAAGGGACGCCCGGAAGCGCCGCTGGGGTGGGAGTCCGACACCGGCATCGCCGCATCATTCCACGTGGGCGAGGAGAACCGGGGGCTTGATAGCATGATTCGAAGGCGAGGTCGAACGTACGTTCGCGACCCCGTCCCGGAGGCCGGCATGTTGGTGCGCGAGTGGATGACGCACGACCCCCAGAGCGTGAACCCGAAGACGACCGTGATGGAGGCCATGCAGCGCATGCGCGAGGGCAACTTCCGGCGCCTGCCGGTGGTGCAGGCGTCGCGTATCGTCGGGATCGTCACCGATCGCGATCTGAAGGAAGCGACCCCCTCGAAGTCGACGACGCTGTCGGTCTACGAACTCAACTACCTGCTCAGCAAGCTCACCGTCCAGGACGTGATGCAGCGCGCCGTGGTCACGGTCGGCCCCGAGGATCCGTTCGAGCGCGCCGCCGTGCTCATGGAGGAGCATCGCGTCTCGGGGCTGCCGGTGGTCGAGGGGGGCGCGCTCGTCGGCATGCTCACCATCACCGACCTCCTGCGCGCCTTCGTGCGCTTCCTCGGCCTGCGCGAGGGGGGCGTACGTGTGACGGTCGACCTTCCGGACGAGCCCGGGGTGCTCGCGCGCGTGGCGCAGGCGGGACCGCCGTCGAACATCACCGCCGCGGTGACCGCGGGTGTCGTCGAGAACGAGCGTCGCCGCATGGTGCTCCGGGTCGTCGGCACCGAAGCCGACGGCTTCGCCGACCGCGTGCGCGCGCTCGGCATCACCGTTCGCGACGTCCGGTGAAGGGCGTCGCCCACGGCGATGCCCTGCGCGAGGCGGCCCTGGGCGGACGGGTGCGCTCGACACCCTTCCTCGAGCCGGCCGAGGCAGACGCCGTGCTCGCCGCCACCCGGGTCGCGGGCGTTGCCGTGACCGCATGGGGCGGCTATCCCGGTGCCCGCCGTCGGGTGGTCACCGCCCGGCCCGATCACGTGCCCGAAGCGATCGCGGCGCTCGCGGCGCTCTACTTCCCAGACGTCGTCGACGCCGACGGGCTCGTGGTCGCCCTCCGCGTCGGCGGGGTCGACCCGGGTGCACTCGGCGACGCGGTCACGCACGCGCAGGGCGTCTCGGTGATCTGCCTCGATCCGCCACCCGCCGCCGCCTTGGAGCGCCTACGTGTCGCGGGGGCGGACGTCGACGCCGAGGTGGTCCCGGTCGAGCGCGTCGCCTCTGGGCGCGAGCGCGTGCTCGAGGCCGTGGTACCGGCCTTGCGCGTCGACGTGCTGGGCGCGCGGGCCTTCGGCGTCTCCCGCTCGTACTTCGCCAAGGGCGTCGCCGCCGGCCGCGTCTCACTCAACGGACGCACCGCCGAAGGGAGGAGCGAGGCGCGTGAGGGAGACGAGGTCTGGGCTGAGGGGCTGGGCCGTTTCCGCGTGCGAACCGTGAAGGGGGAGACCCGCAAGGGGAACGTGAAGGTGACGCTCGAGGTCGAGCGGACCTGATGGGCGGCTGTACGTGCGCCGCTGCGCTCAGGTCCGAACGCGCTTGCCGCCGTCGTCTCGCCGTGATTTGAAGATCGTCCTGAACGGGATCTCGCTGAGGCCGAGGTCGTCGCGTATCCGGTTGCGCAGGTACTGCTCGTAGGGGCGCGTCACGTACTTCTCGCTGTTGACGGAGAAGTGGAAGGTCGGTGGCGCCACGTCGACCTGCGAGCCGTAGTAGATGCGCAGGGGCCGCCCGGCGAAGTTCGGCGGTGCCTGCCGTTGCGTCCAGACCTCGATCCAGCCGTTCAGCGCGCCGGTACCCACGCGGCGGCGGGCGGTGTCGTAGAGGCGCACGGTGATGGCGAGGAGTTCGAAGAGCCCGAACTCCGTGAGCGCCGAGGTCTCCACGTGCGGGGCGAAGTCGAGGTGGTTGAGCTGCTGGGCGATATCGGCACGCCGCTTGTCGAGCTCTTCGTCGGGAACGAGGTCCCACTTGTTGATCGCGAGCACCACCGGAACGCCTCGTTCGAGCGCGATGTTGGCGACGCGCATCTCGTGGTCGCCGAGCTCGAACGGATCGATCACCAGCACGGCGACGTCGGCGCGCCACATCGCCTCCTCGCTCCGGAGCGACGCGTAGTACTCGACGTTCTCGCCCGGTTTGCGCCGCAATCCCGCCGTGTCGACGAGGATGAAGGGGCGTCCGCCGTATTCGAAGCGCACGTCGACCGAGTCACGCGTGGTGCCGGGGAGATCGGCGACGATCACACGCTCCTTGCCGAGGATGGCGTTGACGATGCTCGACTTGCCGACGTTCGGACGCCCGACGATCGCGACGCGGATGGGGGAGAGCTGCGTCTCGTCGTCGTCGTCCTCGCTCGGGGGTGGCAGCCGCGCCACGATCTCGTCGACGAGTTCGAAGGTGCCGCGCGCGTGCTCGGCAGCGGTCGCGAACGGCTCGCCGAAGCCGAGGGAGTAGGCCTCGAGGAACGCCGGCGCCTCCTCGTGCCGTGGATCGTCGACCTTCGTGGCGACCAGCATCACGGCCTTCCCCTGGGAGCGAAGCCACTGGGCGATCTCCTCGTCCCCGGAATGGACGCCGCTCCGGCCGTCGATGCAGAAGAGTACGAGGGCGACGTCTTCGAGCGCGTCGGAGACGCGCGCGCGGATGTCTGCCTGCCAGCGGTCCCCCGACCAGAGGCCGCCGGTGTCGAGGAGCGTGAAGCGCGCGCCGAGATCGGTGACCACCTCGGCAGACTTGACGTCGCGCGTGACGCCGCTCTCGTCCGCCACGATGGCCTCACGGCGCCCGACGATGCGGTTGAACAGGCTCGATTTCCCCACGTTGGGCCGACCGACGATCGCAACGCTAGCCAAGACGTTCACCCTTCCCGATGCGGGCCCCGTGTGCCCACGCTCCCGCTTCTACACGCGTGCGTCCGGGCGTCTGGACCTCGCGCACGACGACCACACCATCCCCCGTCGCCACGGTCACGCCGGCCGGATCGATGGAAGTGATCGTACCCGGTGCTTCCGCCGAATGCAGTTCGGGGGCGAGCGTCATGTCGTGGACCTTGAGATCGACGCCGGCGCTGGTGGTCCAGGTCCCGGGCCACCCCGCCACGCCGCGATACCGGTCGTGGATCCGCCGGGCGGATTCGTGCCAGCGGACGCGGCCGTCGTCCTTCGTGAGGCGCGGCGCGTGCGTGGCGGCGGCGGCGTCTTGCGGCAGGCTCGGGAGCGTGCCACGCACGAGTGCGTCGAGCGCTTCGGCGAGCGCGTGCGCCCCGGCGTGGGCGAGTTCGTTCGCGAGCGAGCGGGCATCGTGCGCGGGTAGAATGGCACGTCGCCGGACGTGGCGCACCGGGCCGGTGTCGAGCCCCGTCTCGGTCTGCATGATGCTCACGCCGGTCTCGAGCAGGCCGTCGATGAGCGCCCACTGCACGGGCGCCGCTCCGCGATACGCCGGGAGCAGGCTCCCGTGTACGTTCAGCACACCGTGGCTCGGCACGGCGAGCACCGTGGCGGGCAGGATCTTCCCGTACGCGGCCGTGACGGCCACGTCGAGGTCGAGCGCTTCGAGCTCGCGGACGAACGCGTCGTTCCCCTTGAGACGTTCGGGCTGCGCCAGTGGAACGCCGTGCTCGCGGGCCCAGAGCGCCGTGGCGGGCGTCGTGGAGCGCATGCGCCGACCCGCCGGCTTGTCGTTCTGCGCGATCACGAGGCGGAGGTCGTGACGCTCGAAGAGCATCTCGAGCGTCGGCAGTGCGAAGGCCGGGCTCCCGAGGAGGGCGACGCGGAGGGGCCGGGCCGACGTCATCGCCGCCGCTTTCCCGACGCGCGGCGCTGGGCGCGTTCCTGCTTGAGGAAGGCGCGGGCGTCGCGCTGGAATTCGGCCAGGGCGGCCCGGTGCTCCTCCATGAACTCGCGCCGATCCGCCTCGGCGAGTCGGTCGATGAACAGCACCCCGTCGAGGTGGTCGCTCTCGTGCTGCACGACCACGGCCTCTCGCCCCTGCACGTCGCGCTCCACGAACGTGCCGCGGAGGTCCTGGTACCGGAGGCGGAGGCGCGCGTCGCGCGGGATGGCGTCGTGGACCAGACCGGGGAGGCTCAGGCAACCCTCTACCGCGAGCTGGCGCCCCTGGCGATCGAGGAGTTCCGGGTTCACGACCACCACCACGGCGGCTCGCTCCTCCTCGGGTGACGGCGGCGCGTCGGGGTCGGGGAGGCCGTTGGCGTACCCCGACATCACGAAGATGCGTGCGTCGACACCGATCTGCGTCGCGGCCAGGCCGACGCCGTCGGCCTCGGCCATCGTGTCGATCAGCTCGTCCGCGAGTGCCTCGAGCGCGTCGTCGAAGGCGCCCACGCGTCGTACCGGGCGTCGTAGGAAGGGATCGCCGTAGAGGCGGATGGGATGGGTCACGATGCTCTCCGTTCGGCCTCGATGCTCGGCAGGCCGGGCCGAAGGGCGCTGCGGCGACGTGGACGGCCTCAGTCGCGGGCCGGGGTGTCGTCGGCCGCCGCGGCGTCGTACACCGCGGTGGCGCTCGGAGTCCCGAACGCCACGATGCCCGGCGGCGTCACCACCGTCACCGAGAGAGTATAGCGGCCGCCCGGGAGGCCGAGCTCCGGGAGATCGACGCGAGCGGCGAGCCTGTCGATCGCGGCGACCATCGTCGGTGGACCGGCGACGATCACGGTCGCTTGGTCGAGCGTCACCTCCACGAGGCGCTCCGCCTCGGGGCGCTCGAGCTGGAGCGGCACTTCGCGACGCACCAACACACCCTCTGCGACGGTGGCGACCGCGATCGCGTTGGGAGCGACCGTCACCTCCTCGACCGGTCGTCCGAAGGCGTCGGCCGCGTAGGGGGTGACCACGATCTCACCGTCGCTGGCGTCGACCGCGGCGATGACCCGAGCCACGCGCTCGAGCCGCGGCGCTCGGCCCCTTACACTCACGACGTCGGGTTCCGCCAGGCTCCGTAACCGCATGTCGGCAGGGGCGGAACCGAGGTGCACGACCTGTACGGGGACCTGCTTCGTGGTCACGCGCTCGAGGATGCCCAGCACCTCGTTCGGGTTCACTCGCTCGAGCACGACCCCTTGCGGCGCCGTGACCACCACGGGCGCCTGGAAGTCGCCGCTCAGCCCGGTGAGGTCGATGACGGCCTCGAAACTCTCGGGCCGGAGGCGGTCGACGCGGTTCGTGGGTCCAGAGACGGTCACCTCGGCGAACGGTGGCTGCCCGATCACGACCTGGTCGGCCGTGTCGCCGAGGGTCGTGATGGGCACGAGCATGCTCCGCTGCGCCGTGCCGGTCTCGGTGGTCGAGACGAAGAGCCACATGACGAAGGCGAGGAATGCCGCGGCGAGCTTGCGCGGCCACTGTTGGATCACACGGGTGACGAGCCTCTTCAGCCTCACGAGCCGTAGACCTCACGGAGGACCGCGAGCACGTCGGTGGGCGCGATGTCGGTGATGAGGCGCCCCTCGCGGGCGACCGAGACGGTGCCGCGCTCCTCGCTCACCGCGAGTACGAGTGCGTCGGAGACTTCGGAGAGGCCGAGCGCCGCGCGGTGCCGCGTGCCGAGCTTCGCCGACCAGCCCTCCTCCTTGTCTCGGTCCGAGAGCGGGAGGATGGCGCCAGCGTAGCTGACGACGTCGTCCTTGATGATGACCGCACCGTCGTGCAGCGGTCCGCGGCTCGCGAACAACGTCTGCAGGAGGCTGGCGCTCACGGGCGCCCCGAGTTCGACGCCCGCACGACCGTAGTCGCCGAGGGGCGTGGTCGCTTCGATCGCGATGAGCGCGCCCACGCGCCCCTGGGAGAGCTCGCGCACGGCGTTCATGATCTCCTGCACGGGATCGGTGCCGGGGCGGCTCTTGCGCCGCCCGCGCCCGACGCGCTCGAGCGCAGCGCGGAGCTCGGGCTGGAACACCACCACCACGGCGAGGAAGGTCACGGGAGCGACGCGGTCGAAGAGGAAGCGCGTCCCGTCGAGACCGAACTGCGTCGCGATGAACCACAGGCCCATGAGGGCGGCGAGGCCCCGGAACACGTTCCACGCGCGCGACTCGATGAGCAGCGCGTACGCCTGATAGAACAGGACGGCGAGGATGAGGATGTCGATGACGTCGCGGAGCCCCATGTTGTCGAACCAGGCCACGCTGTCGCCCCCCTCGGGTCGTACGCTGGGTCGTACGGTGGTCGGATGTTGGTCGTGGTTCGAGCGCCGATCCCCGAACGGCGTGCGGGATCGCGGCGATTCGCACACCAGGCTTACCGTCGATCGATCGTACCACGTACGCCGTCCCGGTCGTCCTTCCCGGCGCCACGGCGCCGTCCGCACGGCGACACGGGAAGGGTGACGGCGACACGGTAGACTCGCCACAGGAGGCACGACCTTGACCACCACCATGCTCGAACGGCTCGCCACCCTCCGGGGGTATCTTTGACCTCGCCGGCGCCAAGGCCCGGCTGAGCGAGCTCGACCCGATCCTGCAGGATCCGTCGTTCTGGAGTGACCCCGAACGTGCACGCGGCCTCAGCCAAGAGGCGACGCGGCTCCGGCGTGTGGTGGAGGCCTTCGAGCGCCTTCAGGCCGACGTACGGGGGCTCGCCGAGATGTGGGAGATGGCCGGCGACGACGATCGCGAGGAGCTCGAGCTCGAGGAGGCGCGACTCGAAGGGGAGCTCGACGAGCTCTACCGCGAGACGCTGTTCAAGGGCGAGCACGTGGCGCGACCGGCGATCGTCACGATCAAGCCGGGCGCGGGCGGCACTGAGTCATCGGATTGGGCCGGCATGCTCCTCAGGATGTACCGGCGCTACGCCGAACGCAACGACTTCACGGTCGAGTTGCTCGACGCCGTGGGGAACGACGCGGCTCCGAACGGCATCGACTACGCCCAGATGATCGTGCGCGGTGAGCGCGCCTTCGGCATGCTGCAGAGCGAGGGGGGCGTCCACCGCCTCGTGCGCGTGAGCCCGTTCGACGGTCAGAACCGGCGGCACACGAGCTTCGCTTCGGTGGAGGTCATGCCCGAGATCGACGACGACTTCGAACTCGCGATCGACCCGAAGGACGTCCGCGTCGACGTCTACCGGTCGTCGGGGCCGGGCGGGCAGTCCGTCAACACCACCGACTCCGCGGTCCGCGTGGTCTACCGAGGGGGCACGCCCGACGAGATCGTGGTGACGTGCCAAGACGGAAAATCGCAGATCAAGAACCGCGAGAAGGCGATGACGGTGCTCCGGTCGCGGCTCTGGGAGCGCGCGGAGCGTCGCCGCCTCGAGGAGCAGATGAAGGCGCGAGGTGACCAGAAGGCCATCGAGTGGGGATCGCAGATCCGCTCCTACGTCCTCGACAAGCAGTACGTGAAGGACCACCGGACCGCGACCATGCGGCACGACCCCGACGCCGTCCTCGACGGCGACATCCAGGACCTCATCTGGGCGGGGTTGGAGTGGCGCGCCGGCGGGGCCGGCGCTCCGGTGGGCGAGGCGGACGCGACCTGAGTGAGGAGTCGGCGGCTCGACCGGGTGCCGAGGGGGACGGGCTCCGGATCCTCGCCGTCGCCGATGCCGTCTCCTCCTTCGTCTATACCGAGAGCTTCCCCCACAACCTGCCGGCATTCGACGTCGTCCTGAGCGCGGGCGACCTGCCGGGGTACCTGCTCGAGTTCATGGCGACGAAGCTGCGCGTGCCGCCCGTGTACGTGGTCGGCAATCACGGTCACGCCTACCTCCGCAGCGCCGACGACCCCGACGAGATACGGCTCCCAGGGGGCTGCATCAACGTGCACCGGCGGGTGGTGGAGACGGGCGGCCTGCTCATCGCCGGCTTCGAAGGGAGCGCCCGCTACCGACCCGGGCCCCACCAGTACAGCGAGTCGGCCTACCGTGCGATGGTCGCGGCGATGACGCCGCTCCTCCTGCTCAACAGGTTGCGGTACGGCCGCGCCGTCGACGTGTTGCTCACGCATGCGCCGCCGAAAGGTCCGCACGAAGGGAGCGACTACCCGCACCGCGGCGTCGCCGCCTTCAACCACTTCCATCGACGCTGGCGTCCACGTCTGCACGTGCACGGACACGTCCACCTCGTCGGGTCCAACGAGCCGCGCGAGTACGTGAGCGAGGAGGGCGTGCGCGTGATCAACGCCTACGAGTTCGCGCTCATCGACGTCGCTCGCGCAGCGCGAGCCGCGCGACACGAAGCCTCGGCACCCGTGCCGTAGCATCGTGCATGCCGGAACCGATCTCCAGCCACGAGGCGTGGCGAAGGGTGCTGCCCGAGGGCGCCGTCGTTGCAACCGACCTCGTCGGGGTGGCCGACGGCGCGCTCGCCCACCTCGGCGACCCGGAGGGGGAGAGCGAGGCGCTCGCCCACGGCGCGCTCGTGATGGTGCCGCTCATGCGCCACGGGGCGCTCCGTCTGCGCGGGCCCGACCGGATCGACTTCCTCAATGCTCAGGTGAGCCACGACGTGCGGAGCCTCGCGGTCGGATGCGCACGCGACGCCATGCTGCTCGATCATCGCGGCCGACCGCAGGCCGACGTCACGATCGTGCGGCGCGAGGACGAACTCTTCGTCTCGGTGGACGACGCTCGAGTCGCGCACGTCCGCGACGCCCTCGAAACGCACCTCGTGTTCGACCAGGTGGTGATCGACGACCTCACCGATGCGCTCGCGTCGCTCGTCGTGAGCGGGACCGATGTCGCGCAGCGCGTCGACGAGGCACTCGGCGCGCCCGGTGGCCGCGCGGGGCACGCTCTCACACACGCCGCGAGCGGCGCCGTGGTCGACGTCGCGTTCGCCGGGGCGTCGGCGCTGCTCCATGCGCGTGCTCGCGGCGGCGTGCCGTCGCTCGATCTCCACGTGTCCGCTCGCGACCTCGGCCCTCTCGTGCGCGCGCTCGAAGCCGTCGGTGTGCGCATGGTGGGTGAAGTCGCGCTCGCGTCCGCCCGTGTGGTGGCCGGGATCACCACGAGCGCGGCGGAGGGGGTGGAAGCGCTCCCGCAGGAGGCGGGGCTCGAGTCGAGGCTCTCCTACCGCAAGGGCTGCTACCTCGGCCAGGAGATCATGGCGCGCATCGAGGCGCGGGGCTCGCTCCGGCGCGGGCCGGCTCGGCTGGCGCTCGACGGATCACCCGCGGCGCCGGACGAGCGGGCCGTCGTCGACGCGAGCGGCAAAGTCGTCGGCCGTGTCGGTAGCGCGGCGTGGACGCCGTCGCGGGGGTGGCAGGCGCTCGCCGTGATGCGGCTCGATCTCGAGGTGGGGGCGGTGGTGCGTACGCTCGGCGTCGGCGCGGTGCACGACGGGACGCTCGGCGATGTGCGCGGCGGCGCTCCTCGCGGCTGAGCGTGGCACGCCGACGGGACGGCGCGAAGCCTGGTGCTAGCATGGCCGCATGAACCAGAGACGGCCCTCGAGCACGAGCGGCGGCGTCCCCGACGCCGCCGCCGCGGACGCCGAAGCGACCGCCGACACGTCGGCGTCGCCCGTACCCGGTCCTCGGTACGAGCGTTGGTGGCGCGACACCTATTCGCCCCTGCTGGAGCGGCGCGGTGCGCGCGAGGCGCTCTTCCGCACGCTCTCCGACATCGAGGTCGCGCCGCTCTACACCGACGAGCACCTGGCGGGGTGGGACCCGGAGGAGCGCCTGGGGTACCCGGGAGAGTTCCCCTACACCCGCGGCGTGCACGCCAGCGGGTACCGCGGCAAGCTCTGGACCATGCGGATGTTCGCCGGGTTCGGTACGCCCGAGGCGACGAACGGGCGCTTCAAGGCGCTCCTCGACGCCGGTCAGACCGGACTCTCGACCGCCTTCGATCTCCCGACCCTGATGGGATACGACAGCGATCACCCGATGTCGAAGGGGGAGGTGGGGAAGTGCGGCGTGGCGGTCTCGAGCCTCGCCGACATGGAGGTGCTCTTCGACGGCATCGATCCCGAGGCGGTCACCACCTCGATGACGATCAACTCGCCCGCGAACGCGATCTGGGCGATGTATCTGGCGATGGCGCAACGGCGGGGTGCCGACCTGGCCAAAGTCGGCGGCACCATCCAGAACGACATCCTCAAGGAGTTCATCGCCCAGAAGGAGTACATCTTCCCTCCCGCCCCGTCGGTGAAACTCGTGGTCGATACCTTCGAGTGGGGTCCGAAGGAGGTGCCGCGCTGGAACGTCGTCTCGGTCTCCGGGTACCACATTCGCGAGGCGGGATCCACGGCGGTGCAGGAGCTCGCCTTCACGCTCGCCGACGGAATCCATTACGTCCGCCGTGCGCTCGAGCGTGGGCTCGACGTCGACGAGTTCGCGCCGCGCATCAGCTTCTTCTTCAACGTCCACAACGATTTCTTCGAGGAGATCGCCAAGTTCCGCGCCGCGCGGCGAATCTGGGCGACCGAGATGCGCGACGTCTATGGTGCGCGCGATCCGCGCTCGCTCATGCTCCGCACGCACGCCCAAACCGCGGGCGTGTCGCTCACGGCGCAGCAGCCGCTCGTCAACATGTCTCGCGTGGCGATCCAGGCGCTCGCCGGCGTCCTCGGCGGTACCAACAGCCTCCATACCGACGCCTACGACGAGGCGCTCTCGCTCCCGTCGGAGGAGGCGGCGTTGCTCGCACTGCGCACGCAACAGGTGGTCGCGTACGAGACCGGCGTCACGAACACGGTCGATCCGCTCGCCGGCTCGTACTACCTCGAGCACCTCACCGACGAGATGGAGCGCCAGGCGCGCCGCTACTTCGACCAGATCGACGCCATCGGCGGCGTCGAGGCGGCGATCGAAGAGGGGTTCTTCGCGCGTGAGATCGGTGACGCGAGCTACCAGCAGCAGCGCGAGACCGACTCCAACGCGCGCATCACGGTCGGCGTGAACGCCTTCCGGACGGAGAGCGCGAAGATGCCGGTGGTGCTGGTCGATCCCGAAGTCGTGGAGGTGCAGCTCGCCCGGCTCACCCGCGTCCGCGGAGAGCGTGACTCGGCGGCCGCCGAAGGGGCACTCGCTCGCCTCCGGTCCGCTGCGGTGGAGGGTCACAACACGATGCCGGCCTTCATGGCCTGCGCACACGCCTACTGCACGCTCGGTGAGCAGATGGACGTGCTCCGCGAGGTCTACGGCGTCTACGAGGAGGCGGTCGCGATATGAGCGATCGTCCCATTCGGGTTCTGATCGCGAAGCCCGGTCTCGACGGGCACGATCGCGGTGCGAAGGTCATCGCTCGTGCCCTGCGCGACGCGGGTATGGAGGTCGTCTATACCGGGTTGCGCCAGACCGCGGAGATGATCGTGAACGCTGCCGTACAGGAGGATGTCGACGCCGTCGGCTTGTCGGTCCTGTCGGGCGCCCACATGCATTACTTCCGCGAGGTGGCGGCGCTCCTCGACGCGCGCGGCGCCGACGACGTGCTCCTGTTCGGCGGCGGCATCGTCCCCGACCAGGACCTGCCGGCGCTCGAGGAGCTCGGCGTGGCGCGAGTCTTCACCCCCGGCACCTCCACGCACGACGTGGTCGCCTACCTCCGTGAGACGGTGCCCGAGCGTCGGCGGTCGCACGAGGCCTCCTGAGGCTCCAGCACGCGGATCATTCGACTCATGAGACTCTCACTCGGCGTCGGTACGGTCGTCGAGTGAGGATCGACGAGAGCTTCCGGAGACCGTGAGGTTCCTCCGATTCCTGATTGCCAGCGTGCTCGCGAGCACGCTCGCCTCCCCCACCCTCGCAGGTGGGTACGCCCTCATCACCGTTCGGAACGGCGAGAGCCTCGGAGAGATCGCCGGGCGCTACCGTGTCGACGTCGACGCGGTCCGCCACGCCAACGACATGGGGTCGTCGAATCTCATCCGTCCCGGTGACGTGCTCCGCGTCCCCTTCGGCGAGGCGATGGGCGGCATCGTCGAGGCAGCTCCCGATCCGCCCCCGGGCTTTCGTCGCCACGTCCTGTCGTCCGGCGAGCACCTCAGCGCCGTGGTCGCCAGGTACGGCATCACGATGGCAGCGCTCGTGGGGGCGAACCCCGATCTGTCGTCGCTCGATCGTCTGCCGACCGGTGTCGAGCTCCTGATCCCACCCAGTGAAGGGCTCGTGGTGACGCTCTACGATCCCTCCGAGCTCGCCGCGCTCCTCGCTCATCACGGCGCCGACGCCGCCACCGTCGCGCGGGCGAACGGGATCCGGAGCCCGTTCGATCTCCGCGCCGGAATGCTCCTCTTCCTCCCCGGGATCGAACCCAGCTCGTCGCTCGAGCGCCTCGCCCGCGTCCGCGAAGAGGAGAACCGCTACGTCTGGCCCGTGCACGGGCGGCTCACGAGCTACTTCGGGCGACGCAACCTCGGCATGGGCACCTCCAACTTCCACCGCGGCATCGACGTCGCCGCGCCGACCGGCACGCCCATCATCGCCGCGCGCGCGGGCACCGTCACGTTCGCCGGCTGGTCGACTCGCGGGTACGGCTATCTGGTGCGCGTCCGGCATGCTGGTGGCGCGGAGTCGTGGTACGCCCACGCCAGCCGGATACTGGTGTCGGTCGGGCAATCCGTGCAGCAAGGTGAACGCATCGCGCTCATCGGCTCGACCGGCCTTTCGACCGGACCACATCTCCACTTCGAGCTCCACGTCGGAGGCACGGCGATCGACCCCCTCGCCGAACTGCGCTAAGGCCGCTCGCTCCGCTCCGGGCCCGCGGGTCTGGGCAGCGGCATCAGGACTCGTCGCCCGGCGTCCACAGGATCCGCCCACACGACGGGCAGCGGGTGACGCTCTTGCCCCTCTTGACGTTCTGCATCACGATGATCGGTAGGCGAACGTTGCAGCCACCACAGCTCTGGCCCGCGACGACAGGCACCAATCCGAGACCGCGCCGCGCGCGCCGCACCTGCTCGTACTGCTTGAGCAGCGGCGCTGCGATGCTCGCAGCCAGGTCGACGCGGCGCCCACGCAGCTCCACGACGCGCAATTCGATCCCATCGACGCGGTCGCGCTCAGCGGCGCCGAGCGTCTCGAGCTCGGGCGCGAGTTCGTCGAGCTGCTCGCGCAAGGCGGTGATGTCGAGTTCGCGGAGCTCGAGTTCCTCCATGAGCGGGAGGGTGTCCTCTTCGAGCTCTTGAGCCCGGGTCGCGAATTGGAGCTCCTGATTCTGGAACTGGGAGGCTTCCTTCCCGGTCGAAGCGCGCAGCGCCCCCTCCGTAGCCTCCTTGCGGCGGTCCTGGAGCGATTTCAGCTCGAGTTCGGCCGAGTCGACGCGCTTGCGCAGCGCATCCGCCTCCGCCTTGCGTCGCTTCAGCTCTGCGGTGAGGTCGCGTTCGCGAAGGCGTGCCTCGATGAGGGCCGGCGGCGTTTGCGCCAGCTCGGCGTCGACGGCGTCGAGTTCGAGATCGAGTGCCTGGACGGCGCTCAGCGTCTGCAGCATGCGGCCTCCTCCAGGCAGACGCTCCGTGCGGCCGGGGCCACACGGAGCGTCATGGGAGACGGTAGATATACTCGCTTCACGTCCTGCAGTGTAGCATCCCGTCCCGCGCCACCCCGACACCTGGAGCGTTCTCCTCGGCGCGCCCCGTATGATGCTCCTCGTGCGAGTGCGAGCGTGCTAGAGGATTCCATCGAGGGTTTCATCGCCCGATTCCGGTCGTCGGCCGCCGACGTCCGCTTGAGCGGCCACGTCGAGGGCAACCCCCTGCTCGAGTGCGTCGTGGCGGGAACGGCGCTCCACGTGTTCGAACGTACCGGGCCGTACCTCTCTCGCAGCGGCCCCGCGCGCGTGATCCTGCACGTCGAATGCGACGCCGTCGAACGGGTCGGCGAGCCGTCGTCCTCGCCGGCCAAGCTCGAGGTGGTCGGGGTGAGCGCGCTCGTCGCCGAGGGCGTCGTGCTCATGCGCGACGATCCCTTCCTCATCGTCGACGTCGGCGTGCCGCTCGTGATCGGCGTGACCACGCCCATCCCCGAACTCGCCGTGGGTGAAGTGGTGCGCTTCGCGACGCGGCCCCCCATCCACGGCTTCGTGCTCCCGAACGCCGCGGCGCGCATCCCGGCGAGTTCCGACGAGCAGGTCTGATACCGTCCGACGCCGGGCCCACTGGTCTCGAGTGCGCCCGCGGCCGACCATGGCGCGCCTCATCGTCTGCTAGGCTGGTCCGTCATGCCCAACGCCCGCCGACATCCCCTCGACGCTCCGTACGTCGCCACCATTCGCGACGTGACGCCCGGCTCCGCTGCGGCGAAGGCGGGCGTCGGTGCGGGCTGGTCGCTCGTGCGCGTGAACGGCGCGTGGATCCCCGACGTCCTCGCCTATCGCCGTGAGCTCGCCGTCGGCGACGCCGTACTGGAGGCAGCCGGGCCCGACGGCGACGACATCACGAGCTTCAGCGTCTCGTGGGAGGACCCCGGTCTCGAGTTCGACGACGTCATCTTCGATGGCTTGCGTCTCTGCGCGAACAAGTGCGACTTCTGCTACATCCACCAGATGCCCCAGGGGTTCCGTAAGAGCCTCTACGTGATGGACGACGACTTCAGGACCAGCTTCCTCTACGGCTCGTTCGTCACGCTGACGAACCTCACCGAGGGCGACGTCCGCCGCATCATCGACGAGCACCTCTCGCCGCTCTACGTCTCGGTGCACACGGCCGACGAAGATCTACGCCGCGACATGATGAAGTGGTGGCGCTCGAAGGTCAAGGATCCCGCCGTCACCCAGATCCGCGACATGATCGAGCGGCTCGAATCGATCGACATCTACACCCAGGTGGTCGCGCTCCCGGGACGCAATGACGGTGACGCGCTCGACGCCACACTCTCGTACCTCGCCTCACGCCCGAACGTCCAAGCGGTCGCGGTGGTGCCCGTCGGGCTCACCGATCACCGGATCAACCTCCCCGACCTGTCGCCGTACACGGCCGACGAGGCCGCCGAGATGGTCGATCGTGTGGAGGCATTCGCTGCGGAGCGGCTCAGCGAGCGGGGCACGCGTTTCGTGTTCCTCTCCGACGAGTTCTATCTCGTGGCCGGGCGTGCGCTCCCCGACGCGGCGTCGTACGAGGGGTTCGTGATGCTCGAGAACGGTGTCGGCATGGTCCGTGACTTCCTGGGCTCCGGGATGGGAGAGAGGCCGCTCCCCACTCGCCTGGCTGCGCCCAAGAGGGTGATCTGCGCGACCGGCGCGCTCTTCGCCCCCGTACTGCGCGAGGCGTTGGCGCCGCTCGCGGCCGTCGAGGGACTCGACCTCGAGGTTCGCGAGCTCGTCAACCGGTCCTTCGGGAGCGTCACCACGGTCGCCGGACTCCTCGCCGGGCGAGACCTCCTGACGCAGATCGAGCCTGGCGAGGCGGACGTACTGCTCCTCTCGCCCTCCATGCTCAAGTACGGCACCGAGTCGTTCCTCGACGAGCGCACGCTCGACGAGGTTCGCTCCGCGCTCCGTATGGAGGTCGCCATCGGCGGCCGCGACCTGCGCGAGCTCGTCGACACGATCCTGCACGCGCACGTGGCGGCGCACGCTCCGCAATTCGGCTTCTCGACGCACGCGGTCAAGGAAGCGGCTCGGCAGCACTGAGGTGAAGCGCGTGCCGCGATCGCCGATCGCCGCTGCGGTGCGTCGGTGGTAGCCTCGGCGCCATGGCCGTGACCCCCGCCGGCGGCAGGCTCGCCGGCTATCTCCGCTTGGTGCGGTTCCAACACACCCTCTTCGCCCTCCCGTTCGCCTACGTCGGCATGCTGCTCGCCGCCGGTGCACTCCCGGGCTGGAGTACCTTCCTCTGGATCACCCTCGCGATGGTGGGCGCTCGGAGCGCCTCGATGGCGCTCAACCGCGTGATCGACGCGCGTATCGACGCTCGCAACCCACGAACGGCGGGGCGCGAGATACCGACCGGCGCCGTCAAGGCGAGGGAAGCCCTGGTGCTTGCGGCGGCCGGCTTCCTCGCCCTCGCGCTCGCCGGCTGGGCGCTGAACCCGCTGACCGTCGCCCTGCTCCCGGTGGCGGTGGCCTTCCTCACGCTCTACCCATACGCCAAGCGCTTCACCTGGACGTGCCACGCGTGGCTCGGTCTCACCGTCGGCGCGGCGGCGGCAGGGGGTTGGATCGCCGTGACCGGCGCGTTCGCCCCCGCCACGTGGGCGCTCTGGGCCGCCGTGGCGCTCTGGATCGCGGGCTTCGACGTGATCTACGCCCTGCTCGACGAGGACTTCGATCGGCGCGTCGGTCTGCACAGCGTGCCGGTGCGCTTCGGAACCCAGGGCGCCCGTGTGATCGCCATCGGCGCGCACGTCGCCTCATGGGTGTGCTTCGCGCTCGCCGCGATCCTCGCCGGCTTCGGGCCGATCGCCTGGCTTGGGCTCATCGTGGTGGCCGGCGTGTTCGCATACGCGCACGCGCTCGTCGCCCGCCGCGGTGCGGACGACGCGCTCCGGGCCTTCGACGCGAACCTGTGGGTGGGCGCGGTGATGCTCGCGGCAGTCGCCGCCGACGTCCTACTCCGTTGACGCTCCGTCAGACCGCGTAGGCCCCTCGCGCCGGGAAGCCAACAGGTGGCGACATCGGGTCGCGCGTCGCAGCGCCCGGCGGCGCGGCACTGGTAGCGTGACGGCATGCAGTTGCCGGTCTTCCCGCTCGACGTCGTCGCCTTTCCGGGCATGACGGTGCCGCTCTTCATCTTCGAGGCGCGCTATCGTCGCATGGTCAAGTGGATGCTCGAGCACGACCCGAAGCGCTTCATCCTCGTGCTCGCCCGGCCACACGAGGGCGTTGCCGACGGCGCCGCGCCCCCCATACACCGCGTCGGTACCGTCATGGACGTGCTGCAACTCTCCGAGAACGTGGACGGTACGTTCGAACTCCTCGCGCACGGCCAGGAGCGCGTCGCGGTGCAGATCGTGCACGCCGAGGACGTCCCCGAGCGCGACGGATCGACCCGAGCCCTCTACTTCAGCGACTACCGCGAGGCGCCCCTGCAGCGTGACGATCCGAACGAGGAGCTCGTGGTGGCGTGGGACGCGCTCGATTCGTTCCGTCGCTATGCACGCGCGATCTACGCCTTCGACGCCCAGGACCAGATCGACGCGAACCTCCCCGAGGACCTGCTCTACCAGGCGTCGTTCGTCTGTGCCAACGTGCGGGTGCCGAGCGCATCGAGGCAGGTGCTCCTCGAGGCGCCGAGTCTCAGCGCACGGTTCCGGCTCGCGCAGAAGCTGATGGAGGAGCGGATCGCCGCCCATCGCCCCGCCAGCGAGCACGACGTGTGAGCGCCGGCGCCGCGAGCCGAACCGGCGGCGAAGCGGGCGACGAGTCGCGTGACGAGCCGCTCGACGAGGCGCTCGACGAGGCGCTCGTGGACGCGCTCACCTTCAGCTGGTCGGAGCTCCCGACGCTGAGCGCCGATCTCCCCGGCACGGGGGGCACGCTCCGGCACGAACCCGACGACTTCGACGTGCGCGAGATCCCGCTCTACCTGCCCGAAGGGCGCGGTTCCCACACCTACCTCCGCGTCGAGAAGGTCGGCCTCACCACGCGTGACCTGGTCCGCACGCTGGTGGCGGAGGGGATCCCCGAGCGGAGCATCGGCGTAGCCGGGCTCAAGGACAAGCACGCCCGGACGGAGCAGTGGCTGAGCGTGCCGCGCCGCTTCGAAGGCGCGGCGGAAGCGCTCGACGCCGTGGCAGGGGTCCGCGTGCTCGAGGAGAGTCGACACCGCAACAAACTCGGCATCGGTCACCTTCGGGGCAACCGCTTCACGATCGTAATACGGGGCACGGTGGGCGACGCCCGGGCGCGCGCCGAGGCGGCGCTCGCCGCCGTTGCCGGGCGCGGGATTCCGAACTACTTCGGGCCGCAGCGCTTCGGCCGCTTCGGTCGCAACGCCGTCGACGGAGCACTCGCGGTCCGCGGGGTTCGGGTGCCGGGGGGACGGATGCTGACGCGCTTCTTCGTGGGGGCGTTGCAGTCGCAGCTCTTCAACGCGCTGCTGGCGGAACGGGTACGCGACGGCACGTTCGGAACGCTGCTCCGTGGGGATTGGGCGCGAAAGCACGACACCGGCGGCACCTTCGAGGTCGAAGACGTCGCGGCGGAGGCTCCCCGCGCCGCCGCGCTCGCCGTCTCTGCAACCATCCCTCTCCATGGATCGCGTGTGCGCCCGTCGAAGGACGAGGCCGGCGAGCGGGAGCGGCGCGCCCTGGAGCGCTTCGGCCTCACCTGGGAGGACCTCGCCGGGCGCGGCGAGGGTGGCGGTGCCAAGCGGCTCGCGAACGCCGGCCGGCGCGGCGACCGACGCATGAGCCGGTTGGTGGCGCTCGACGTCTCCGTCGCCGACGAGCGCGACGCGTTGCGGATCACGTTCGACCTCCCGAGGGGGAGCTACGCCACCACTTTGGTGCGTGAGATCACGAAGGTGGAGTTCGACGCGCCGACAGTCGAAGCCGAGCCCGACGAGGGGTGAGCGTCGCGCGCGGGCGACGCGGCAGGGGGTCGCTCCGGTCGCGTCCGAGGCGTCGCCACACCAGCTCGGCGAGGAAGAGGACGAGGGCGAGGGCAGCCGGCCACGCCCACATCGGCGTGGCGCGCGCGGCGGCAGGGGGGCGGTAGGTGGCGAGATCGGCGACGACCTCGCCGCCGGTGCGTTCGGCGAGCGCGGCGAGTGCCGCCGCGCCGTCGAGCGGCGCGAACTCGGGATCGGGCGTCGCCACGCTGCGTCGCGCTACCACCTCCTGGCCGTCGGCCACGATGAGCGTGCCCCCGGAGCCGTCGACCTCGAGCGTCGCGGCGTACCGTCCGGGCGCCACCTGACGCATGGCCACCGATCGCCCTTGGAAGCGGGTCGTGAGGGCGAGGTTGTTGACGTAGGCGCCGTCGACCACGGCGTCGACCACGACCTCGAGGTCGTTCCCCGCGCGTTGCGTGGTGACGGAGTACTGTGCCGGGCGAGCCTGCAGCCAGCGCACCACCGTGCCGATCAGGCCCGGGAACTCGCTCCAGGCGGCGAAGTCGCCACCCCAGGCGTTCAGGTCGGTGGTGAGGGCGGCGGTGCGGCCGAGTCCCTGCCGACCGACGGCGAGGATCGGTTCGTCGTCACGGCCCACGAGGATCGCCTCCGCCTCGCGCTTGAGCGTGGTGGCCACGTAGGCGTCGACGCTCGGCGTGGTCCCGGAGAGGCTGGAGAGCGGGTGCCGCCGCGCCGTCGGGGCGGTGACCTCGTCTCGCAGCAGGTCGCGCGTGGTGGCGAGGGCCTCGTTCGTGAAGATGCGCGGCAAGGTGGTGACGTCGAGCGCCTCGTAGAAGCGTCCGCCGCCGCCGCGGGCGATCTGGCCGAGCTGATCGGAATCGGCGCCGTCGCCGATGGCGATGGCGGAGGTGGTGATCCCCAGCGCGCGCGCCTCCGCCGCCAGCGCGAACCAGTTCGGCGTGGGGCCGCTCGAGAAGGGGCCGGCGCCGTCGTAGAGGATGCCGTCGCTCAGCACCACGATGTGCTTGATCGAGGCGTCGACGCCGTCGAGCGCCTCGACCGCCATCCGGTAGCCCGGGAGGAGGATCGTGCCACCTTGCGGTTGGATGTCGAGCGTCGCCCCGTACATCTCGCGCTTGCCGCGCTCCGTCGCCTGGCGCAGGCCGAAGACCCACTCCGTGAGCGACGGATCGCTGAAGACGATGAGGCCGAGCAGATCCTGCTCGTAGGCGAGATCGATGACGTCGATCGTCCCCTGCTTGGCGAGGTCGATGCGCGACGGGTTGCCTGCGACCATCGACATCGACTTGTCGAGCACGATGACCATGGCGACCTGCGGGAGCATCACGTCGGTGCGCACGTCGCTCGACACCGGCAGTACCGTCTCGACCGGTGTCCGGTACCAGCCGCCGAGACCGAACGATTCGGGGCCACCGGTCATCATCAGACCGCCCCCCGATTCGACGTACCTCGCGAGCAGTTCGAGCTGCCCCGACGAGAAGGCACCGACGCCCGAACGGAGCACCACGGCGCTCGCCTCGAGGGGGCCCGTGATCGCCTCGGGGCCCCCTTCGACGACGTCGAGGCCCTGCGCGCGCAGGGCGTTCGCCATCGCCGGATCGCCGATCACGAGGACGGGAACCTCCTCCGTGACCGAGACCTCGGTCGCCTGACGGTCGTCGGCGGTCGGTTGGTCGTAATCGACCTCCATGGTCGCTTCGACCCTGAGCGTCCCCGCCTCCCCGGCGACGACCCGGAACGCGATCGCGTGGCGCCCGGCCGGGAGGTCGCGCGTGAGCGTCGCGCTGCTCGTGCCGTCGACGGACGGGCGCAGTACGACCTCGGCGGCGCGGTCGAGTTCGACCACCGCCACGGCCTCGAGCGTCTCGAAGGGAGCCGCCCCATCGGGTACGAGGAGCGCCGTGAGACGAGCGTTCGGCCGTGGTGGGACGTAGTGGACGTCGACCGGTAGGCCGGGCGCTGCCGCGAGTGCGTCACCGCGCGAGGCGACGCCGTCGCTCACGAGGAGGATGCGGCTCGGTGCTTCGGCGGCGGCCACCTGCAGCGCACGCGCCATGTCGGTCTTCGAGCGGTCGAGGAATGCCGGGGGCTCGCTGCGCGGGTCGGGCACGAACGCCGCGTCGCCCCCGAAGGCCATGAACCGCGGCGCGGCCCCCCACGATGCGGTGGCGAGCTTGCCCGACGCCCGCTGCGCTGCGTCGCCGACGCTCTCGGACACGTCGAGCGCCACGACGAGGTCCTCGCTGGGGCGCGGCAGCTGAGGTTGCGCGAGCGCGACCACGAGCAGGCCGAGCACCACCAAGCGCCACGGGCGCGATCGCCCACGCGGCAGCAGCGGCAGCGCACCGAGCAGCAGCAGCGCCCATGGGAACGCGAAGGTAGCAGCGACGAACGCCATGCGTCAGGCTACCGCGCCACGGTTCGTGTTCGGTTCGCCCGGCGACTCGAAGCGCGCGGGATCGCACCCCGACGCGCCATTCTTCGCTTCGGCACCACCAGGGCTGCTGCTATGATGCTCCCGATGCCTGAGGCACGAGCGCCGTACGTCTTGATCGCGATGGCCACCGAGGAGCGCGGTAGGGGGTTGTCGGGTGCGGTGCAGGGTCTCGCGCTCGAGGTGGAGATCTTCGCCGACGTCGAGGCGCTCCTCTACCACACGCGCGGATCCGTCCCCGAGGCCCTCGTGCTCGAGCACGCCCTCGTGGCGAAGGTCCCGCAGCTCGACCTCGTGCCGCTCCTGCGGCGCCGGGCCTCGCTCGCCGACGTACCGTTCATCTACCTCGGTCCCGACTCGGCCGACGTCGCCGCAAGCGTCCTCGAGCAGGGTGTCGATGCCTACCTCACGCTCCCGACGAAGCCCGCAGTGGTCCAGGCCTACCTCCGTCGGCTCCTCGATCGCCGCCAGGTCGAGCGCACGCTGCGTTCGGCGCTCGAGGGGTCGCGTCGCTTCGAGCAGGCGTACAAGGAATCCGAGCGGGTGAAGGACGACCTCATCCACATGCTCGTCCACGACCTCAAGAGCCCCATCTCGAGCGTCATGGGTCTGCTCGACCACAGCCTCGAGATGCTCAAGGACTCCGGCGCCGACGACGCCGGCCTCGACGAACTCTTGAGTCTCGCGCGGAGCGAATCACAGCACCTGCTCAACCTGGCCGCGAACATCCTCGACGTCCGGCGCATGAAGGAAGGGCACATGCCCTACGCGCCGCAGGCGATCGCCAGCCTCAGCGAGCTCGCCAAGGAGTCGCTCGGCGACGTCTCCGGGGGGCCGCGTGATCGGCACTTCGGCTTCCTCGTGCGCCCCGAGGCCGAGGAGATCCTCGCCGATCCGAGTCTGATGCGGCGCATCCTCGCGAACCTCATGTCGAACGCGATCAAGCACACGCGGCGCGGCGGCTACATCGACTTCCGTGCCTGGCGCCAGGACGACGCCTTCGTCCTGTCCGTGCGTGACGACGGCGAAGGGATCCCGGAGGCCGATCAGAAGCGCATCTTCAACGCCTTCGAGCAGTCACGGCACACCGTCCACGATCGCTACGACACGGGCATGGGATTGACCTTCTGCAAGCTCGCGGTCGAGAAGCACGGCGGCCGGATCTGGGTGGAATCGAAGGTAGGGCGCGGCAGCACGTTCTACTTCACGATACCGGTCGACGTCAGCGCTGCGGTGACGGAGTCCGACGTCGTGGTGGCGAGTGGCTGAGCGCACCCGGCGGGGCACGCCCCCCCTGCGCCTGGGCGGGTCCGCGCCACCAGTCATGGCGACCTTCGAGGCGGACGCACCGACGAGCAGCCACACGCCACCGGATTGGAGCCTCGAGGCGGAACTCTGGGGTCTCGGCTATCACGTGGTCGCCGGAGTCGACGAGGCCGGGCGGGGCGCACTCGCGGGCCCCGTCGTGGCTGCGGCGGTCGTCCTCCCGGTCACGCGTCACCCATTCGTCGACTCCAAGACCGTCGGCGTGCCGGAGCGGGAGCGTCTCGCCGAGCTCGTGCGCTCCTGCGCGCTCGCGTGGGCCGTGGGGGAGGCGAGCGCCGCCGAAGTCGACCGCGTCAACGTGCTCGCGGCCACGAAGCTCGCCGCCGAGCGCGCCCTACGGGCCCTCGGCCTGCGCCCCGACGCGATCGTCACCGACTACCTTCCCCTCGATCGTGAGCGCCTGGCGTCCTGGGGTGGCCCGGCGGCGCAACGGTGCCCGCCGCGCGCGGATGGCCGTTCGCTCCAGGTCGCAGCCGCGAGCCTCGTGGCCAAGACCCATCGCGACGCACTCATGCGCCGCGCGGCGGTACGCTGGCCCGGATACGGCTTCGAGCGGAACAAGGGGTACGGTGCTCCCGTACACCTCGAAGCGCTCGGCCGCCAGGGACCCTGCCCCTGGCATCGCATCACCTTCCGTCCGGTCGGCGGCACTCGCCCCGGACACGACGCCTGACGAGGAGACCCACATGCCCGATTGCATCGGCGTGAAGTTCGACAACGGACCGAAGCTTCATTACGTCGAGGCTCCGCCCACGCCGCCGGAGGTCGGGACGCGCTGCGTCGTCACCACGCGCCGCGGGTTGGAGGTCGCGATCGTGCGCACCGCACTGCGCTCCGAGGGGCATCCTTCGGGCCATTACGTTCGCGACGCGCAGCACGATGACATCGACGCCTACGAGCGCCTCAAGGGGCGAGCCGAAGACCTCACCTGGCTCCTGCGAGCACGATCACGCCAGGCCGGCGCCGACATCAAGGTCGTCGCCTCGGAGTTCACGCTCGACGAGAGCGTGCTGGTGGTCTCCTACACCGCCGAGGGGCAGGCGCCGCTCCGTGTGATGGCGCAGGAGGTCATGCGGCACACGAGCGCGCGCCTCGAGTTCGTCAACGTGGGCCCGCGCGACCAGGCGCGCATGCTCGGTACGCTGGGCGTGTGCGGTACCGGCTCGTGCTCCTCGACGTGGTTGCAGTCGTTCAGTGCCGTGTCGATCCGCATGGCGCGCGATCAGCAGCTGCCGCTCAATCCCGAGAAGATCACCGGACCGTGTGGCCGTCTCATGTGCTGCTTGCAGTACGAGCACGAGATGTACCGCGAGCTCCTCAAGGGCATGCCGAAGAAGGGCACCAAGGCGTGCCACGAGGCGTCGGGGATCTGCGGTCGCGTGGTCAAGCTCAACGCACTCTCGCAGCGCGTCGATCTGCGAACCGACGAGGGCTCGCACCACGAGTTCCCCGCCTCCGAGGTACGCCGCCTGCACGGCGGCGGCTGAGTACGGAGATCGACTAGCCTACGGACCAGACGTCGCGGAGCGCGAGCGTCAGCCGCTTCAGCGTGAGGGCACGGTGGGCGTATCCCGCCAACGCTGCCGTTGCGGCCTCGATCGCAGCGTCGGCGCGAACGTAGACCCCGTAGCCCCGCTCGCGAGCGTGCTCGCGCAGGAGGCCGGGGACCAGATCGTCGTTCGGCTCCCACACGTCGGCGAGCCGTCCGGTCGCCTCGAACGCCGTGTCGAGCGGGCCCTCGAGCGACGCGACCAGCGCCGCGACGGCGTCGCGCGCCGGGAAGTCAGCGTCGCGCTCGAGCGCGTTCAGCGGTCCGGGGCGACCGAGGCGCAGCGCCGGATGGGGGTGGAAGCGCGCCC
>JACCWH010000020.1 GCA_013697735.1 Trueperaceae bacterium | reverse complement strand
CGCTACACGAACGCCTCAGCGGTCGAACCACCAAGTTTCCGGGTTGAACATCCCGGGCACCTCCAGGGCGGCAACCATCGTCAGTGGGTGATTGCGCAGATCCACGTTCACAACCGCGAACTCCGGTGGACGTGGCGCGATGCCGAATACCCAGAGGTTCTCCGCCGCGATGTCCATGATCTGGCGCATCAGTACGGCCTGCTCCTCGGGATCGCCCGTCTGCAGCACCTGCTCGAACAGATCCATCGATCGGCGCATGTCACCCGTCGGCTCGCGCCCGCTCTCACCGTTGGACAACCGCCACTGCGCGTAATCCAGCGCCCACGTCGAGTTGACGTCGAGGCTGTAGGGCAGGTAGATGCCGGGGTCGAACAGCGCGTCCGTGGTCGTCCCGGAGGCGGCCGACCAGAGAAAGACGTCGAAATCACGTGCCTGGCGGCGTTCCTCATGCAGTTCACGGCTGTTGACGGTCATCGAGGTCTGGACGCCGACGTCCGTCCAGTATTGAGCCACCTGCTCGGTCGCGTCGAGCCTCGCCTGTCGACCGGCCGGTCCCTGGATCAGCAGGCGCAGTGGCCGTCCATCCGGAAGCAGGCGAACGCCGTCAGCGTTGCGTGCGGTCAGGCCGAGTCCATCCAATAACGCGTTCGCCCGGTCGGGATCGTACTCGAGCGCCACGTTCTCGAGTTTCTCGGAGTAGAACGGCGTGGTCTCGAAGGGCGCGGGCTGGCGCGGCGTCGTGACGCCGAAGTGGACCAAGTCGACGATCTCCTGTCGGTCGATGGCATGGGACAGCGCCTTGCGGAAATCCGCCTCATGGAACAGCGCGCGCAGCTCATCGTCGCGATGGCTCAGGTTGAGGTAGTAGGCAGCGAAGGACGAGGCCGCGCTCTGGACTTCGACCAAGCGATAGTTGCCGCGCTCCTCGTTGTCGCGATAGAGCGACAACTGATCGAGCGTCACCACGTCCTTGGCCTGCCAATCGAAGCTGCCTTCGAGCGCCATGAGGTTGAGCACCTGCACGTCCTGGACGATCCGAAAGTCGACCCCATCCAGGTACGGCAACTGCTTCCCTTCGGCGTCGACTTTCCAGTAGTAGGGGTTCCGACTGTAGGTGACGGCGTCCATGTCTTCGCCATAGCCGCGGTCCAGGACCCAGGGCCGGAGCACGGGGCGCTCCGTGTTGAGAAGCGCGTTCTGGCGAAGCTCCCATAGCTCGGTCCAAGTAGAGAGGCCGGCCTCGGCGATCCGCGACTCCAGCTGCGTCTGGTCGGCCGTCTCGACGTAGAACTGCGAGAGGTAGTGCTTAGGGTACGGCACGTCGACGGAGCTCCACCGCGCGGCCTGCAACTGAAACAGCGCATGTGGCTGCGAGAACGCGATCCGAACCGTGTGGTCGTCCAGCACCTCCACGCGGCCGAGTTGCCCTCCCGGCGCCAACCACTCCGGTGGCGTAGGGTTTAACCGCGTGTCTGCAAGGATCTGGTGCCAGAACGCGAAGTCTTCAGCCGTCAACAGCTCACCGTCCGACCAGCGCATGCCCGGGCGGAGGGTCAGCGTGTACACGCTGGCATCCTCGTTGGCCTCGATGGACTCCACGACGTTAGGAACGACGTCGCCGTCCGGCGTCAGCCTCGTCAGACCCTCGTACCCGACGAAGTTCAGGAAGCCCTCGTCGGCCCCGCGGGCGTCGCCCATGCGCCAGATGCCTCCATAGCGACCGATCCCGTCGAGCCCCTCCACGATCAGGGGGGCGTCGGGCAGCCGTTCTTCTACGGACGGCAGCGCTCCGGCCTCCACGAGTTCCGATAGCGCGGGCGCTTCGTTCTGCGCCATGGCGACACCCGCCAGGAGCGCAAGTGCGAGCGCCAACACACCGAGGCGTTCCAGATGCATTTGCATGATCTTCCTCCCTGTCTCGTGACCGCACCTTTTAGAGACTCGGGTATCATCAACTATTATCGATAATTTTGTCAATACTGCGCGTCGCGTCCGTGAATGGGCTACCGGGGCGCGTCATGTCTACGCAGTACAGGATAGTACCAGAGGTTCGCAGAGCCGTCGTCGTGCAGTACTGGGCTAAAGTCTTGTTGCGGCGCATGAGGCGCTCGAATAATTCATCAGAGAGGGTGCTCAGAGGAGTGGGGTTCACGCATCGACCCGTGCGGCGAGTTCCGGAAGTCCCGCGCATAATGGGGTGTTGAACATGGACATCGACGACGTGACACGCGCATTGGAACTCGACATCGTGTTTGGACGCATCCGGCCGCGCGAGCGTCTCGTCGAGGACGAACTGATGGAGCGCATCGGCGCCAAGCGTCACCAAGTTCGCGCTGCGCTGGCGCAGTTGGAACAACTCGGCATCGTGGAACGGCGTATGAACCGCGGCGCGATCGTGCGCGACTTCTCCGTCGAAGAGGTCGAGGACCTCTACGAGATGCGCGATCACCTCCATCTGCTGGCGGTCGCGAAGATGGACCTACCTTTTTCGCGTACGCGAGTCGATCGATTGCGTGCGATCCAGGCTCGACACGACGCCGCCATACTCGGGGCTCGATTGGAAAACGTTCTGGACAGCAATAATGCTTTTCATGATGAACTGTTCGACGGCTGCGGAAACCGCTACCTGGCCGAAGCGATTCGTCGCCACGCGTGGCTTTCGCACGCGATACGAAGCTATCGGATAGCCGACCGCGAGATGCTCGAGCAGGCGCGGAAGGAGCACGGAGAGATGATCGAGGTCGGCGCCATCGGCGACCGCGCGGCGCTCGCGGAGTTGTGCACCCGACACATCCAGCCGTCCAAGTTGGCGTACTTGGACTCCCGTGTGGGGAGCGATCCCGCCTTCCGCGCGTCCTAAGCGCAGTCGAGGCTTCCGGGAAGGGCAACGTGGCTCGTCGGCGATCTGTTGATCCACCTATGGCGAACCAACGCTCTGTTTCACGCGATCCAGCGCGTGGAGCTGACAGGCAGTAGACGCGGTCACCCGCCACCCGCGCGACAGAGGTCTCGCACCATCGCCGCCACGGCCCGCCCGAAGGCCGCGTGCCCTTCGGCCGCCCAGTGCACGCCGTCGACGGGGCTCGTCGCGACGTGCGCGCCCGCGTCCAGGAACGCGACGCCGCGGACGTGCGCCACGCGCGCGTACTGCCGCGCGAAGGCGCCGGAGGTCTCCAACCCGTCGCGCAAATTCTCCTCGAATTTTTCGAAGGCGTCGGGGTCGCGCGCCGCCCAACCCTCGAGGGTGGCGAGCGGCGGCGGCGCAACGAGCAATACCAACGGTGCGACGCCACCCCGACCGAACGAACTCGCGCGCACCACATCCACGAGCCGACCGGCGCCCTCGGCGATCTCGTACGCGCTGGCGCGGAAGCGGGTCTTGAGGTCGTTGGTGCCGAGGATCACCACCGCGACGTCCACTGGCGCCGCGCTCTCGAGGATCGGACCGAGGTGGCGCAGGCCATTCTTGTCCCCCATAGGGTCTTCGAAGACAGTGGTACGGCCGTTGAGGCCCGCCTCGACGACGTGCCAGGCGGCGCCGAGCTCGGCCGCCAACACGCCCGGCCAGCGCACCGTGCGCCCGTACCGAGCGCTGGTGCCGGGCTCGTAGCCCCACGTGTTCGAGTCCCCGTAGCACAGGACCGTTCGTTCGTCGTTCACCGCGACCCTCCTCCGGAAGGACGGCGACGACCTCCATGAACGCGCGCACCTTCGTTTCCGACACCATCGTACATCGTACGCCCTCCTCGCGGCCGCGGCCTCATCCCGACTGCCCTCGAACCTCGGAGGGCCTTCGGATAGCGACGCTTACGGACCTTCGCACGGCCCGAGAAACCGCAGCTCCCATCAATCAACGTCGCACTGCGCGTCCTTATGAAAGTTTTTTCGAGGCTTTCAGGTAGCCTACGCTACGATCGAAACGGATTACCGAGGCGTCAACGTGTCGAGGCGACGTCGTTCCGGCGGTTACCAGGCACACCGAGTCGCGCAGAGCCTACGGACGAAGTGTTCGGCATCCTATCGACGGCGCCGCTACCCAATCGATCACGATCACGTTCTGTCCCCAAGTGTGGGGCGATGGGTCGGAGGTCGAGCGCCTCCGTGCCGCGGTCGTTCGGTCCCTTCGAAGCTACAAACGCGGGCATGCAAGGGGTCCGGACGTCCATACAGCCCACGGTTGGGTCGCGATCCACACGTCGGTAGCCGGCGGTAACGGTCCCTACGTGGTTGGCACCCCCGGTCCTTCGTTTATAGTGGAAGCCGCTGATGCCGGCCCCTTGTTCTTCACGGTGGTCACAGGCGATAACGACTTTAGCGGGCGCTTCGTACTCGACTGAGCCTTCACAAGCGCCGGCGCGGTCAAGCTGGTCCAGCTGAACATCACGCTGTTCCTCACTTTCTTGAGGCGCTTCATCTCGGGTCCGACGCGCGGTGGCGTGACGGGGTGAGCACACGACGTGCGCGGCCCACGCGCCGAGAACAGGAGTAGAGGGTGCTGCACCACGACACCTATTTAGAGCGAACCTACGCCGGCGTGCTCGGGAAGCTGATCGGCGTGTACCTGGGCCGGCCGTTCGAGATGTGGTCGCACGAGCGCATCCTGGCCGAGCTCGGCACCATCGAGTACTACGTGCACGACCGCTTCGGCATGCCGCTCGTGGTGACCGACGACGACATCGCCGGAACGTTCACCTTCGCGCGTGCGCTGGCCGACTATGGCGACGACCACAGGGTCACGCCGGCGCAGATCGGCCGGACCTGGCTCAACTACATCGTCGAGAACCGCACGATCCTGTGGTGGGGGGGCAACGGCCACTCCACCGAACACACCGCCTACCTGCACCTCAAGCGCGGCGTCGACGCGCCGGACAGCGGCTCGATCGCGCGCAACGGACTTGTCGTGGCCGAGCAGATCGGCGCTCAGATCTTCATCGACGCCTGGGCCATGCTCGCCCCGGGCGATCCGGCGCTGGCCGCCGACCTGGCGCGCCGGGCGGCGAGCGTCAGCCACGACGGCGTCGCCATCCACGCCGCTCAGTTCCTGGCGGCGATGGAGGCGCTGGCGTACGTCGAGCGCGACCTCGACGTGCTGATCGACGTGGGCCTATCCCAGCTGCCGGCCGACTCGCTCATCGTGCGACTGGTCCAAGACGTGCGCGGCTGGCACGCCCAGGACGACGATTGGATCACGACGCGACGGCGCATCGTCGCGCGCTACGGCACCGATACCTACGGCGGCAACTGCCACGTGGTGCCGAACCACGCGCTCATCGTGATGAGCCTGCTGTACGGCGGGGACGACCTGCAGCGGGCCCTGTCGATCGCCTGCACCGCGGGTTGGGACACCGACTGCAACGCCGGGAACGTCGGCTGCCTGCTGGGGATCAAGAACGGGCTCCCCGCGATTGACGCCGGACCCGACTGGCGGACGCCCGTCGCCGATCGGCTGTACTTGTCCACCGCCGATGGCGAGCGCTGTATCAGCGACGCGTCGATCGAGACGTACGAGTTGTTCGATGGCTGGCTGCGTGCGAACGGTGAGGTACCGCCTGCTCGACCGAAGGGGGGCGCCCGTTTCCACTTCGAGTTGCCCGGCAGCACGCAAGGATTCATGCCGGCGGACGCCGCCTCGCGCGACATCGTCGCGGTGGCCAACGAGCTGGGCCACAGTCGAGAGGGGACGCGCTCGCTCGCTCTCCGTTACCGGCACCTGGCCCTCGGCCGCACCGCTCGGGTCACCACGGCCACGTTCATCCCGCTCGAAGCCGTGGCCATGCCAGGCTACGTTTTGCTCGCCTCCCCCACCCTCGAGGCCGGTCACACGGTCGTCGCCCACGTCGAGGCCGATGCCGATGCGGCGCGTCCGATTCGCATTGGACTGATCGCGACGGCGTATGACGGCGACGACGCGCCGATCGCGGTTCTCGGACCGATCGTCGAGTTGGCACCCGGGGAGCGAAGGTGCCTCGAGTGGACCGTCGACCACGATCCGAACCTGCCGATCTTCGAGTTCGGCCTCGAACTCGCGTCCGACGTCCGAGCCGACGGTGCCGTCTACCTGGACGCGTTGGGATGGAGCGGCACGCCGCAGGGTATCTACGGGCGCCCGCAGGGATCCGGAAACATGTGGCGTCGCGCTTGGGTCTCCGCCATGGACCACGTCGGGCACAAATGGCCCGAGGCATTCCACCTCGCGCAGGACCACGGTCGGGGGTTCCTGATTCGCGGCGGCCGGACCTGGCGCAACTACACTGTTCAGAGTGCGGTGCAGGGCAGCGTGGCGGAGTCCTTCGGGCTCGTCGCCCGCGTCCAGGGCCTCGAACGCTACTACGCGTTGGAGGTCACGCGCGCGGGCACGCTGCGCCTCGTGAAGGCGCTCGATGGGCGCACGACCGTGGCGGAGGAGCCACTCGACGGGCCGATGCATCGGCCCGTGTCGCTTTCGATGCACGTACATGGCACGCGTATCGAGGGGTGGGTGGAGGGCGGTCCTCGGCTGGCCTTCGACGACGGGGACAGGCCCTTTCTCTCCGGCGGGATCGGCTTCGTGTGCGAGGAAGGCCTCCTCACGGCCGAGGCAATGACCCTCACGCCAGGCTGACCTCGAGATCGACCAGAAGTCGTCCAACCGAGCGGGGTTCAGTTGGCTGAAGAACGTTCAGCGGGTGACCAACCGAGCCGGCGCGAGACGTCGGCGGCGCTGCGCGCGAGTTGCTCGCCGATCGCGTGGAGCCGGTCCTCGCCGAAACGCCCGAGCGGGGCGGACACGGAGAGGGCGGCGACGGTGCGCCCGCTCGCATCGCGGACGGGTGCGGCGACGCAGCGGACCCCGAGTTCGTACTCCTCGAGGTCGACGGCGTAGCCCGTGGCGCGGGTGGTGTCGAGATCGACGACGAGATCGGCCACGGTCGTCCGGGTGTTCGGTGTGAAGTGCTCGAACGCTGCTCCGTGGTCGAGCGCGTCCACCGTGCTCCGCTCTTCCCACGCGAGGAGGGCCTTTCCAACGCCACTGCAGTGAAGCGGTACGCGCGCGCCGACGCGCGTGAACATCCGCACCTTCTGTCGCCCCTCCACCTGATGCAGGTAGATCGCGTGGTTGCGGTCGCGCACGGCGAGGTTGACGGTCTCGTTGAGGCCCTCCATGAGCGCCACCATGGAGCGATTGGCGGCATCCGTCAAGCTGCCTCGCACGTAGCTCGAGCCGATCTCGAACGCGCGCACACCGATGGCGTAGGCGCCGTGCGGCTCACTCTGCTGGACGAAGTCGCGCGCCACCAGCGTCTCGAGCAGGCGATGCGTGGTGCTGTACGGGAGGTCGAGCGCCGTTGCGATCTGGCTCAGAGTTCGTGGCGAGCCGTCGCCGAGCGAGCCCAGGATCGCAAGGCCGCGATCGAGGGCACGAACTCCTTCGCCGCGTCGCTTTGGCGCTCGTACCGGCGCAGGTTTGGTCATGGTGCGCATGTTGACACACCTGCCTTCGTAATTCCACAGTACGGAAACACATTCCGTCTGTTGACAAGTGTTCGAACGGCTGCCTACGCTTGCCGTATGTCTCGCCGAAGCCCAGGCTCGAGGCACGAGTCGAGACGGACTCGAGGAAGGTCCGACCATGTCCCTGAGCCACGAACCGCTCCCGAGCACCGTGATCGATGCCGACGAGATCCTCACGAAGGCCGCCCTCGATTTCGTCGAGTCGCTCCATCGCGCGTTCGAAGGTCGGCGCCAAGAACTACTCGCGAAGCGTGACGCGCGGCAGCGCTCGCTCGACGCCGGAGGGCTGCCGTCTTTCCGATCCGACACCGTCGACATCCGCGAGGCGAACTGGCAGGTCGCTGTCGCGCCCGACGACCTGCAGGACCGGCGCGTCGAGATCACCGGCCCTGTCGACAGGAAGATGATGATCAACGCGCTCAACTCCGGTGCGCGGGTCTTCATGGCCGATCTCGAGGACTCGCTCGCGCCTTCGTGGGCCAACGTCGTCGCGGGTCAGGTCAACCTCCGCGACGCCGTGCGGCGCGAGATGACGTTCACCGACCCCGTGTCGGGCAAGTCGTACGCCCTCGGCGAGCGGCTCGCGACGCTCAAGGTGCGTCCGCGCGGTTGGCATCTCGACGAGCGGCACGTACAGGTCGACGGTGCGCCCGTCTCGGGCGCCCTGTTCGACTTCGGCCTCCACATGTTCCATAACGCACGCGAACTCCTCGCCCGCGGAAGCTGACCCTACTTCTACCTCCCCAAGCTCGAGAGTCGCGAAGAGGCGCGCCTGTGGAACGACGTGTTCGAGTTCGCGCAGGACGCGCTCGACATCCCGAGCGGCACGATCCGCGCCACGGTGCTCATCGAGACGATCCTGGCGGCGTTCGAGATGGACGAGATCCTCTTCGAACTGCGCGACCACGCGAGCGGCCTGAACGCCGGCCGGTGGGACTACATCTTCAGCGTGATCAAGAAGTTCCGGAGCCGCGACGACATGGTCCTCCCCGATCGCGCGCAGGTGACGATGCGCGTGCCGTTCATGAGCGCGTACGCCGACCTCCTGGTCCAGACCTGCCATCGGCGCGGGGCGCATGCGATCGGCGGGATGGCGGCCTTCATCCCGAGCCGCCGCGATCCAGAGGTCAACGCGCACGCCATGCACAAGGTCCGCGACGACAAGGACCTCGAAGCCGGGAAGGGCTTCGACGGCACCTGGGTCGCCCACCCCGACCTCGTGCGCGTGGCCGAGGAGGCGTTCGACGCCGTGCTCGGCGACGCGCCGCATCAGAAGCACGCGCCTGGCCCCGAGCGCCGCGTCAGCGGCAACGACCTGATCGACACCGCCGTCCCGGATGGTGCCGTGACGCGCGAAGGCGTGCGGGTGAACGTGAGCGTTGCGCTGCAGTACGTTGCGGCGTGGCTTGGCGGCAACGGAGCCGTGGCGATCGACAACCTGATGGAGGACGCCGCGACCGCCGAGATCAGCCGCGCCCAGCTCTGGCAGTGGATCCGGCGGGCCGTACCACTGGCCGACGGCGGCGCGGTCGACGAGCACCTCTACCGCGAGTTGCGCGACGCCGAGCTCGAGCGCCTGGAAGGCGCGGGTGCCGGCGGCGATCGTCTGCGCCGCGCCGCCGAGTTGCTCGAACGCCTGGTGCTGCGCGAGACGTTCGAAGAGTTCCTGACGCTGCCCGCGTACCGTGACCTCGTGGAGCCGAAGGCCGTTTGAGGGGCGGTCCTCGACGTCGGTGCGACGGCGTCGGTGGTCGACGGCGGGAAGGAGCGGTTCGGTAGCGCCCATGGAATCGTGACCCGTGCACGTCCGTGTTCGGATCTCGCCGCCATGGTGGCTCAACCTTGACGGTTGATGCGCGATGCGTGATGCTTGATGCGGAGGGCCGATGAGGACCACGGTCAACATCGACGACGACGTGCTGCGGGCTGCCCGTCATCTGGCGGAGAGCAAGGGACAGAGCCTCGGTCAGGCCCTGTCGGAGCTGGCACGGGCCTCGCTCACGCGCTCCGAGGTCGGCGCGGTTCGCAACGGCGTCACGTTGTTTCCGGTCAACGCTGAAGCGGCCGGATCGACATTGGAGGAGGTCAACGTACTCCGAGATGCGCTCGAGTGACGGCGTTCCTTCTCGACGTCAACGTGCTCATCGCGCTTCTCGACCCGACCCATACGCACCATGATCGTGCTCACGATTGGTTCGCTGGACCGGGCAAGGTGAACTGGCTATCGAGTCCGACCACTCAGAACGGCACCGTGAGGATCGCAAGCCACCCCAAGTACTCGAACGCGCAGCCCGTTCCGGTCGTCCTCGAGAGCCTGGAGAGCCTGACGCGCGTCGGCAACCATCGCTTCGTACCTGACAGCGTCAGCCTGCTGGACGAACGCGTCGTCCGCAGCCACCTGCTCAGTAGCTCGCAGATCACCGACACCTACCTCGTGCAACTCGCCTTCTCGGTCGGGGCCCGGCTGGCGACCTTCGATCGGCGGATCGTGACCAACGCCGTCTTGGGGGCCGAGGACGGGGTCCTTTTGATCCGCTGAAGGAGTTTGGGCGCCATGGCCGCCTGGAACCGCTCGCCGCCATGCAAGTCGGCCGACGAATCGTCCGCCCATAATCCGAAGTTCCATGTCTTGAGTTTCGAGTACTCCCGTCAGGAACGGGGGTACTCGGTCTTTGGGGGTGCGGGGTGATGTCTACACGGTGATGCGCTCGAGGAGATCGAGGGCTTGCTGTTGTTGGGCGGTGGGGCTGGTGGTCATTGGGAAGGTGGCGCCGGAGGCGGTGTGGGTGCAGGTGTTGCGGGTGATGGTGGCGAGGTCGTCGAGGACGGTCTTGAAGGTTCTGGTTGGGTGGCCGTCGGGTAGGGTGCGCGATTGCGCTTTGGTGGTGGCCGCGTCGGATCGTGTGGCGGGCGCGACGGGATCACGGTCGTGGTGATGCGTGGTGTCGTCGTCCTTGAAGGTGAGGGTGGCCCAGGCTCGTTCGAGGTGCCAGCGCACGTAGTACGCGAGCATGCAGAGGACATACATCGACCGTTGGTTGGAGCAGGGTCAGTCAGATTGGCGGCCCAACACGCTTCTCGCCTACCGTCACGCACTCGATCTTGCTGCTCCCATCCGGGGCCTCATGCTGGCCGGCGTACAGCCGCAATCGATCAAAGGGCTGTACGCGCTGCTGCGGAGTAGCGGAACGTCCGCCACGATGGTCGCCTCGGTCCACTCCAAGTTGAAGAGCGTCATGAAGGAAGCGGTCATCGATGGGCTGTTACCGGCGAACCCGTTGGACCGGATGCGCGCACCGAAGGCGCCGGAGTCAACCGTGGACTTCTGGACCGAATCGCAGTTGCTCGGATTTTTGAGAGGGGTTCCGGAGGACGACCCGGCGTACGCGATGTTCTACGTCCTCGCGTTCACGGGGCTGCGCCGCGGTGAGCTGCTCGGTTTGCACTGGACTGACCTCAAGGTCTGGTCCGACGGTAGCGGCGTGCTACAGGTCGACCGCTCGGTCGTCGCCGTTCAGGGCTACGGCGTCGCTGTCATGCCCCCCAAGACCGAGAAGGGCCGCCGGGCGGTCACCATCACCTCCGACGTGGTCGACGTGCTGAACCGACAACGTGCGTACGTCGATGCGCAGTGCCACAGGAAGGGGGCCCTATGGCAAGGAACGCCTGCCATCTTCCCGAGCCAGGTCGGCACCTACTTTGATCCTCGCAACACGAATCGCCTGTTCGACAAGTGGCAGGAGCACGTCGGTGTGCGACGGATCCGGGTGCATGACCTGCGGCACACACACGCCAGCATTCTGATCGCGAACGGTCACGACGCGGGGGTGGTCGCCGATCGTCTCGGGCGCGAGAACGTGGCCTTCACCTTGCGACGGTACCGACACCTGTTCGCGCGTCAGAAGAGGGGCGCAGCGTTCGGCATGTCCGATCTCGTGCACGCCGATCAACTCGATCGGGAGACACTCCCGAGAGAACTCCGGCCGAACTGAACCATGGTGCGCGCAAAGGGGTCCGACCCACAGGAGGGCGGGTAGCCGCCGACGACATTTTTGGGCAACTGTGGTCAAACTGTGGTCATTCGCTGCGCCCCTCGATCTCCCGAGGGGCGCTTCTTGCGTCCTGGACGTGGTGGGCGGTATAGGATTTGAACCTACGACCCCTCGCGTGTGAAGCGAGTGCTCTCCCGCTGAGCTAACCGCCCGTACCACTCGCGTCCCAAAGTCTACTCGCCTCCAGCCGCCTCCGTCAACGCGCTTCAGAGCGGCGCGTGGGAGCCGCCCGATCGGGCCCGTCGCGCCGTCCCGCGCTCACCCCCGAGCGGCCATGAACGTCCGCATCCCCGTCGCCGGGGGCGTCACCCCCGCCTGCCGCATCATCCCCACCACCTGCCCGCGGTGGAACGACGCGTGCGTTATCACGTGCTGCACGAGGTCGGACAGGACCGCGCGCTGCTCACCATCGCGGAAGTGCTGGAAGGGCACCTCCTCCTCCGCGGCGCGCTCGTCGAGTGCCTCGAACCACGTACGGCGCTCCTCGGCCAGCACCTGCCAGGCCTCCTGCAACGACCCGAGATCGTCGGGTGCGGCATAGTCGTCGGGATCCGCTCCGCGAGCCCAGCGCTCGAACCACAGCCGCTCCGCCCAGAGCATGTGCTGGAGCGTGCCGTGGATCGACCCGAAGGAGGAGCCGACGTCGGCGCGGAGGACGTCGTCGTCGAGGGTGCGGGCGCCCGTGAGCATGGCGGCGTTCGCCCAATCCAGGTAGGCGAGCATGCGGTGGAGGTCAGTGGTCTGCATGGCGCAGTGTAGCGATCGAAGTGGCGCCGCCGTCGGGTCGGTCGCAAAAGCCGTCCGCGCTGGTGGCCATGAGCTCCGAGCAACGGACGCGGGCGCTCATGGCCGCTGTACGACGACGGGCTCCACGAGGCGCGAGCTCACCCCCGGAGAATGGCAGCGAGCGCCTGCACCATGCCGAAGGCGATCGACACGACGATGATGCCGAGTACGAGCAGCGTCGGTACCTCGTCGTCGAGCGTGATGCCCACCACGCCGCCCACCACCGAGGCGACGACGACCGCCGCGCCGCCAAGGGCCATCGAGCGCCCGACGGCACGCGTGGCGTAGACCCACGACGCTCGATCGCGCTTCGCTCGCGGTTGGCGGCCACCATAGAAGGCCGTCGGAGCCACACGCCCGAGGTAGAGCGCGACACCCGCGGCGACCATCAGCGCACCGACGATCGCGAACGCCAGAAAGTTCGACATGCACCATCGTCTCACGTCGACGCACGCGGTGTGAGTGGCGACCTCGACCCATGCGTCGCGAACGCTACCCCACCCTCGCCGCCACCGCCCGCCCGAACGCCTCGTGCGCCTCCGCATCCCAATGCACCCCGTCCACGTCGCTCGTCGTCACGTGCTCCGCGGCGTCGAGGAACCCCACATCGCGGACGCCGGCCACACGCGCGAACTGTCGTCCGAAGTCACGCGACGTCCGCTCGGCGTCGCGCCACATGGTGGCGAAACCCGCGAACGCCTCGGCGTCGCGCTCCTCCCAGCCGCTCAGCGTCGCGAGAGGTGGTGGGGCGACCAGGAGCACCTGCGGCGCGCTTCCGTGCGGCCCGAACGCGCCGGCGCGGATGGCGTCGACGATCACGCCGGCGCCCTCGGCGATCTCGTAGGCGCTCGCGCCGAAGCGCGTCTTCAGATCGTTCACACCCAGCAACACGATCACCACGTCGACGGGCGCAGCGCTCTCGAGCACCGGTCCGAGATGCCGTTTACCGCACTTGTCGCCCAACGGATCCTCGAACACCGTCGTGCGGCCGTTCAGGCCCGCCTCCACCACACGCCACGTGGCTCCGAGCTCGTGCGCGAGCACACCCGTCCACCGTACGTCTGCCGGCCAACGCGTCCCGGCGCCGGGTCGGTAGCCCCAGGTGTTCGAGTCGCCGAAACAGACGACGGTTCGAGCTTCGCTCTGCGAGGCATCCATGGTGGGGATGCTACCGCGCACGCTCCACCGCGCGAAGGAGCTGCGTAGGCCCTGAAGGTCGTGCCTCGAGAGGCCGTCGATCGTGGCGAGTGAGGCACGCAAGCCCGCTACAGTGCCCCATGCACGCCATCCTCGTCGCCGCCGCGAACGCTACCCCTGCCCTGGAGACCGTGCCCGACCCCGAGCCGAGCACGCACGGCGCCGTGATCGAGGTCCGTGCCACCGGCGTCTGCCGCTCCGACTGGCACGCTTGGGTCGGCCACGATCCGACGGTGACGTTCCCGCACGTGCCCGGGCACGAGTTCGCCGGCGTGGTGCGCGAGGTGGGGCGCGACGTACGCGGTTTCACGGGAGGCGAACGCGTCACGGCCCCATTCTGCTGCGGTTGCGGTGTGTGCGGCGAGTGTCGCGCCGGACACCAGAACCTCTGCGACCGGGAGTACCAACCCGGCTTCGACGGCTGGGGGAGCTTCGCACACTACGTCCACGTGCCCTGGGCCGACGTCAACCTCGCTGTGCTTCCAGAGACGATCGGGTTCGCGGAAGCGGCCAGCCTCGGCTGCCGCTTCATGACGGCGTATGCCGGCCTGGCACACGTCGCGCGCGTGCGGCGCGGAGAGCACGTGGTCGTGTACGGATGCGGCGGCGTGGGACTCTCGGCCGTGATGATCGCAGCCGCAATGGGGGCGCGCGTGATCGCGGTCGACGTGGCGCGCGAGAAGCTCGATCTGGCGATGGAGTTCGGTGCGGTCGCGAGCATCGACGCACGGCACGTCGATCCGGTCGAAGCGACCGCGAGCCACACGGACGGCGGCGCGCACGTCTCCGTCGATGCGCTCGGCAGCGCGACCACGGCGGGGCAGGCGATCCGGTCGCTCCGCCGCCGTGGACGCCATCTCCAGCTCGGTCTCCTCCTCGGCCGCGAGGCCACACCCGCCACGCCACTGCAGGACGTCGTGCGCAAGCAGCTCGTAGTGCACGGCAGTCATGGGATGCAGGCGTGGCGCTACGGCGAGCTGTTCGACTTCATCGCGGCGCGGCGGCTCCCATTGGGGCGAATGATCGGCGCGCGCCGACCGCTCGCGGACGCCGGTGACGTGCTTGCCTCCATGGCCGGGTTCGCCCCTCTGGGTGTCACGCTGCTCGAGCCGTGAACGGAGTCGGACACGCCATTTATGCGCTCGATTGCGACGCACACGACAGTCCGCGCTCGAAAAATGTGCATCTGCCGACCGATCCCTCGAATCGCGACCGATAATGACCCATCATGAGACGCCTCCTACGGCGGCATGGTGCCGCCGGCGCTCCCGCGCCGGCGGCTCTCTGAGACAAGGAGAATTGGCATGCTCGAAACCATTGCGATCATTCTGCTCGTGTTGTGGTTGCTCGGTCTAGTGACCGGCACGACCCTCGGTGGCTTCATCTACATCCTGCTCGTCATCGCCATCGTGCTGTTCCTGGTCCGACTGATCAGCGGCCGAAAGACCGTTTAGCGCCGCTCGACCGAGCGGCTGTACGGAAATGGCACGGAAGGGGGTGCGC
>JACCWH010000018.1 GCA_013697735.1 Trueperaceae bacterium | reverse complement strand
CGCCGCGCGCATGCGAGCCGAACAGCAACACCAGCTGCAGGCCCGGAACTGCAGCACGCAACACCTGCACGATCTCATGACGCAACATCCGGCTCGCCATACGGGCATGGTAGCGCGACCCGTCGATGGGTCTCGACGGTCTTGGGGCTCAGCTCGAGCTCGTCGCACATCGCCCGGTTGGAGCGGACTTGCTGCGCCATCAGCGTGAGGATCTCTCGTTCGCGCGCCTCCCTCGCGAACCTGGCGACAGGGAAGCAGCCCACGACCATCTGGATGAGGGAGGCGCGACCGGCGTGAACGGCGCTGACCTCCCCCGACGTTCACCCGGATCCCGTGGCCGGCCAACGGTTCCCGCCGAAACCTCGGCAGCACGTTGAGGTGCGCGTGGGAGATCGTCTGCCCACCCGTCGCGCCGCCGTTCCACCCCACGTTGAAGCCGTCAGCCGAGAATCTACGGCAGCGTCGACCTGTACGCATCCTCCAGTGCCTCCACCAGCGCGCCGGACGAGGCCCACTCACTATTCGTCATCACCACGAAGCACATGTCGTCGTCGGGGTAGATGTTCATGTTCGTCTCGGTCTTCTGCTGCGCGCCGTTGTGCCACATCAGGTTCCGACCATTGTGGATTCTAAGGCTGAAACCCAAACCGTACCCGTCCGACATGGTGCCGTCGAGCAGCGGCTGCGGCTCCCACAGCACCCCGCGCATGTCGTCGGTCACGCTGGGGTGGTTCAGGACGCCGTTGCAGAACTGCGCCATGTTCTCGATCGACGAGATGAACCCGCCCGACGGCGCCTTCCAACTGACGTCGCTCGAGCCGGACTGGAGGATTGCACCCGTCACCACAGTCTCATCCTCGACCTCCACCGTCTCGAGCCGATACCCGACGGCCCGACGCGGGATGTCCACCCACTCGTGTCGGGTTGGAAGTAAGCACCCGACATGAAGCCGTCCGGCGGGTAGTCGGGCGCTGCTCCCGCGCTCGGCGTCATGCCGAACGGGACGGCGATGAGGTCGCGCACTTTCTCCCAATAGGTGAGCGGCACGCCCGACCCAGCACGCGCGAAACCGCCGCGTGTTGAGCCGGATAGATCGTGAGGATGGCGCCGCCCAAACCAACACTCGGCCACGTCGTGGGTTTCGAGGACGTACGGGCGGACATCGCCCGCCACTCGAAAGCATTGCTTCCTTGACAGTCTGGCAAGTACGCTGTACTTTATGTCAATGTTCCTCGACATTGGAGATGCGTACATGGACACCACTACAGGAAACAACCGCGGCTGGAAGCAATTCGTGATCGGCGTGGTCGCCTACGTCCTCATCGTCCTCTTCGGAGCGTTCCTGCTCGACCCCGACGCCCTTTCCCCCGCCGTCGGCGTGCTCCTCGCGCTCCTACCCATGGCCGCCGCCATCTGGGCGATGCTCGGCTGGCTCGACGCGATCCGGAACTTCGACGAACTGCAGCGGAAGATCTTGAGCGAAGCCGGACTGCTCTCGCTCGGCGTCACCGCTGCCGCAACCTTTACCTACGGCTTCCTCGAGACGCTTGCTGGCGCGCCGCACCTGAGCATGTTCGTCGTCTTGCCCTTTATCGCGCTCAGCTGCATCATCAGCTTGCTTCTCTCGCTGAGGCGCTACCGTTGAGGAACCGGCTACGCGTCCTACGCGCCGAGCGCAGCTGGTCCCAGGCAGCACTCGCAGAACGCCTCGGCGTCAGCCGGCAAACCATCAACGCGATCGAAACCGGCCGCTACGACCCGAGTCTTCCCCTCGCATTCAAGCTTGGGCGCGTGTTCGACCTCGCGATCGAAGAGATCTTCCAGGACGATCCAAAAGAGGAATGATACGCAAGAGCCCCGAGGTGGTTCAGAACGAGGAGTCGAACGTTTCTTGACGGCCAGGACGCATGGCTGGAGCATGCTGGGGTCGGACCGAAACCACCCGATCTCGATGCGCTCAGTGCGGGACTCGACCGAGATCGATGCCCACTCCTCGCGACCGACACTCATGGGCGAAGATCATGTCGCCGCTGCGCACGTTCGTCCGCCGCTCGATCACCTAGCTCCGCACGTACCACGCGCGCTACCTTGGGTCAGGCGTCCGCCGCCACGGCATCACCCGACGCTCGATCAGCTGCAGGATCGACGTCAGCAGCACCCCAAGCCCCATCACGACCACGAGCGCGGCGTACATCCGCGGCGTGACCAGCACCTGCCAGTTGTAGAAGATGAGGAACCCGACGCCACGATCGGCGCGCACGAACTCGACCGCCACGATCACGATGAGCGCGGTCCCGAGCGCGAGCCGCAGCCCCGAGAAAACGATCGGCAGCGCGGCGGGGAGGATCACGTGCCGGAACATCTGCCAGCGGTTGGCGCCGAAGTTGCGCCCCGCCTCCAGGTAGACCTCGTCGATCCCCTGCACCCCCGCCATGGTGCTGATCGCCACCAGGAAGAAGGCCGATATCGCGACCACGGCGATCTTCGGCCCCTCACCGAAGGGGTTGGCGAACACCAGCATCAGGATCGGGAAGATGGCGATCTTCGGAAGCACGTAGAAGGCCGACATGGTCGCGTCGAGCATCATCCGCACCGTCCGGTTGAGCCCCATCACCATCCCGATCACGATCCCAGGTGCGGCGCCGATCGCGAAGCCGAAGCCCACGCGCGAGAGGGTCGCCCAGACGTGACTCTCGTTCGCCAACGCGACCGCCCCCGCCCAGCCGTCGCTCGCGAGGCGCTCCGGGAGGAGCCACGGACGTCCGATGAGGCTGGTGCGATTGAAGCGGTCGTACGTGATGGTGAGCTCCCAGAGCGCCACCGCGATCTGGCTCGGCGGCGGGAACCAGCGCGCGTTGAGCACGCCGCTCGTCGAGAGCCACTCCCACGTGAGCAGGAGCACCACCGGGAAGCCGAACGCCAAGGCCTTGCCGTAGAGGCCGCGATGGCGCATCGGCACGCGGGGCTCGACCTCCTGGACCACCAGCACGAGACAGACGAAGGCGACGCCCACGAAGAGCAGCCACGCCCGCTCCCACAGAGGGAAGACCACCTGCGACGAGGCCGCGACGAGGAGCAGGATCGATCCGGGTACGACCCAGCCCGGCAGCGGACCACGCCCGGGCACTCGCTCCCTCGCGCCACCCTTCGCGGCGCTCACGCTTGCGCCGCCATCGCTCGGGTGACCTCGTCGCGCAGCGCCTCCCAGACCGCTCCCGTGAGTGCCGCGAAGGCCGGCGTCGCCATGGTGGAGAGGTCTCGCGGGCGCGGCAGATCGACGCGGAACTCCTCCTTCACCCGCCCGGGATGTGCGGTCATGATCACCACGCGATCGGCGAGGAAGACCGCCTCCTCGATCGAGTGGGTGATGTAGACCACCGTCTTGCGACTCTCCTCCCAGATCGTGAGCAGCTCCTCTTGCAACACGGTCCGAGTCTGCGCGTCGAGCGCGCCGAGCGGCTCGTCCATCAGCAGCACCTGCGGATCGTTCGTGAGGGCACGCGCGATGGAGACGCGCTGCTTCATGCCACCCGAGAGCTGGCCCGGATAGTAGTCCTCGAAGCGCGTGAGGCCGACCTTCGCGAGCCACTGGCGCGCGCGCTCGTAGCGCTGGGAACGACCGACGCCGCGCATCTCGAGCCCGAACGCGACGTTGTCGAGCACCGACTTCCAGGGAAAGACGGCGTACTCCTGGAAGACGACGTTGTTGAGCGGCTGACTCGGATCGGGCCCCGGAACGATACGCACGTCGCCGCCCGTCACGTGATCGAGCCCGGCGAGGATGCGCAAGAAGGTCGACTTGCCGCACCCCGAGGGTCCCACCACGCACACGAACTCCCCCTCCTCCACCTCGAGGTCGAAGCGTTCGATGGCGGTCATCCATCCGTGTCGGGTGGGGAAGCGCTTCTGCGCAGCGGTCGAGACGATCTTCAGGGCCATGGCTCGCGATGCTACCCCTTCACGAGCGCGACCGGAGCGGTCCACCAATAGGGCGGTCCGGTCCGGTCGCCGTTCGATGCGCGCCGAGGCGACGGTGCATCGTCGTACTCGTGGTCTCCCTACTCGTGTGTGCCCAGCACCCCGAGTGCCCAGTCCACGAACGACTCGTCGACCACGTCGACGAGATCGATCGGCGTCTCGTAGGCGGTGCGGCCGTTCTCGCGGTGGGTCCGCTCCACGTCCGCGAGACCGTCGACCGGGATCCCCTGGTTGGGATCGAACACGATGGGCGCCCCGGTGCGGAGCCCCTCGGGCGTGGCGCCCGGCAGGTAGGCGAGGAAGGCGTCGATGACCTCGTCGGACAGGGCGTCGTCGCCCTGCATGAGGCGCGCCGCTTCGAGCAGCGCGAGCGCGAAGCGCTGCGCGACCTCGGGCCGCTCCTGCACGAAGCGACCCGACCCGACGAAGGCGACGGTCATCAGGCCCGGCGTGAGGTCGGTGGCGAAGGGCACGGCGGCGCCGGACGACTCCGCCTGGTCGGCGAAGGGGGCACCGAGGATGCCGGCGTCGATCGCGCCCGACTCGAACGAGATCGGGATGTCGGGATTGCCGACGTTCACCAGATTGACGTCGCGGATGGTGAGGCCCCCACGTTCGAGCGCCTTGGCGGCGAGGTACTCCCCGCCGGAGCCTGGGCCTCCCGCGACCGCTACGGTGCGGCCGCGCAGGTCGGCGATCTCGGTGACGGTGTCGGCCAGCTCCGTGCGCAGCATCAGCTTCGTGGGGCTGTCTTCGAACGGTTCGAGACCGCCGGGCGCGATCACGCGCAGGTCGAGCCCCTGGGCCCAGCCGTTCCAGAGCGAGACCACGATGGCGATGCCGCCGACGTCGATCTGGCCCTGCTCCAGGAAGGCGATCGCTTCGGTACCCGAGGCGACGCGGTTGATCTGCACGTCGAGGCCGTACTTCTCGAAGAGGCCCATCTCCGCCGCCACGTAGAGCGTGCCGAACTTGGTGATCGGAACATAGGCGACCTGGACCGTCTCGACGGGAGACAGTGGCGCCACGCCGTGGGTCTCCTGGGCGGTCGCGCCCCCCACGAGCAGGGCGAGCACCATCGTCGTGATCGTGAACGTACGCATCGGTTCCTCCTGATCGCCGTGCGCAGCGCGGCCCGGCACGGGAGCCGAGCGCAGCACGTCTGGTACCGGCGAGGCTGCGATTCTACCCGGCCGCGTCGGGGCCGGCAGGCGTTGTCCGTTCATCACGGCGCCACGAGCCCGCGCCCGAGGCGCGCCCGACCTGGCCGCCTCGTCGGCGGGACGGTCGTCCCGAGAACGGCGGCCGGGACGTCCTATGATGCATGCTCGATGCCGATGTCGCCCACTCGTCAACAGCCGCCCTCGAGCGATCGCACCACAGTAGGCGCGCACAGGTGACCCCCACGTTCGGGGTCGCCTTCGCGGCAGGGGTGCTGTCGTTCCTGTCGCCGTGCGTGCTCCCGCTCGTCCCGACCTACCTCGCCTACATCGGTGGGTCGGGGGCGGCGAAGCGCGTACTTCTCATGCGTAACGCGCTGCTCTTCGTGATCGGCTTCAGCCTCGTGTTCATCGCGATGGGAGCCTCCGCGAGCGCGCTCGGATCGCTGCTGCGCGACTACCGCACGGAGCTGATGATCGTGGGCGGCGTGATCGTGATCGCCTTCGGCCTCGTGATGCTCGGCCTCGTGCGTCTGCCACTCCTCTACCGCGACACGCGTCGCCCCTTCGGCGAGGAGGCCCAACCACAGACGCCCTGGGGGGCGCTCGCGCTCGGGTCCGCGTTCGGCTTCGCCTGGACGCCGTGCATCGGCCCCGTGCTCGGCGCGATCCTCACGATGGCCGGTGCGAGCGGCACGCTCGCGTCCGGCGTCGGTCTGCTCGCCGTCTACTCCCTCGGCCTTGCGATCCCGTTCCTGCTCGCCGCGGTCGCCTTCGACCCGTTCGTGCGCGTGTCACGTGGCCTGCGGCCCCACCTCCCGTGGTTCGAGCGTGTCGCCGGCGCACTCCTGCTCGTGGTCGGCGTCTTGATGATCACCGGCACCTTCACCACCATCAACACCTTCCTGCTGCGCTTCACGCCGGAATGGCTCTTCCAGCGACTCTGACGTGGAGGTCGAAGGGTATGCCGCGAGCCCGACCCCGCGCACCGGCACCGACGCTCCGCCGGCGATCGAACTCGCCGGCGTGCAGCGCCGCTACGGGCGCCACCTGGTCCTCCGCGGCATCGATCTCGAGGTGGCACCGGGGCGGGTGGTCGCGCTCCACGGCGTCAACGGCGCCGGCAAGACGACGCTGCTGCGCCTCCTCGCCACCCGACTCCGCCCGAGCGCCGGCGTGGCCCGCGTCTTCGGGCACGATCTCATCCGCGACGGGCATCTCGCGCGAACCCGGCTCGCGACGGTCGCAGTGTTCGGCGGCGCCTACGGCACGCTCACGGCGCGCGAGAACCTCCACCTCGCCACGGCGCTGCGCGGGGCCCCCACCGACGCGATCGACCCAGCCCTCGCGCGCGTCGGGCTCGCGCGCGTGGGAGACCACCTCGTGCGGACCTTCTCGAGCGGCATGCGCAAGCGCCTCGCGCTCGCACGGCTCCTCCTCTCGCGCGCCGACCTGTGGCTCCTCGACGAACCGCATGCCGCGCTCGACACCGACGGGCAGGCGCTCGTCGACGCGCTCGTCGCGGAGGCGCGGGCGGCCGGCACCACCGTGCTCATGGCGACGCACGAGACCACGCGCTCCTTCGACCTCGCCGACGCCGTGCTCCTCGTCGACGATGGCCGCCTCGAACGCGTGCGCCGGGACGACCCGTGAACGACCTCCTCGCCGTCTGGCTCGTGGCGCGCAAGGACCTGCTGCAGGAGGCGCGCTCGAAGGCCGTCACGGTCGCCACGCTCTTCTTCTCCGCCGTGACGTTGGTGGTGATCGCGTTCGCGATCGGAGCGGATACGCGCCTCCTTCGCGAGGCAGCGATGGGCGCCCTGTGGGTGGCGCTGGCATTCGCGAGCGTCATCTCGGCCGCACAGTCGTATCAGGCCGATCTCGAGGACGGGGCGTTCGATGCTCTGCTCACCCTCCCGGTACCGCGCTCCGCCGTCTATTTGGGGAAGCTGCTGGCGAACTGGGGCTTCATGTTCGCGCTGGGCCTGGTGATGCTGCCGGTCACGCTGGTGCTCTACGGCGCCGAGGCGGGGCCACACTGGCCGTGGCTGGTGCCCACGATCGGGCTCGGGACGCTCGGATTCGCGCTCATCGCGGTGCTCTACGCGGGACTCACCGCCAACCTCCGCGCCCGCGAATCGCTGCTACCGGTGCTGATGTTCCCCGTGGTGGTACCGATCCTGCTCGCCGCAGTCAGGGCGAGCGGGTCGCTCGTCGGCCTCGCCGACGTGGAACTCGCCACCGGCTGGCTCCTCTTGTTGGGGGGATTCGACCTGGTCTACGTCGTGCTCTGCACGGCAATGTACGGCTACGTGGTGGAAGAATGAGGGTCCGAAGCATGGTCGCGCCCTCGGGCGCCGCGGCGAGGAGAAGGGTGGCATGACGACGAATACGAACGTCCGTTGGGATCGACCGGTGTGGATGAAGGCGTGGGCCGCCCTCATCGTGGCGCTCTTCGCGGTCGGGGCCTACCTCGGCTTGGTCTGGAGTCCGCCCGACGTGAACCAGGGCAACCTCATCCGAATCATGTACGCGCACGTGTCGGTCGCTTGGATCGGCTTCGTGGCGGTGGGGCTCACCGCCTTCTTCGCAGCGCTCTACCTGTGGCGCGGGAAGCGGCGCGACGACGTGCTGGCCGTGGCTTCGGCCGAGATGGCGCTGCTCTTCTCGAGCCTCACGATCATCGGTGGGATGACCTACTCCCGTCCCACGCTCAACACGTTCTGGACGTGGGACGCGAAACTGACCCTCACCGCGCTGATGGTCGCGCTCCTCGTGGGGTACTTCATCGTGCGCGCACTCGTCGACGATCCGGTCCGACGCGGTCGCGTGTCGGCCGTCGTGGCGATCGTGGTCGCTGGCAGCCTGCCGTTCAACTACCTCGCCGCGGAGTGGTTCCGGACGCTCCACCCATCGCGCGCGATCGCGCTCGACGGGAGCGGCGTCACTATGGCGCCCGACATGCTGAGCGCGCTGCTCTTCAACACCGTGGTCGCCGGCCTCGTCTACGCCTGGTTCATGGTCGATCGCGTACGGTTGGGCCGGATCGAGGCGCAGCTCGAGGACGCGCGCGTGGCGCAGGAGGCCGTCCCGTCCGGCAAGAGAGGTGTGGTCCGTGTTTGATTCCTGGAACCAGTGGGTATGGGTGAGCATCGCCTGGGCGCAAGTCGTGCTCGCCTACGTCGGGTATCTGATCTACCTCGGCTGGCGCCATCGACGCCTGCTCGACGACGACCGGGTCCAGCGGCTCGTGCAGTCCGAGGCCGTAGCGAACGAGGCGGCGTCGCGATGAACGACCGCTACGCTCGGCGCGGGATGACCGGGCGCCGCACGCTCTACTCCCTGCTCGGGGTCGGCGTGCTGAGCGTCGCGGGGTTCATGATCTTCCAGGCGCTCTCGACGTCGCTCGTCTACTTCATCCTCCCCAACGAGTACGCGCAGGATCCTGGCCAGTACGGCGAGCGGCGCATCCGGCTCGGCGGCCTGGTGGCGCCCCAGAGCGTCGTCTTCGACGACCGCGAACTTCAGCTCACCTTCCTCGTCACCGACGGCATCCGTGAGTACCCTGTGCGACACACGGGAGCGCCTCCCGAACTCTTCAGGGAGAACGCCGGCGTGGTCGTGGAGGGGCGCTTCGTCGAGGGCGAGGTCTTCCACTCCGACAACCTCCTGATCAAGCATTCCGAGGTCTACGAGGCACCCGAAGACGGCCACATCGACATCGACGCCCTGCGAGAGTCGCTCCAGTGAGCGCGAGCACTCGTCGGAGCACCGCACCAGACCGCCGCTCGTGAGGTCATCGTGTTCGATCTGAGTCTCGGAATCCTCGGCTCCGCCGGCGTCGCGCTGGCGCTCACGCTCTCGGTCTACGCCGCCATCGCCGGCGCGATCGGTGCGCACCGGCGCGACGCGCGCCTACAGACGTCGGCTCGCCTCACCTCGATCGCGGTGTTCCTCGCGCTCACCACCGCCGTCGTGGCGATGATGGCGGCGCTCCTCACGGACGACTTCAGCGTCAAGTACGTCGCCGAGCACTCGCGCATCGCGTCGCCCACGTGGGTGAAGGTCGTGACGCTGTGGGCCGCCCTCGAGGGTTCGGTGCTGCTCTGGGCCTGGCTCCTCACCGGCTACACCGCCGTGCTCGCGGTCACCACCCCCAACACGGTGCTCCGCCCCTGGGCGATCAGCATCATGCACACCGTGCAGGTCTTCTTCCTCGGCGTCGTCGCCTTCGCCGCGAATCCCTTCATCGTGCTCGCGAACCCGCCGCTCGACGGCCCCGGCGCCAATCCACTGCTGCAGAACCACTGGATGATGGCCGTGCACCCGGTGCTGATGTACCTCGGTTTCGTGGGGCTCACCGTCCCCTTCGCCTTCGCGATGGCGGCGCTCATCACGCGTCGGCCCGGCACCGAGTGGATGCGACTCACGCGTCGCTGGACCCTCACGGGCTGGGGCTTCCTCACCGCGGCGATCGTATCCGGCGGCTGGTGGAGCTACGAAGTGCTCGGCTGGGGCGGTTTCTGGGCGTGGGACCCCGTCGAGAACGTCTCCATCATGCCGTGGCTCACGGCCACGGCGTTCATCCACAGCGTCCAGGTGCAGGAGCGCCGACGCATGCTCAAGGCCTGGAACCTGCTCCTGATCGTGCTGACGTTCTCGCTCACGCTCCTCGGCACGTTCCTCATTCGCTCCGGCGTGATCTCCTCCGTGCACGCCTTCGGTGACGGACCCGTGGGCCCGTACTTCCTCGCCTTCTTCGTGATCGTGGCCCTCGCGAGCCTCACGCTCGTCGCCCTGCGCTGGGACCAGGTCCGCGACCGCTCAGAGCTCGACGCCGCCGTGAGCCGCGAGGGTGCGTTCCTGGGCGTGAACGTCCTCTTCCTCGCACTCGCGTTCGCCGTACTCCTCGGGACCATCTTCCCGCTCCTCGTCGAGGCCGCCACCGGCGCTCGCGTAACGGTGGGAGCCCCATTCTTCGATCAGGTGAGCCTGCCGCTCTGGATGCTCGTGTTCGCGCTCATGGGCGTCGGACCGCTGCTCCCATGGCGGCGCGCGGAGACGCAGACCCTCAAGCGCAACCTCGCCTGGATGCTCGCGGCCGCCGGGGTCGCGGCCGGAATCGCGCTGGCGCTCGGCATGCGCAAGGTGTACCCCACCATCACGATCGGCCTCGCAGGCTGGAATCTCGCGAGCTTCGCGTTGCTGCTCGCCGGCGCCATCGTGCCGCGCGCGCGCATCACCGGACGGAGCCTCGCCTCCGTCTTCCGGGCGTACGCCTTCGAGCACAAGCGCCGCTTCGGCAGCATGGTCGTGCACCTCGGCGCCGTGATCGTGGCGCTCGGCATCGTCGGCGCCTCGGGCTACCGCGTCGATCAGCAGCTCCGCCTCGAGTACGGCGCCCCCGCCGCATTCCAGGGCTACGAGCTCGTAGCGATCGAGCCCTTCGCGGTCCGGGAGGGGGGGCGCGTCTCGGTGGGCGTCTACATCGACGTGTTCGTGGACGGACGGCAGGTGACCACCCTCAGCCCGCGCATCAACACCTTCGGTGACCAGCAGCAACCGGTACCGACGGCGTCGGTACGCTATACCCCCGGCCACGATCTCTACCTGAGCCTCGCCGGCAGTGTCTCGCCCGACACCGACTTCGTGGTGATACGCGCGGTGCAGAGTCCGCTGGTCACGTGGATCTGGATCGGCGGGGTGATCATGGCGCTCGGCACCGCCTACACGCTGAGCCCAGTCGGCGCACGCGCACGCAGCACCGTCCGCAGCGACTCGGCCGCGGGGGCCGAAGCGTGAGGCGCGTCCTCGTCACCACCGCCGTGGTCGGATCCCTCGCTGCGCTCTTCGTCTTCGGGCTCCTGCGCGGGCATCCCGACCGCGACATTCCGTCCAACCTCCTCGGCCGGACCGCCCCCTCGTTCGAACTGCCGCTCTATGAGCACTACACCGCCGAATACGGAACCGTGCTCTCGCTCGCCGAGGAGCGCGGCCGTCCGATGATCATCAACTTCTGGGCTTCGTGGTGCGGTCCGTGCTACGACGAGGCCCCGCACCTCGAGCGCATCTGGAACCGCTACCGCGACGACGTGCTCGTGATCGGCGTCCAGACGCAGGATCGTGACGCCCGCGCCGCCGGCCGCGCGTTCATCGACCAGTTCGGGCTCTCGTTCCCGAACGTGCACGACAACGACAGCCGCGTGAGCATCACCTACGGGCTCTTCGGCGTGCCCGAGACCTTCTTCGTGCGCGCCGACGGGACCGTGCAGTACAAGCACGCCGGCCCCGTGACCGAGAGCATGATGGTCGAGCAGATCGAGGCGATGCTGCGATGAGGCGGCGAGTGCCGTCCGCGAGGCGCCTCGGCCCACTCGTGATCGTCGCCATGGCGATTGCCGCGCTCTCGGCGCCGCACGCGATGCTCGCACAGGAGGGCGCGCTCGACCGACGCGTCTTCGAGATCGCCAACGAGTTGCGCTGCCCGACGTGCGTGTCCGAGTCGGTCGGCCAATCGAGCTCGCCGATCGCGCGCGAGATGCGCATCATCATCCAGGAGCAGCTCGAAGGGGGTGCGACGCGAACCGAGATCCTCGCGTTCTTCCAGGAGCGCTATGGCGACTGGATCCTCCTCGAACCACCCAAACGGGGACTCCACCTGCTCGTCTGGGTGCTGCCCGTGGCTGCCGCGATGGTCGGTGTGGTCGTGCTCGGCGTGCTCGTGCGCCGCTGGCAGGCCGCCGGCGCCACTCCCGTGGCCGCCGACCCCGCCGATCTCGCGCGCGTGCGCGCCGCCCTCGAACGCACGGACGAGCGCCCGTCCCACGTCGACGCGGACGCGTTCGGCGAACGCCACGAGCGGGGGGCGTGACGTGCTGACCGTCGTGCTCGTCGTCGTCCTCGTGCTCTTGGCCGTGCTCTACGCCGCCGTCCCGCTCCTCGTTTCGCGACAGGTCGATCCGCTCCCGAACGAACGCGACCCTGTCCTCCAGGATCTCGAGGAGGACCGCGAGGCGCTCTTCCGGGCGATCCGCGAGCTCGACGATCGCGACGACGTCCTCGCCGAACGTCGGGACCAGCTGCGCGCGCGCTACGAGGCCAAGGCGGCGGGCGTCCTCAGGGCGATCGACGAACGGCGTGCCCACCTCGAAGGGAGACCGCGCCCCGCAGCGCGGCCGACGACGCGCGGCGTCCCGTGGGCACCCCTCGGGCTCCTCGGCGCCATGGCCGCATCGGCGCTCGCGCTCGGGCCGTTCGTGCTCCCCCGCGTCGGGCAGGACGCGACCGTCACCACCTTCTTCGCCGACGACCTCCGACGCGCCGAGGCGCTGCGCGACCTACAGCGCGCCGCCGAGCGAGACCCCGGCGTCCCGACCTACATGACCCTCGCGGACGCGTACTGGCAACTCGAAGACGCCGCCCAGGCGGAAGTGACCTACCGCCGCGTGCTGCTCGAGGCGGAGGGCGACAGCGGCGCGGGCGCGCCCGCGCTCGCCTACCGACGACTCGCCATGCTCTCGGTCGGCCAGGATCTCGACCTCGCCCGCGACTACCTCGTCGAAGCGCGCCGCGCCGACCCCACCGACGCCGAGACCCTCTTCGGCCTCGGCGAGGTCGCGTTCGCCACGAGTGCGTTTGCGCTCTCGGAAGAGGCCTTCGAGGCCTACCTCGCTACGCCTGAAGGGGCGGGCGACGCCGAAGCGGAGCGACGCCTCGACCTCGTGCAGCGCCTCGGACCCGCAATCGCCTCCCTCGAGCGCGAGCGGACGCGCGATACACTCGCCGGCATCGCCGAGATCCTCTGGCAGGAAGGCGACGTCGACCAGTCGGTCGAGATCTACTTCGAGATCCTCACGCAGCACGACCCGCTCGACGTGGTGTCGCTCTCCCGGACGGGTCAGATGCTCTTCCTCCGTGGCCGCATGGACGATGCCATCGGCCTCCTCGAGCGAGCCGCCGAAGTCGCCGGCGGCGCGGAGCGGCTCGAGCCGCAAGCGAGCCTCTTCCTCGGCAATGCCTACTTCAGCGAGGGCGCCGATGCCGAGGCCATCGACGCCTGGGAGGCACACATCTCGGCGGTCGGGCCCGACGCGGGTGGCCGCGTGCCGGACCTGATCGCAAGCGCTCGTACCCGCCTGCGCGGCGAGGAGATCGATCCAGAGGTGCTGCGGGGTGCGGCCGTCGGCGAGGTGCCGGACGAGGCGCCCGACGGCGAACCGGGCGCGACGGCCAGCGAGCGCGCGGTCGCCGCGCTCGACGATCCGAGCGCCCTCCAGGTGCTCGGCGAGGAGCTCTACGCACGGCATTGCGCGTCGTGCCACGGCGTCGAGGGCGGCGGTGGCATGGGTCCGCGCCTCGCCGGCAACGCCCGCGCGGCGCAGGCCGCGAACGTGCGCAGCGCCATCACGTTCGGCCGCGGCATGATGCCCGGCTTCGGCGCGGTGCTCGAGAGCGAGGAGATCGACGTGCTCGTGCTGTGGCTGGCGAACGAGATGGCCTCGCCGCGGTGACGGGATATCCGGACGAGCCGAGCGACGACGCGAGTGGCGACAGCCACGAACGGGGCCCGATCAATGAGGATCGCCGGCGCCTCGTCTCCTGGCTCTGGCGCCTCCCCGTGCTCGCCGCGCTCGGCGGCGCCGGCTACGGCCTCGTCGAGGTCTACCGCGTGCACTTCGCCAAGCTCGTCCCCACGGATCAACCGACGTTCGCCCCACGCCCGGAGCACGACGTGGCGCCGCTCGCACGCTTCGAGGCGCCGTGGGACGCCGTCACCTTCGACCTCGCTGGCCTTCCGGCCGTGGCCGTGCGTCTCCCCGAACCGATAGCAGGGGGGACGAGCGACGCGGCCACGCACCTCGCCGCCTTCTCGCGCGTCTGCACCCATCAGGCCTGCATCGTCGACCTGACGACGGACCCCGAGGCGATCGCCTTCGCCTTCAACCACCGCACCGACCGACCGCAGCTCACGTGCGCGTGCCACTACAGCGTGTTCGATCCGCTGCGTGCGGGGCGGGCCGTGAGCGGCCCCGCGATCCGACCGCTCCCGCGCGTCCGTCTCCGGGTGGTGCGCGAGGGCGCGGAGCCGCACGTCGTGGCCGACGGTGTGGAGGTCGAGGCGCACGGCGTACGGGGTTGACCGAGAGTCGACGAGCGGAGCGGTATCCTCACGACCATGAACCCGCTTCGTCGACTCGCCGCACTCGGCCAATCCGTGTACCTCGACGCGATCAGTCGCCCCATGATCGAGGGCGGCGACCTCCGACGCCTCATCGAGGAGGACGACCTGCAGGGCGTCACCTCCAACCCCGCGATCTTCGAGAAGGCGATCGCCCAGAGCGCCGACTACGACGACGCGATCGCCGAGCTCGCCGGCCGCGGCATGCCGTCGGCCGAGATCTTCGAGACGCTCGCCGTCGAAGACATCCGCGCGGCCGCCGACCTGTTCGCCGCCAGTCACCAGGCGAGCGACGGCCAGCACGGGTACGTCTCGCTCGAGGTCTCTCCGCTCCTCGCCGACGACACCGACGGGACGATCGCCGAGGCGCGGCGGCTGTGGCGCGCTCTCGATCGCGCGAACGTGTTCGTGAAGGTCCCCGGCACCAAAGCGGGCCTCCCCGCCGTCCGCCGCCTCACCGCCCTGGGCATCAACGTCAACGTGACGCTGCTCTTCGGCCTCCCGCGCTATCAAGCGGTCGCGGAGGCGTACATCGCCGGGCTCGAGGATCGCTTGGCCGCCGGCGAGAGCGTCTCCGGCGTGGCATCGGTCGCGAGCTTCTTCCTGTCACGGATCGACGTGCTGATCGACCCCCGCCTCGACGAGCTCGTGCGCGCGGGCGGCGACCGTGGCGAACGCGCCGCGGCATTGCGCGGCACGGCGGCGATCGCGAGCGCGAAACGGGCGTTCGTGATCTACACGAGCCTCTTCGGGGGCGACCGCTTCGCCCCGCTCGCCGCCGCCGGCGCTCGACCGCAGCGACTCCTGTGGGCGTCGACCGGCGTCAAGGATCCCGCCTATCACGACCTGGCGTACGTCGAGCCGCTGATCGGCGCCGACACCGTGACCACACTCCCGCAAGAGACGCTCGACGCCTACCGCGACCACGGCGACCCACGTCCGCGGCTCACCGACGAACTCGACGAGGCGGAGGCGAAGCTGCGCGCCCTCGGCGAACTCGGCATCGACCTCGACGCCGCGACCGTCGCGCTCGAGCGCGAAGGGGTCGAGAAGTTCGTCACGCCCTTCGAATCGCTGATGCAAGCGATCGACGAGGCGAGGGAGCGCACCGGGACGAGCGCAGGAGGAAGGCACTGAGGAAGCTCTACCCGGCGTTCGGGTCGGCACGCCCCTCCTCGCGCCCCACGCGCCGCAGCAGGGCGGCGTAGCCGATTCCGGTGATGAGCGCGAAGGAGATCCACTGGACCGCATACCCGAGGTGCGCACCGGCGCCCACCGTCGGCGGCGGGGGCGCCAACGGCAGCGTGCGATCGCCCGGCGGTCGCCTCGGTGGGTCGAGTAGCACGAGCACGTCACGGAGCGGATGGGGCATCTGCGCCGCGAGGCGCTCCTCGTCGACGTAGACCACCGTTCGCAGCGGCCCCTCCGCCGGGTCGCGAGCGACGAGGCCGGCGAGTGGTCCCGTCGGCGGGCGCTCCGTCGGGAAGGTCCACCCCACGATCGTGACCTCCCCCTCGGGAGGTGACGCCTCGACGACGGGCACCCGATCGAGCGACTGCGGAACCCAGCCCCGCTCCACGAGCACGGCGCTCCCGTCGGCGAGCACGAGGGGCGTGATCACGTGGTAGCCGGGCATGCCGTCGCGGGAGACGGGCCGACGCAGGACCTCGACGGCGGGATCGAACGTACCGGTGAGCCTCACGCGACGATAGGCGAGCGGAGCGACGCCGCCGATCGGCGGCGTCGCGAGCGCGCGCGCGACCACCGCGTCGAGATCGGCCGGCTCCTCCGCCATCCGCTCGATCGCGACGGCGTTGCGCTCGAGCCGCGCGTCGTGGCGGCGGAGCTGCCAGGCGCCGAAGTTCGTGAAGCTGATCAGCACCGTGAGCACCAGCACGTGGCCGACGAGCCATTTCGGCGTGAGGAAGATCGGGTTCACGCGCCGATCCTCAGACGAAGAACGCGCGGTCGAGCGCCATGCTGAGGAAGAGCAGCGCGAGGTAGAGCATCGAGTACTTGTAGACCGGCAGCGCCACCGCGCGGTCGATCCGCGCGCCGCTCCGTGCGACCTGATAGAGGCGCAGCACCCGCATCGCCAGCACCACGTTGAGCGCCAGCGCCGCCACGAAGTAGGCGATCGAGAACTCCTGCAGCGCGAAGGGGATCACGGTGAGGATCATCGTGAGCCCGGCGTACATCACCATCTGCATGACGGTCGCGCGTTCGCCGATGACCGACGGCGCCATCGGGATGCCGACCGCGTCGTAGTCCTCGGAGATCATCAGGGCCAATGCCCAGAAGTGCACGGGCGTCCAGACGAAGATGAGCGCGAAGAGGCACCAGGCGAGCAGCGAGAGATCGTTGGTGACAGCCGCCCAGCCGACGAGGGGGGGTATGGCGCCCGCAGCGCCGCCGATCACGATGTTCTGCCAGGTGCTGCGCTTGAGCCACATCGTGTAGATCAGCATGTAGAAGGCGATCCCGGCCCACGAGAGGAGCGCGGCGAGCAGGTTCGAGCTCGCCCAGATCACTGCGAAGGAGAGGACCGTGAGCGCGATCGCGAAGCGCAGTGCGTCGCGGGTCGGGACCACCCTCGTGACGGTGGGGCGCTTCGCCGTGCGGCGCATGCGTCCGTCGACGTCCGCGTCGTAGACCATGTTGTAGGTCCCGGCAGCACCCGCCGACATGTAGCCGCCGATGAGCAGACCGAGGAGCGGGATCCAGCCAGGGAAGCCCTCGGCGGCGATGAACATCGCGCCGACCGTGGTGAGGAGCAGCAGGCTGATCACGCGAGGCTTCGTGAGGGTGGCGTAGTCGCGCCAGGTGGCACGTGCGGGGGCGGCGGACGGGGCGTCGCTCATGCGCGCTCGCCGATCGCGGCGCGCGCGATGCTCGCTCGCACCGCCAGCGGCGTTCCGAGGAACACGACGCTGATGGCGCTCAGCAGCCCGAAGGAGAGCACGGCCAAACCGAGGTGCGTGAGCTGCAGCACGATCGGGGCGAGCAGCGCCAGGTTCAAGGTTCCGATGCCGAGCTGCACCACGTAGACCCCCAGGAGCGTGCGGGCGAGCGTCCTTGCCTCGCGGACGGGCTTCATCCACCAGGCGAGGCCGAGCGCGAGGAAGAGGTAGATCCCCACCGATACCGCGATGAGCGGGTGCAGGATCCGCAGGCGCACGAGCGGGTGCGACTCGGGATCGAAATCGGCGGCGAGGCCCCCCGCCAGCGAGTCCGACGGGAACATCGTGTTCCCCATCGCGGCGATCCCGCCGGAGAACATCAGTACCATCATGCCGATCAGGCCGACGAGGAGGACCGTCGACAGCGCCCCCTGGCGCCCCGCGCGCATGGGCCAGACGGGGGCGCGGTCCCGTGCGTAGACGAGCGCCCCCGCCAGGGTGCCGACGAGCAGGAGGGAATTGACGAGGTGCGTGGCCACCATCAGACCGCGCGCGACGCTCTGGTTCTCGCCCGTGAGACCCCACAAGACGGTCGCGGCCCCCAGGAGGGCCTCGATGACTACGAACACGAACGCGGCGAGGGCGAACACGAAGAAGCCGGGCTTCCCGGCGCGGAGGGTGACTGCGCGACGCAGGAGCCAACCGCACATCACCAGCGCCAGGAGCGAGAGCAGGCGATGCGAGAACTCGGTGAGCGTCGCGACACCCGGCGACAGCGGGATGATCTCGCCGTTGCACAGCGGCCAGTGCGAACCGCAGCCGGCGCCGGCGCCCGTCGCGCGCACGAATGCTCCCTGCAGGATCACCACCGCGTTGACGCCGATCGTCCACCACGCGAGCGAGACCGCGGAGAGGCGCGGACGCGTTCGGGTGTCGGGTGTGTGGGCGTCGGGCATGCGTTTCCTCGTGGCGGCTGGTTTCGAAGCGTACGCGTCGGCGACGACGCGTCGGCCATGCGGCAGCGAGGGATTCGGCGCCCGCACGATCTCCGAGACTACCTCCGCCCCTCGCCCGCGCGGACGAGACGAATGTCCTTCGGCGGGCGCTCTCAGAGTACCAGCCTACAGCGCCGGCACCGACCACGACGTGGCGAGAGAGCACCGTTGCAACGGCAGGGATCCGGGCACGGCGCCGACGATGCCGCGACGACGCCGGGCCCACCATGCGCGGCCGCGCACACGCGTCTCTCACGCTGACGCGACATTCTGAACACAATGCACCCGCGTCGTTCGAACGCCGTATCGGCCTCCGTGTCGTACGGAGCGTCGAAGGTGCCGGACAGGCACACCGTCGGTGATACAATCTCGCGACGATCCGATCTTCGGAGGCTACGTTGAACACCACCGCGCACCGCTCCTCGACGCCTCGTGCCGTCGCGCTTCCGCTCGCGCGCCGTGCGATCGCCATCATGCTCGCTGCGGCTGCGTCGTCGCTGCTCACCGTTGCCGTTGCCCAGGCGGCGGCTCCGGCCGACACGTCGACGCTCGTGCGCGAGGGCAACCGCTACTACGCGCAGGGCGACTGCGCGCTGGCCCAGTACTTCTTCCAAGAGGCACTCAAACGCGACGATGACAGCGCCGAAGCGCTCGTCGGCAAGGGCCGTTCGTTGCTCTGCCAGAATGCCTACAGCGCTGCGGTCGACGCGCTCCGTAACGCGATCGAGGTAGACGACGCGTACGTGCCCGGCTACGTCCACTTGGCGCTCGCCTATCAGGAGCAGTTCGTCTTCGATCCCGCGAGCTACGGTGGCCGCCTCAGCGACGCCCTGGAAGTGCTGCAGCGCGCCGAGAACCTCTCACCGAACGACCCGACGGTCCAGAACACCAAGGGGATCGTGCTCTATCAGGCCGGGAATCTCGACCAGGCACGCACGACGCTCGAGCGCGCGACCGAACTCGCCGCGGCCGCCGAGATGAGTGAGCGCGAGCGTTCCACGATCCAAGTCAACCTCGGCCGCGCCTATCGCGAGCTCGGCCAACTCGAACTCGCGCAGCAGGCCTTCCGCCGCGGCGTGGTGCTCGATCCGTCGAGTGCGACCGCGCACAACAACCTCGGCAACGTGATGTACCGCCTCGGCGATTGCTCGGGCGCCGAATTCGAACTCTCGCAGGCGGTGAGCCTCGCGCCGAACAGCCTGTCGGCGGTCTCGTCGCTCGCGATCGCGATGTTCGAGTGCGGCGACGTCGCCGGCTCGATCCCGCGCTTCGAGCAGGCACTGCAACTCGACGGGGCGGTCTTCGTACCCGCCGTATTCACCTACCTCGCCCGCGCCTACGTCGATCAGGGCCGACTCGACGACGCGGTCCGCCGTGCGCAGCAGGGCGCGCTCCTGCCGCCCGAGTCGGCCGAAGCGCACTACCACCTCGGCACGGTCTACGACGCCCGCCGCGCCCCCGGCGACGTCGAGGCCGCCCGCCGCGCATTCGAGCGCGCGCTCGAACTCGACTCCGAGTACGGCCCGGCGCGCGAGGCATTGACGAACCTGCGCTGAGCCGCTCGCGATCACTTCGTCTTGCTCCTCACGGCGCGCCTCCTGGCGCGCCGTTCGTGGTTCGTGCCCATGGCGCTCGCCAGTACCGGCGTGGTATATTCGGGAGGTTTGCCCGGCGGCAGCGGGATGTCCGCACGGGTGAACGCGGCACGGCGAGACCGCGATGCGGCCGCCCCACCGAGCGATCGCGACGTCACCCGAGCACCTTCGGAGACGACGAGACGCTGACTCCCCCTCAACATCCCGCCGACGGAGGAACGACATGTCCTACCTTGGTATGAAGCAGCTCCTCGAGGCCGGCGTGCACTTCGGTCACGAGACGAAGCGTTGGAACCCGAAGATGAAGCGCTACATCTTCGCGGAGCGCAACGGCATCTTCATCATCGACCTGCAGAAGACGCTCGTCGAGTCCGAGAAGTCCTTCAACTTCCTGCGTGACGTCGCCGGGCGCGGCGGCACCATCCTCTTCGTGGGTACCAAGAAGCAGGCGCAGGAGATCCTCGCCGCCGAGGCGAAGCGCTGCGGCATGCCGTTCATCAACGAACGCTGGCTCGGCGGCCTGCTCACGAACTTCCGCACCATCCGCACGCGCGTGGATCGCCTCAAGGACCTCGAGTCGATGTTCGAGGACGAGTCGATCCTGCGCTACAGCAAGAAGGAGCAGATCGACCTCGGCAAAGAGCTCCAGCGCCTGCAGCGCTACCTCGGCGGGATCCGCGACATGTCTCGTCTCCCCGACGCCATCTTCATCATCGATCCGACGAAGGAGGCGATCGCGGTCAAGGAAGCGAACAAACTCGGCATCGCGGCCGTCGCACTCGCCGACACCGACTCCGATCCAGACGTGCTCGACTTCATCATTCCCGGGAACGACGACGCGATCCGCTCGATCCAGCTCGTCACCGCGACACTCGCCGACGTGATCATCGAGATCCGCGGTGGCGCCGAGGTCACGGGCGAGGAGGGCGCGACGTCTGCCCCTGCCCCCGCATCAGGCGGCCGCAAGCCGATCCCCGAGTCTGCAGCCGAGCGCGCGGTACGCGAGGCCGTCGAGGACGGCGCCGTCCCGACCCCGCCCACGGCGAGCGGGATCACTGCGAGCCAGGGCACTGCGAGCCAGGGCACTGCGAGCCAGACCGCTGTCGGCGAGCCCGCCGCGAAGGAGCCCGCTGCGAGTGAGCCCGCCGCCACGTCGATGTCGAGCGCCGAGCCATCGGAAGCGCACGCCGTCGCCGAGGAGAGCGTGTCCGACGCCGAAGACGCCGAGTCACCGGAGGCCGAACCGGTCGAGGCGGCGACCGACGTCGAG
>JACCWH010000236.1 GCA_013697735.1 Trueperaceae bacterium | reverse complement strand
CCCGGCCGCACATGCCGCAGAAGCGCATCCCTTGGGCGTTCGAGGTTCCACAACTCACGCAGCGCATGGCGCGAGTCTATGCCAGCGGAGCACGCCGCGCCGTCGGCCGGAAGTGGGGCGTGGGCGGGCGTGGGCGGGCGCGGGGCGGCGGCGTGGCGCCGGGCTACTGGAGACCGAGCACGGGCGCCGGATCGACGAAGCTCGCCGTGGTGCCCACCGTCCGGCGGAGGTAGAAGCGGAGTTGGTCGGCGTCTATGAGCGACGAGCCGCCGAGATAGCCGAGCACGCTCCCGGCGCTCACTTGTTCCCCCTCTTGGACGACCGGCGGTCGGAGGTTGGTGTAGACGGTCGTGAGGGTCGCGTCGTGGCGGACCGCCACCATGTGCCCCTCGTTCGCGCCCAGGTCGTAGACCGACAAGACGACGCCACCGCGCACCGCGCGCACGGCCGCTCCCGCCTCGCTCGCGCGCAGGACCACGTAGGAGTTGCGAGCCGCGGCGAAGCGCAGCGTCACGACCGACGCGTCGAGCGGAGAGACGTAGCCGGAGGCGGGGACGGGCGCGGGATCGCGTAGGTTGTCGATGCGGGCGCGCGTCCGATCGGCTTCGTCCTCGAGGGCCGTGGAACGCTGGCGGTCCTGCACGAAGCGCTGCGCCTCCTCGCGCAGGCGCCGCTCCTCCGCCTCGAGCCGGGAGATCTCGCGCGCGAGCGCGGCGCCGAGGCCGCCGAGTTGCGCCTCGAGCGCGTTCTGCGCCTCGAGGAGTTCACGCTCCTGGGCACGCTGCCCCGACTGTGTCGATTCGAGGTTGGCGACCATCGTCGCGAGCCGCACGCGCGTCGCTTCGAGCTCGAGGGCGTTGCGATCGAGCTGCGCCTCCTGCTCCCGCCCGGCGGCGACCTGCGCCTCCAGGAGGGCGCGTTCACGATCGAGTGCGGTGATGAGGGTGTCGAGCTCGGTGACCACGGCGACGTCCTGATCGGCGAGCAGCCCGATGAAATGCTGCTTCACACGCAGGTCGTGGAACGATTCGGCGCGGCCGAGGACGCCACCGATACGCCCCGACCGAGAGCGATGGAGGTTCACCAGCAGTGCCTGCACGCGCTCCTGCATGAGCGCGAGGTCGGCCTCGAGCGCCGCGATGCGCTGCGCGGTGGCGTCACGCTCCGCCTCGAGCGCAGCGATGCTCGCGAGCAGCGCCGTGCGTCGAACCTCGAGGTCGCGCAGCTCCTGCCCGACGCGATCGCGCTCGGCGATCCGCGCTCGCAGTTCGGCGTCGGTCGCCCCGAGCTCGCGCGTGATCGCTGCGATCTCGGCCTCGCGTTGCTGCCGAAGCCGCTGCCCCTCGGCGATCTCGGCCTCGAGCCGCTGCTGCTCGCTGCGGTCGACCTGGCCGAGGGCCGCGATGGGGAGCGCCAGCGCCACCAGGAGCACCGCGAACGCCAGCAGGCGCGGCACGACGCTCATCTCCGCTCGCGCAGGTGCTGCGATACGGATATCGCGCTGCCCACGAGGCCGACCATCAGGGCGAGGAGCGTGAGCAGGAGCGAGACCTGCGCGAGCAGGAGGGGGTCGCGCACGAACGGCACGAAGGGGAGCTGCAGCGCGAGGCGCGTGACCACGAACTGGTAACCGGGAACGGTCAGCGCGAGCGTGATCACGGCGCTGAAGAGCCCCAGCAAGATCCCCTCGATGAGGAACGGCGCGCGAATGAAGGTCTGGGTGGCGCCGACGAGCCGCTGCACCTCGATCTCGTCCTCGCGCGCCGTGATCGCAGCGCGGATCGAGTTCACGATCGCGAAGAGGGCGGAGGAGAGCAGCACCACGATGAGGATCGAACCGACCACGCGCAGGGCGTCGGCGATCGCGAGGAACGTCTCGACCGCCTCGGAGCCGTCCTCGACGTCGGCGACGCCCGGGAGCGCCTCGAGGCGCGTTCGTACGAACGCCGTCTGGCCGGGATCGATCAGGCGCAGCTCGAGCGTGTCTTGGAGGGGATTGGCGACCAATTGCGCGGCGGTCGCGAGACTCGGTATGTCGACGACGAGGGCGGCCAGGTTGCGGTCCTTGCCGACGTACTCAGAGCGTGCGACCTCGGGCCACGAGCGTACCGTCTCGAGCAGACGGCCGCCATCGGCACCGTCGTGCAGGAAGACGGTCACCTCGAGCTCCCCCTGGAGCGTGGCGAGCACCCGGTTGAGGTTGAGGCTCAGGAGGCTGAAGCCGGCGAGGATGGTGAGCGAGAGCGTCATGGTGGTGATCGTGGCGACGCTCGCGACCCAGTTGCCGCGAATGGCGCGTACCGCCTGGTGCAGCGCGTACATCAACCCTCCCCGTAGGCGGCGATCACCGCGTCGGCCATCTCCTCGGTCCCGGCCGTGCCGCCGATGTCGCGCGTGTGTGGGCCGCGCTCGAGCACGCGGTCGACCGCCGCCTGCAGGCGGGCAGCCGTCTCGTGCTCGCCGAGGTGGTCGAGCATGAGGCAGCTCGTCACGATCGTGGCGACCGGGTTGGCCACACCACGGCCCGCGATGTCGGGCGCTGAGCCGTGCACGGGTTCGAACACGGCCTGGTGATCGCCGAGATTCGCCGATGGGGCGAGTCCCAACCCACCGACGAGTCCCGCCATCAGATCGGAGAGGATGTCGCCGAAGAGATTGGTGGTGACGAGCACGTCGAACGACCCCGGCTCACGAACCAGTTTCATAGCACAGGCATCTACGATGATGTCGCGAACCTCGACGTCGGGATATTCGCGTCGTATCACGTCGACCGCGGTATCGAGGAAGAGCCCCGACGTGATCGGCAGTACGTTCGCCTTGTGGACGACGTGCACGAGCCCGCGGCGCCCGCGCGCTTGCTGCGCCGCGACCCGGGCGATCCGCTCGGAGGCGGAGCGACTGATCTTGACGTCGGCGATGGCGATGTCGCCGTAGCGGCGCTCCACCTCGACGTAGAGGCCCTCGGTGTTCTCGCGCACCATCATGATGTCGACGCCCGCGAAGCAGCCCGCGACGGGTCGTGTCTTCGCGGGGCGAAGGTTCGCGTACAGGTCGAGCGTTCGGCGCATGTGGCGGATCGCGCCGGTGAAGCCCGCGATCTTCGCGCTCGGCGACGTGAAGGCGCCGGCGAGCGTCGCGTCGGCGGCGCGCACGGCGTTGAGCGTGGCATCCGGGACGGAGGTGCCGAGGCGCCCGAACGTCGACCAACCGGCGTCAGCGGTCACGAAGTCGAGCGCTACTCCCGTCGCCTCCAGCACGCGCCGGGCCGCCGGGATCACCTCGAGTCCGATTCCGTCACCCGGGATGAGACAAATCTTGTGCATGGACGGCACTCCTCAGGTCGGAACGCTACCACGGGTCCGGTCCCGCTCCGGGGGTGCGCCGAAGCCCGACTATGTGGCATGCTGAAGGTTGGGTGAACGTACGATGAGCGGCGAGACGGCGGCGGCGGGTCCTTCGCGGCGAGCGTCGTGGCGACCACACGGTCGCGCCCGAGGAGACGAGGTCGGCGCGGATGAACGCCCTGGAAGGACGGCTCGCGGATGGGGTACTCAGCAACCTCGTCCAGTACCTCTCGCTGAACCAAGCGAGTGGGTGCTTGAACGTCGCCGCCCCGACGGTCGGGTCCGGCGAGGTCTACCTCGTTCGCGGCCGGGTGCAGCATGCGGTCGTCGGGTCGCTCGTCGGCCGGCCGGCGCTCGCCCACCTCATCGCCTGGAAGCAGGGCCGGTTCAGCTTCCGTGTCGGTGTGGTGCCTCCCACCTTCAGCATCGATCTCCCGACCGACCAACTCCTCCTGCACGCCTCCTACGAAATCGACGTCGAGCGGCGGCGACCCGGTTCGAACGGTGTGCATGCGATGCCGTCCCCCACGCTGCTGGTCGAACCCGCGGTGGTGCCGGGGCTCGTCTGGGCGGCGGTGGCCACCGCCGGACCGATCGGAGAGATCTTCGTCGACGAGGCCTTCGATTCGCTCGGCCACAACCCGCGTCTGATGCCCGAGGGCGAGCTCGGACAGCTCGTCCAGGCGATCGCGGGGCACTTCAAGTCGACCGTGGACCAGCAAGATTTCCTGGCCCGCGCCGAAGCAGTCTTGGCACACAACGGCTACGGCCGTGTGGAGGAGTAGGGATCTGATGGACGCGAGAGCAACGTTCGTGGTGGAAGTCGTCGGCGAACTCCGGGAGCGTGAGGACGTCGTGATCGAGCGGGTCGCGCAGGCGCTGAATCTCGACGACGCGAAGGCGCGTGCGCTCGTCGAACGCATGCCCGGCGTGATCACGCGGGGAATGCCGGAGACGCGCGCCGCCAAGGTCGCGCTCCGCCTTCAGGCCGCCGGCATCGCCGCGATGCACCGGTCGGCCAGCGCACCACCGTTCCAGGGTTCCGGGCACCCCTTCGTCACGACCGTCGCGGACGACGACGACGCTGCGAGCGTCTCGATCGACGGCGCCTTCGACGCCGTACTCGGCGGGGGGGACCGAGCACCGTCGCCCCTCGCCGGCGTGCCCTCCGTCGACGCGACCCTCATCGAGGAGCGTGACGTTCGCGCCGACCCGAAGCTCACACCGGTGAGCGAGGCCGGGTTCGGCGCTGCCGACATCGTCGTGCCGACGGCGCCGCGAGGCGATCGGCCCGGGCCACGGGACCGGTCCGCCCGGCCTGCCCCCACGACTGCCACGTTCTCCGCGCCGATCGTGGAGGGGGGTGCGACGGCGGATCCGAAGTCTGCGGATGCTCCGAGCGATGCCGATCCGTCCGACGCCGGCCCCCGGTACGTCCGCCGCGAGGGACCCGGAAGCGACGCCGCGGCTCGAGATCGATCGCTGCGCGACTCCGCCTCGCGCGAGCGCGCAGGTCGCGACACACCCGCTCGCGAGCGGCGCGCGGAGCCCGCCGTCGCCCCATCGTCACGCGCTCGCGACGCCATCGCTCGTGATCGGGCCACGGAGGGTTCGAAGCGCGGTGGCGACAGCGACCGCCCGCCGCTCCTCCCCGTAGAGGTCGATCTCGCACCGCCCGAGCGGGCCTACCGATCGACGCGCTCGTCGGCCGAGATACCGATCACGCTCTCCGCTCCGCCCGAGGAGACGCAGAAGCGCTCCGGGGTGCGCGATGAAGCGCTGAGCGCTGCCGGCGCCAAGCGCCGCGGCGCGTTCGGTCGCCGCCTCTCGGCGCTGATCGTGCTGCCGGCCATCGCCGCGTGGGGGCTCGGCGCCTGGTTCGTCTGGCTGCTCCTCCCCGCAGGGCTCCGCTCAGAGCTGTGGACGCCGCTCGTCGCCGCGACCGCCGTGTCGGCGCTCTTCGGGGCGCTCGTGGCGGGCGTCGCCACTGCGCGCATCGCCTACGACGTCGGCCGCCTACGCGACGCCGCCGATCGCGTGGCGATGGGCGACCTCGTGGCCCCGGTGGAGTTGGCGCGCCGCGACGAACTCGGTGAGGTCGCCACCGCGATCGATCGGATGCGGATGAGCCTGCAGGAAGGTCTCGAGCGACTCCGGCGGCGAAAGGGCTGACGGCGAGCCCGTCGCGCGCCGCTCCGGCAAAGGGTTACGGCATCGGGTGTCGCAGCGCCAGCGCGGCGACGTCGGCTCGTACCGCGTGGGGATCGTCGAGCGTGAGCGCGCGATCGATGAGATCGGCCACGAGCTCCATCTCGGTCTCCGTGAACCCGCGGGTGGTGAGCGCGGGCGTGCCGAGCCTGATGCCCGACGTGATCCAGGGCTTCGTGTCGTCGAAGGGGACCATCGATTTCGACACCGTGATGTGCACCGGATCGAGCGCTTCGACGGCCGCCTTGCCCGTCATCCCACGCGGGCGCAGGTCGACCAGCACGAGGTGGTTGTCGGTGCCGCCCGAGACCACGCGGTAGCCGCGTTCCACGAGGGCCGCGGCGAGTGCGCGCGCGTTGTCGATCACGGCGCGCGAGTACTCGCGGAAGCTCGGTTGCAGTGCCTCCAAGAAGGCGACGGCCTTCCCGGCGATCACGTGCTGCAAAGGACCACCTTGCATTCCAGGGAAGATCATCCGGTCGATTCGCTTGCCGATCTCGAGGTCGTTCGAGAGGATGAGCCCCGAACGGGGCCCGCGAAGTGTCTTGTGCGTGGTGGTCGTCACCACGTGCGCGTGTGGCACCGGATCGGGATGGAGCTTCGCGGCCACGAGCCCGGCGATGTGGGCGATGTCGGCCACGAGCACGGCGCCGACCTCGTCGGCGACGCGTCGGAACGCCTCGAAGTCGATGAGGCGCGGGTAGGCCGAGGCGCCGGCGATGATCATCTTCGGCCGGTGCTCGAGCGCGAGGGTACGGACGTGCTCCATGTCGATCCGTTCGTCGTGGGCGGCGACGGGGTACCCGTGCACCGTGTAGCCCATCCCCGAGAAGTTCACGGGGGAGCCGTGCGTGAGGTGCCCGCCATGCGCGAGGTCCATCCCGAGGACCACGTCGCCGGGCTCGAGCAGCGCCATGTAGACCGCGAGATTCGCCGAACTCCCCGAATGGGGTTGCACGTTCGCCCACGCAGCGCCGAAGAGCTCCTTGGCCCGATCGATGGCGAGGCGCTCCACCTGATCCACGATCTCGCAGCCGCCGTAGTAGCGCTTGCCAGGGTAGCCCTCGGCGTACTTGTTCGTCAGGACGCTCCCCACGGCCTCCATCACGGCGCGCGAGGTGAAGTTCTCGCTGGCGATCAACTCGAGGCCACTCGCCTGCCGCTCCTCTTCGAGCGCGATGAGGTCGAAGAGCGCGTCGTCTCGCGGGCCTACCGGGGCGGCGGACGGAGGGGGGGTGGTCGCGGCGATGTCGCTCATGGCACGAGGGTAGCACCGGTGCGCGGGCGCGACGTGGCGCCTACGCGCGTTCTGGGGGATCCTCGTCGACCTGTCGGTCCGGGAGGACGCCCCCCCACTCCTGGCGGCTGCCGACGTCGAGCTTCACGTTCTCCCAGGCGAGGCCGCGGAACTTCCGTTCCTCGTCGGGGCTCGGATCGCTCGGCACGGGGAGGCCGGTGATGGTGCCGATCGCCTCCAGCGAGAGTTCGTCCATGAACTCTTCACGGGTGAGGTTCTCGATTTCGTCCGTTTCGTCGTCGCCCCGGAGCTCCTCCTCGGAGCGCTCGTCGCCGGCGAGGGCGTCGGCGCGGCCCTCCGAGTGGTGGACGTCCTGGCCGCGCAGGGGCGGGTCGTTGTCGTTGCGGTCGCTCATGGTCTCCTCCTCGAGAGAGATGAGCGTACCGGTCGCGTCGCTACCTCGCGACCCGTCGCGTCACGTCGGGCGCCGAGCCTACGCACCCGGGCCGAGCACGGCGTCGGGCGCCGCAGGTCGGTGGTAGCGTGCGCGATGGACTACGTGCCACTCGGAACGACCGGTCTGCAGGTCTCGCGCCTCTGCCTCGGCATGATGAGCTACGGTTCGCCCACCTGGCGACCCTGGATACTCGAGGAGGAAGAGGCGGCGCCATTCGTGCGCGAGGCGGTCGAGGCCGGCATCAACTTCTTCGACACCGCGAACGTCTACTCCACGGGAGCTTCCGAGGAGATCACCGGTCGGCTCCTCGCGCGCTTCACGAAGCGCGACGAGACGGTCATCGCGACGAAGGTCCACGGTCGAATGGGCGCCGGTCCGAACCGCCGCGGCCTATCGCGCAAGCATGTCTTCGACGAATGCTTCGCCTCGCTCCGGCGCCTCCGTACCGACTACGTCGATCTCTACCAAATCCATCGCTTCGACCCCCACACGCCCGTGGAGGAGACGCTCGAAGCGCTCCACGACCTCGTGCGGGGCGGCTACGTGCGCTACCTCGGCGCCTCGACCATGGCGGCGTGGCAGTTCATGAAGATGCTCGGCGTGAGCCGTGCACGTGGCTGGGCGCCCTTCGTGAGCATGCAGGACCACTACAACCTCCTCGACCGCGAGGGGGAGCGCGAGATGATGCCGCTCTGCCGCGCCGAGGGGATCGGTCTGATCCCGTGGAGCCCGCTCGCACGCGGGTACCTCACGCGCCGTCCGGAGGAGCGCGCCGCCACCGCTCGCGGCGCCGACGAGTCGATCGCGGCGGAGCTCTACGACGTCCCCTGGCGCGACGACGTGGTCCACGCCGTGTGCGACGTCGCCGATGCGCGCGGGGTGCCTCCCGCCCAGATCGCGCTGGCGTGGGTCGCGAGCCGGCCCGGCGTCACGGCGCCCATCGTGGGCGCCACGAAGACGCGGCAGCTCGCCGATGCGCTCGCGGCGATCGACCTGGTGCTCGACGCCGACGAGGTCGCGCGGCTCGAGGGGGCGCACGGCGTGCGGCCGTTGCCGCCGACCACCGGCTGAATGATGACCGCCTGACGCTCCTGTGCAGGATCGACGCACCACGGCGCCTCGCGACGCGCGCGGCGCGGATCGTCGGCCTCCTCGGCGTGGGCGTCGCCTTCGTGGTGGCGCAGGCCGTGCGCTACGCCAGCAGTCTCGCCACCGCGCGATCGACGTCCAGGAGCTCGAATTCGAAGCCTTCTTCGAGGAGCCGATCCGGAACCACGCGCAAGGAGGCGAGGAGCAGGGCATCGGCGAGGCCACCGAGCACGATCCGAAGGGCGAACGGCGGCACGGGGACGAGCGCGGGGCGACGCAGACGCCGCGCCGCCGCCCGCGTCAACTCGATCTGCCGCACGGGCTCGGCGACCACGTTGTAGACCCCCACCGCGTCGTCGCGCTCGACGAGCCACAAGATGGCGCGCACCACGTCGTCGACGTGAATCCAGGGCCACCATTGGCGGCCGCTGCCGAGTGGCCCTCCGACGCCGAGCCGGATCGGCAGCAGCAGCCGTCGCCACGCCTCGGCCTCGGGGGCGAGCACCATCGCCATGCGGCCGATCACCACGCGCGTCCGGTGCTGCACCGGGTCGGCCGATGCCTCCCACACGATCCCTACCTCGCCGAGCGGCGCGTGGACGTCGATCGGCGCCGATTCGTCGAGTTCATGCTCACCGCCGTCGGCGTAGGCGTTCGTGCCCGATGCCTGGAACCACGCCGCCGGCGGCGTCGCGCAGCGCAGGAGCGCCTCGGACAAGGTGGCCCCGGCGGCCACGCGGCTCGCACGGAGCGTGGCCACGTGCCGCGCGCCGAGGCGACCGGCGGAGATCGAGGAGCCGGCGAGGTTGATCAACCCCGCCGCGCCCTCCAGCGCTTCGGAGACGCTCGCCAGACCGCGCTCGTCGCCCTTGGCCGCGGCGCGCGGGTCCCAGCGGACGGAGGTGACGCCGGGGAGTTTCGTGTCGCTGTGGGTGAGGACGATGCGGTCGTAGCGCCCCTCCGCCAGCCGTAGGAGGTGCCGGCCGATGAGGCCGCCGGCGCCTGCGATCACGAGTCGCGGGAGGTGCGCGGACGTGGACATGCTCCCACTATGCCCGCCGCGGCGCGCGCGGACGCTGGCGTGGGTCGCGTTCTTACGCTCGGCGGCGTCGCCGGCGTGGCGTGGTCGCCCTAGCCTTCGTCGTCGGCCGTCTCGCTCGCCGCGCCGAGGAGCGCCCGCGTGAGCTGCATCGGAACGAGTGACACCAGCGTCATGCCACCGCCGCCGAGTTCCCCAGTGAACGTTGCGATCGTGGCCGTGCCGAACGCGACCGAGGCGCCCTCGGCGGAGCCCGTGAGGAGGTAGGCGGCGACTTGAGAGAGGGACGGTTGATGCCCCACCGCGATCGCGTCGCCGCCGCCCGAGCTCGGTAGCTCCGCGCGCAGCGCCCGGACGATCGCTTCGGGATCGCCGGCGTCGAGCGCGTCGACCACCTGCAGCGTCGCGCCGAGGTCGAGCCCTGCCGCCGTCTGGACGGCGCGGCGGCGGGGGCTGCTCGCGAGCAACCCGAGACCCACGCCGCGCGCGCGCAGCGCCCGGTCGAGCAGCGCCGTCTGGCGCACGCCCTTCGGACTCAGCATCCGCTGTGCGTCGTCGCCGCTGGCGTCGTGCTCGAGTGCATGGGCGTGTCGCACCAGGTGGAGCGTCACGGCACGATCCGAAGCCGGCATCACAAGCCCTCCCCGAGCAGGAGGACGAGCTCGGCGCGCTGCAATTTGGTCGCGCCCGACGGTGTGAGCGTCACGATCCGCTCCAGCCGATCGGCGAGCGCCTCGAGCGTCTGGAGGCGAATCCCGGGACTCGCCTCGATCTCGGCTTCGCGAAAGTGCGCACTCCTGTCGCTGCCCGGGTAGCGCGCCTCCACGTCGTCGAACACCACCGACGCCACCCTGCGCCCCCCTTCGAGCGCGGCGTACTCGGTGCGCACCGTGGTCAGCTCGATGCGCGGTGTGACGGTGTCGGCGACGCCGGCGCCGAGCCGCTCCTCGAGCGCGTACGCGATCGGTGTCGGCCAGCGGCCATCGACCACGGGCGCTTCGAGCTCCTCGCGCTCGTGCACGGCTCCTTCCACGCGTCCTTGCGTCTTCAGAGCCGCCACGATGCTGCCATCGCGCTGTCGTCGTCTGAGTGCGAGGCCGGCGCGGCGGAGCGAGCCGCCGTCGTCGTCGTAGTAGTGGTCGATCTGGGAGTGCGTGCCGCGCTCCTCGAGGGCGAAGGCGGAGCCGCGGAACGCGGCGACGAGCTCCGACCCGGCCGGCGGCGGGTCGAGGAGCGAGAACTTCAGCTCGCGCTCGATGGGCATCGCCCATGCTACCTTGCGCCGCGATCGTCCCTCGGACACGCGGCGGGGGCGTGCTAGACTCCGCCCACCAAGAGACGCCCACGAGCCTTCGGCCCACGTGCCATCGCGGTCTCGCCACGCCGGCACGCACCACAAGGGAGCCTCGCCTGATGTCGCAGATCCGCAATGTCGCCGTCCTCTCGCATAGCGGTGCCGGGAAGACGTCGCTCGTCGAAGCGATGCTCTACCGCTCGGGCGCGCTCGCCACCCCCGGGTCCGTCGAGGAGGGCACCACCGCATCGGACGTCACGCCCGAGGAGAAGCGGCGCCGAATCAGCATCTACTCCATGACGCACCCCCTGGAGTGGAAGGGTGAGCGCTTCAACGTGATCGACACCCCCGGGTACGCCGACTTCGTCGGTGAGATCCGCGGGGCGCAGGCCGCAGCGGACGGTGTGCTCATCGTCATCTCGGCGGTCTCCGGCGTGGCGGTGGGAACCGAGCGGGTGTGGACGTCGTCGTTCGAACGCGAGCTCAACACCATCTTCGTGATCAACAAGATGGATCGGGAGAACGCCGACTTCTTCCGGACCATGAGCGCGATCGAAGATTCGCTCGCGGGCAACATCGCCGCCATCCAGATCCCGATCGGCCAAGCCGAGGACTTCCGCGGCATCGTCGACCTCATCGACATGGCCGCCTATACCTGGCCCGACGGTGAGCCCATCCGCGGGCCCATCCCAGACGAGGTGATCGGCGTTGCGCAGGAGTACCGCGAGCGCCTCGTGGAGGCGGTCGTCGAGACCGACGACGTACTGATGCTCGAGTACCTCGAGGATCAGGAGATCGATCCTGCGCGCATCGCGGCGGCGTTCTACGCCGCGGTTCAGGCGAACGAACTCCAACCGGTGCTGATGACGTCTGCGACCGCCCTCATGGGCGTCACGCTGTTGCTCGATTTCATGAGTGGCGGGGTGCGGCACGTCGAGCATCACCTCCCGCTGCGCGTCGACCGGGGCGAGCACCCGCGGCTGGGTGAGGAGGGTCCGTTCACGGCGCGCGTCTTCAAGACCGTGATCGACCCCTACCTCGGCAAGGTGTCGCTGATGCGCGTCCTCTCGGGCGTCCTGAAGGCCGGCGACCCGCTTCGCGACACCACGCACGATCTCGACGTTCGCACCCAGCACCTCTACGTCCCGAAGGGCAAGGATCTGCACGAGGTGAAGGAGCTGCGTGCCGGGAGCATCGGCGCGATCACGAAGGCCGACGGGGTGCGAACGGGCGATACCCTCGCAGCCCCCGGCGTCGACGTCGTGCTCTCGGCCATCCGCATCCCCAGTCCGGTGATGGCGCTGGCGCTCTACCCGAAGGCGCGGGCCGACGAGGACAAGCTCGGAGACGCGCTCCACAAGCTCCTCGACGCCGATCCCACGCTCCAACTCGAGCGCGACCCCGACACGCACGAGACAGTCCTGTGGGGCATGGGGCACGTCCACCTGGAGGTGGCCGTGTTCGCGCTCGCCGAGCGCTACGGGGTGCACGTCGACACGCGCCCCCCGAAGATCAGCTACCGCGAGACGATCGGCGGCGAGGGGCAGACCCGCTACCGCCACAAGAAGCAGACCGGCGGCTCCGGCCAGTTCGCGGAGGTCGCCATGCGCGTGGCGCCCGTGCCTCGTGGGAGCGGCATCGAGTTCGTGTGGGCCGTGGTCGGTGGGACGATCCCCACCACCTTCCAGAGTTCGTGCGAGAAGGGCGTTCGCGCCGCCTCGCAGCACGGCCCCCTCGGGTTCCCCCTCATCGACGTGAAGGCCGAAGTCTTCGACGGCAAGGACCACCCGGTCGACTCCAAGGACATCGCCTTCCAGATCGCGGCGGCGGAGGCGTTCAAGGAGGCGTGCGCGGCGGCGGACCCACTGCTCCTCGAACCCGTGGCGCTCGTGAAGGTGCGCGTCCCCGACCGCTTCACGGGGGACGTCATCAGCGACCTCAACGGACGTCGCGGCCGCATCCTCGGGATGGACTCCGAGGGGTCGGTCTCGGTCATCAGCGCACACGTGCCGATGGCCGAACTCCAGTCGTACTCCGCCGACCTCCGCTCGATGACGGGCGGGCGGGGCGCCTTCTCACTCCGGTTCGAACGCTACGACTCGGTCCCCACGTCGCTCGTGGCGCGGGTGCTGGCTGAGGCGCGAGCGTTCGCCTGACGCGCCCGACGCATCTCCGCGCCTCCGTACGCGAGCGACGCGCTCAGAGTGCCTCGAGCTGCGTTCGCACGTCCTTCGCCAGCTCCGCCCCGAGTTCGGTCGCTTCCTTGGCATCGCCCGAGACGCTCGCCTGGAGCGTCGTGGTGCCTCGTGCCACGGCGCCGAAGAGCGTGAGGTCGCCGTCGTCGTTCACGGTGGCGAGTGCGCCGACGGCGAAGCCGACGAGTCCCGCCGCGAATGCGCGCTCGGCGCGCACACGGTCGAACGATGGGCGGTGCTGCAGGGTGTAGGCGACCTCGGCGGCAACGTCATCGTCGGAGCGCGCGACGAGGGCGAGCGTCCCCTGACCCGGCGCGGGCGGCACCACGTCGGGTTCGAGCAGCACCCCCACGCGGTCGCGCAGGTCGAGCGTCACCAGCGTGGAGGCGGGCAGGAGCAGCCCCTCGAACTCGTCGGCAGCGAGTCGCTTCAGCGCCGCCTCGACGCCGCCCGTCAGCAGCTCGGCCTCGGCGCCCGGGAAGCCCGCGTGGACGAACGGGAGGTCGCGTTCCGCGCCGACGCCGAGGCGTGCCCCGGCGCTGAGATCCTCGAGCCGCTTCGAGCCCTTCGTCACGAGCGTGAGTCGCGGCTCGACGCGGCGCGTGACCGCCGCGAGGGCGAGCCCTTCGGGGAGCGGTGCGCGCAGCGTCTCGCCCGCCACCACCGCGAGGCTCGCCCGGCCGTCGAGCACGGCGTTCAGGACGGCGTCGCCGTCTTCGGGGCCGGCGCTACCGAACGTTCGGGGAACGAATTGGAGGTCGGGCCATTCGGCGGCGAGGTCGGTGAGGACGGTGCGAGCCAGCCGGATGGCGAGGGCACCGTCGCGGTGGCCCAGAACTATGCGTGCCATATGAACCGTTGTATCAGACGGAGCGACCCGGGGGACCGTATCCGCGCCCGGGCGCAGCCGCCTCGCTCGCGTTCAGGTGACCGCGGCGCGCAGATCCTCGAGGCGATCGAGCCTCTCCCACGAGAACTCGGGACGGCCGAAGTGGCCGTAGGCGCTCGTCGCGCGGTAGATCGGCCGGCGCAGGTCGAGCTGTCGGATGATCGCGGCGGGGCGCGCGTCGAACACGTTCGCCAGCGCCCGCTCGAGGTGCCGATCGCTGAGCGTGCCCGTCCCGAACGTCTCCACGAACATCCCGACGGGGCGTGCCACGCCGATCGCGTAGGCGAGCTGCACCTGGCAGCGCCGCGCGAGCCCGGCCGCGACCACGTGCTTCGCCACGTAGCGCGCGAAGTACGACGCGCTCCTGTCGACCTTCGTCGGGTCCTTGCCGGAGAACGCCCCGCCGCCGTGCGGCGCTGCCCCGCCGTACGTGTCGACCACGATCTTGCGGCCGGTGAGGCCCGCGTCTGCCTGCGGTCCGCCCTGCACGAAGCGGCCCGTGGGGTTGATGTGGATCCGCGTGGCGGCGCCCAGGAACCCCTCGGGCATCACGGGCGTGATCACCTCGCGCAGCAGGTCGGCGCGCAGTATGGCGAGTTCGACGTCGGGATGGTGCTGCGCGGAGAGTACGACGGCGTCGACCGCTACGGGGCGCTCGCCGTCGTACGCGACGGTCACCTGGGCCTTTCCGTCGGGGCGCAGGTAGGGGAGCACACCCTCCTTGCGGACCTCGGCGAGGCGCCGGACGAGCGCGTGCGCCAGCATGATCGGCAACGGCATCAGCTCTCGCGTCTCGTCGCAGGCGTAGCCGAACATCATCCCCTGATCGCCGGCGCCGAGCAGGTCGTCGTCGTCGCCGGAGTCGGCGTCGAAGGCGCGATCCACGCCCACTGCGATGTCGGGCGATTGCTCGTTGATGGCGATCAGCACGGCACTGTGATCGGCGTCGAAGCCGTAGGCGGCATCGACGTAGCCGACCTCGCGAACGGTGTCGCGCACGATCGCCTGGAGGTCGACGTAGGTCCGTGTGGTGATCTCGCCCGCGATGAGTGCGAGGCCGGTGGTGAGGATCGCCTCGGCGGCGACGCGCGCCGCCGGGTCCTGCGCGAGAATCGCGTCCAGAACGCTGTCCGAGATGCGGTCGGCGAGCTTGTCGGGGTGTCCTTCGGTCACTGACTCGGCGGTGACGAGCTTGTGCTGCGGTATGGCCATCCGGATCTCCAGCTACGCGGGCGTCGGCGTCGCGGAGCACGATACCAGTCGCGTGCGCGCATGTGCATCTTGCGCGGGCCGCGTTGCTATCCTGAGCCCATGCCAGAGCCCCTCTCGGCCGCCGTCGCAGCGTCGGGGCGTCGCGCCGTGGACGTCCGCTCCGCACACGCGCGCGACGCAGCGGCGTGGTGGAGACTGCAACGCGGCATCTACGACGAGGGATCGTGGTTCGTGGGCGACGGCCCGCCGTCGGAGGGAGCCCTCTCGGCGAGGATCCGCACGCTCGACACCACGCGCGCCGCGGTACTGCTCGCGCTCGTCGACGAAGAGATCGCCGGCTGGTGCGAGGCGACGCGGCTCGCCGCGATGCGGCTCGAGCACGTGGCGGTGCTCACCGTCGCCGTGGCGGCGCACCTCCGGCGGCGCGGATGCGGCGAGGCGCTCCTCGACGAGGCCGAGGTATGGGCGTGCGGACTCGGCGTGCGCAAGCTCTCGCTGTCGGTGCGCGGCGCCAACGCAGCGGCGCAGGCGCTCTACCGCCGGTGTGGGTTCGAGGTCGAAGGGATCGAGCGCGAGCAGGTACGTGACGTGGGCGGCTTCGAGGACAACCTGATCATGGCGAAGTTCCTCGCGGATCGGGCGTGAACGAGCGCGTGCGCGACCGCCTGCTCGCCACGGAACCGGGGCCCGCCGAGCACGAAGACCAGCGCGTGGCACTCTTCGTCGACACGCAGAACCTCTACTACGCTGCGCGCGACGCTGCCGGCCGAAACCTCGACTACGAGCTCCTGCTGCGCATCGCGACGCGCGGCCGGCGCCTGCACGCCGCCACCGCCTACGTGGTGGAGCGCGATGGGGAGTCGACCGCCTACGGCTTCGTCACGCGCCTCTCCTCCCTCGGGTACCGCGTGCGGCGGCGCAGCGTCCGTGTCCACCGTGGCGACGGCGAGGGACGACTCGTACTCGAAGGCGACTGGGACATGGGGATCGCTGCCGACATCGTGCGGGCCTGGGAGCACGTCGACGTGGTGGTGCTCGCGTCGGGCGACGGCGATTTCGTGCCCCTGCTCGCGCTCGCGCAGGAGCGCGGCAAGCGCGTGGAGGTGGTCGCCTTCAAGGAGGCGTCGGCGCAGGCGCTCATCGACCTCTGTGATCGCTTCGTGCATCTCGGGGAGGTTGAGGGGGCGTTCCTGTCGACGGCACGGGTGTGACGGCCCGCACCTCGAACGGCGCCCCCACCGCCACCCAACCCCGCTCCGCGGCGCGTAGGTAGCGATCCCAGGCCCGCAGGAAAGCGTCGCGCTCCCGCAGGTGGCCCAGCACGGCGCGAGCGTACGCCTCGTCGAAGCGCGCGAGTCGAGCCTCCGCACCCTCCTCGCCGGCGCGGGCCGCCGCGGCGACGGTGACGCGTTCGTCGTCGAGCGCCCGCAGGGCGGCGCGACCGAGTTCGAGGGCGCGCTCGCCGAAGACCACGTCGTCCTCGGCGTCGTGCAGCGCGGCGAGCGCGTCGGCTCGAGCCCAGTGGGCGTCGTCGATGGCGTGCGCGAGTGCCTCGTCGGCCGCCTCGGCGGCACGATGCGCCACGGCGAGGTCGTCGAGCCACCCGTCGTCGATCCGGATGCGCGCGCGCACACTCACGCTCCACGATTCGCGGGTGGCGTCGCGAAGACTCCCCTCCACGAAACCGCCAGGTCGCCCTTCGTCGAGCGCGAGTCCGATCCGCAGTCGAGCGTCGCGGCCGACGGCGACCCCCTCGAGCCGGACGTCGTCGAGCGCCGACCATGCCCCCGCCCGCTCGAGACGTGCGTGTGCGAGGTCGCGTTCGATCCGGCGACGTTCGACGGTGGTGCTCTCGAGCTCGTCGTCGGCGGGCGGGAGCCGCCAACCCTCGAGGGGATCGGGGTCGAGCACGCGACGGTGCTCGTGCTCGACCCCCGCGACGTCGATGCCGTGCGCCGCCGCGAGTCGCCGAGCGGTGGCGAGATCCCGTGCGGCGCGCTCCACGCCGACGAGCGCGCGCTCGAGCTCGAGACGTGCCACCTCGAGCTCCACGTCGTTCGCGCCGCCCGCACGCTCGGAGCGCCCCAGCACGCTCGCCTCCGCGCGCTCGAACGTCGCGCGGCGGCTCGCGGTCGCCGCTTCCGCCAGTGCCAGCGCCACGTAGGCGCGGCGCACGTCGAGGTACGCCGACGTGGACGCCCGCACCGCCCGATGCACGCCCTCGAGCGAGCCCACGAACGTGCGGTGGTGCGCGAGGCGCGCCGATTCGGTGGCCGCCGGATCGTGCAGCCAATCGACGCGACCCGTGATCACGACGGCGGCCCCGCGTGTGGTGAGGCGCTCGGGGCCGCCGTTCCAGTTCGCGCTCGGCAGCACGTCGACGCGCGATCGCAGGCCGTTGCCGGCGCGGTGCAGTGCACGATCGGTGCGTCCGAGCGCCGTGAGCGCATCCGCCTCGGCGGCGGCCTGGGCGGCGAGCGCAGGTCCCCATACGGGATGCGCGTGCGCATCGGCCCCTGCGAAGGAGACGCCCCCCGCCACGAGCGCGAGCGTCGCCGTGGCGAGCGCCAGTGGTGTCGGGTGGGGACGGGTGCCGCCGCCGCTCGAGCGGACGGCGCGAGCCAAGGTGAGCACGACGCGACCTCCTGAGGTCCCGTGGACGCCGAGGAGGTGCCGTGCCGGGGGGTGGGAGCCCGCGCCGGGAGGCTGCAGCGTGGTTCGGGTGGCGTCATCCTAGCCCATGCGAGCGGGCTCGTCAGCCCCCGTCGGGGTCGAGGCGGAGTCGCTCCTGCAGGAGGGCACGAACGGCGTCCGCGCGCGCCTGGCCGCCGCTGGCGCGCATGACGCGGCCCACGAGCGCATTGAGCGCCTTCGGGTTCTCGCGCACGTCCGCTGCCACCTCCGGGTGATCGGCGAGCACCCCATCGACCATCGCGCCGAGCGCGTCCGCGTCGCCGATCTGGCGAAGACCGCGCGCTTCGATGAGGGTGGCGGGATCGGCGCCCGCGAGGACGTCGCCGAGGAGCTCCTTCGCGCTCGTGAGCGTGATCGTCCGCGCCTCCACGGCCGCGATGAGCGCCACGAGGGCGGTGGCGTCGATGTCTTCGGGCGCGAGCGTGCCCTCCGCTCCCTTGCGCGCGTGGGCGACCTCGCCGGTGAGCCACGTCGCGAGTGTGTGTGGCGTCGGCCGTGGTTCGATCGCGCCCGCGGCCTCGAGCAGGGCGTCGAACATCGTCGCCTGCGGCACGTCGAGCACGATCAGCTCGGCCTCCGCGGCCCGCACTCCGAGCGCGACGTAGCGTTCGCGCTTCGCCTCGGGCAGTTCGCGCATCGCTCCGCGCAGGCGCGCGATCGCCACCTCGTCGAGGTGTAGGGGCGGAAGGTCGGGGTCGGCGAGGTAGCGATAGTCGGCCGACCCCTCCTTCGTGCGCAGCACGTACGTCTTCTGGCCCCCCTCGTTCCAGCCCCGCGTCTCCTGCTCGACCGGCGCGCCCGCCTCGCGCAGCAGTACCTGCCGCCGCGCCTCGAGGGTGATGGCAGCCTGGACGCTCTTGAACGAGTTGAGGTTCTTGATCTCGACCTTCGTACCGAGCGGCTCCCCCGGCAGGCGCACGGAGACGTTGACGTCGGCGCGCATCTTCCCCTGCTCCGGAGCGGCGTCGGACACGCCGAGCGACTGCGCGATCGCGCGCAGGTGCTCCAGAAAGAGGCGAGCCTCCTCCGGCGAGCGGATGTCGGGCTCGCTCACCATCTCCAAGAGTGGGGCGCCGGCCCGGTTGAGGTCGACGAGGCTGTGATCGGCGTACGGGGGGTGCACGAGTCGCCCGGCGTCCTCCTCGAGGTGGCAACGCGTGATACCGATTCGCCGTCCCCCGATCTCGACCACGCCTGCCTCGCCGACGGGGCGATCGAACTGGCTGATCTGGTAGTTCTTCGGTGCGTCGGGATAGAAGTAGTGCTTGCGGTGGAACTGCGTCTGCGGCGTTATGCGGCAGCCGAGGGCGAGCGCGAACGTCGCCGCGAGATCGACCGCGGCGCGATTCACGACCGGGAGCGAGCCCGGGAGACCGAGGCAGACGGGGCAGACGTGCACGTTGGGCGCGTCGCCGAAGGTCTCCGCCGAGCAGCCGCAGAAGAGCTTCGAGCGCGTCTTCAACGCCAAGTGCACCTCGAGGCCGATCACGCTCTCGAACGGTGTGCGGCGAGCGCCGTGCGGTCCGGACGGTGCGCGGAGCGTCATGCGGGGAAGTCTACCGGGTCGACGGCGGTACACTTGGACCTGATGGTCGAGGTAACGCTCGAAGACATCGCCGTCTCAGGCGACGAGAACCAGTTCCTGGTCTTGCTCAAGGCCCCCGGGGGCGAACTCCTCCCGATCGTGATCGATGCCATGCAGGCGATCTCGATCGCTGCCGGCCGCTCGGCCGAGAGGCCCGAACGCCCGCTCACGCACGATCTGATGCTGTCGATGCTGCAATTGCTCGATGCCACGGTCGCGCGCGTGGAGATCACCGACATGATCGGTGGTACGTACTACGCGATGCTCGTGCTCGAGCGGAGCGGCGTGCATCTCGACGTCGACGCCCGACCGTCGGACGCCTTGGCGCTCGCGGTCCGCACCGAGGCGAAGATCTTCATCGCCGATCACGTGCTCGAGCAGAACGCTTTCTCCGACGACGTCGGCCCGCCAGGGGGCTTCGAAGCCTAAGGCGGGCCGGCCGACGGAACGAGCGGTCAGTCCTGCAGGTGCGACTCCACGAAGTAGAGCTTGAGCTCGAGGGTGCGGCCGACCTCCGTGAGGAGGTCGGCGGTCACGGGATCACCGAGCTCGTCGGCGCGCTCGATGGCGTCGCGGTTGTCACGGACGTAGGCCGCCAGGCGGTCGCGCACCGCCTCGAGGTGGTCGATGCCGGCGACGAGGTCGGCGGGGTACTCGTCGAGCGAGCTGGCGCCGGCCGCCATCCGGATCGTGCCATGGGCCACGCCGCCGAGGGTGGTGACGCGCTCCGCAAGCTCGTCGATGTACGGTCGCGTCGCCTCCGCGATCGCGTCGAAGAGTTCGTGGAGTGATTGGAAGTGCTTGCCCTTGACGTTCCAGTGCGCCTGCTTCAGTTGGCTGTAGAGATCAACCGTGTCGGCGAGGCGAGCGTCGGCAAGATGCGTGAGCGCCTCGCGCGCCTCGTCGGCAAAACCGATGGCGGTCGTGAACGATCGGGTGCGAGCCTTGGACATGAACGAGCCTCCTGGAGCGACGCTAGCACACGAATCGGAATCGTTCCGAGTTCTTGCGTCACGCGCTCCGTCGCAGTGCCTCGCGCGCGCCAGCGAGCGCCTCCGCGAGACGCTCGACGTTGGGCCCCGCCCCCTGCGCCCGCTCGGCCGTGCCGCCGCCCTTGCCGCCGAGG
>JACCWH010000212.1 GCA_013697735.1 Trueperaceae bacterium | reverse complement strand
CAGTGGACGCTTCCGAGGGACGTCATCGCCACACGAGACGGGACGACCGTCCACCTCTCACGAGCGTTCACCGACCTCGCCGACCCCGCAGCCGCGACGGCCGAGGAGCGAACGATACCGCTCGTTGCCGAGGAAGTCGTCATCGAGAAGGAGCGATCGACCACGAGTGTGAGGCTGCGCACGCGGGTCGAGGAGCGTGAGGAACCCGTCGACGAAATGGTCGTGCGCGAAACGGTCGATGTGCGACGCGTGCCGATCGATCGCTACGTCGATGCACCTGAAGGGGTGCGCGAAGAGGGAGAGACGACGGTCGTACCGCTCTACGAAGAGGTACTGGTCGTCGAGAAGCGACTCGTACTCCGTGAAGAGATCCACCTGACGAAGCGTCGGGAGGAGCACCGCGAACGCAGCACCGTGCACCTGCGGAGTGAGCAAGCCGACATCGAACGCCACCCGACCGACGAGGCGTAAGGCCTCGCGCGACGGTCGCGACACACATCACGAAGAAGAGGAGACACCACCATGTCCAACACAGTCGTAGGACTCTACCGAACCGAAGAAGACGTCCGTCGCGTCGTCGACGACCTCTCGAACCACGGATTCTCGCGTGGTGAGATCAACCACCACGACGACGTCGGGCCCAACCTGCGCGAGTGGCTGACGGACCAGGGCGTACCCGACCACGAGGCCGAGGATTACGTGCTGGGCGTACGAAACGGCGGAAAGCTCGTGACGCTCGAAGCGGATGACGATCGGGCGGCCGAAGCGATCGACATCATGCAGCGTCACGAGCGTGGCACCGCAACCGCGCGGGGAGGAATGCCCGCAGGCGCTCCGAGCACAGGGGCGGCGACCGCCGACGATGCTCGAACCGGTACGGCCGACATGAAGCAGGACACCGGCCGAACGCGCCAAGGCGAGGAGGAGACCATCGAGGTCGTCGAGGAGGAGCTCGACGTCAGCAAGCGCCAGGTCGAGCACGGCGGTGTGCACGTCCGCACGTACGTGACCGAGAAGCCGGTCGAGAAACAGGTCCAGGTCCGCGAAGAGAACGTCAGCGTAGACCGCCGCCCCGTCGACCGTGCCGTGAGTGAGGCCGAAGCCCAGGGAGCCTTCAAGGAGCGGTCCATCGACATGACCGAGACCTCGGAAGAGGTCGTCGTCGACAAGCAAGCGCGCGTCGTCGAAGAGGTCGTGCTTCGCAAGGATGCGCGGGAGCGAACCGAGACCGTCAGCGACACCGTCCGCCGGACCGACGTCGAGATCGAAGGCTCTGACGAGCAATACACCGCCAACCGCGGTCAGTACGAACAGCACCACGGCGAGCACTTCGCCACGAGCGGCCGCGGGTACGACGAGTTCGAGCCCGCGTACCGCTACGGTGTCGAGTTGGCCCACCACCCGGAGTACGCCGGCAGCACGTGGAACGACATCGCGCCCGCAGCCCGCGAGCACTGGGAGCAGAAGAACGCGGGCACGTGGTCCGAATTCGAGCCGGCCATCCGCTACGGATACGAGCGCGGACCTGACGAACGGCGTGCGTAAGGCACGTTCATACCGATAGGACGACGCTATCGAGGGGCCGCTCACGCGGCCCCTCCCTCATGCGCGTCTCGGTACGACCGAGCGATGCTCACGAACCCAGCACCACGGCCAACGCCTGCGATGCGCTCCGGGAGTTCGTCGGAGGGGTAGCCTGAGCGCGTCGTGACGCCGCCACGCCTGCCGCCACAGGGAGCCTCGCCGTGAGGGCGCGGCGTCGTCAGGCCGCCGCTTTGGCGCTGCCGGCCGCAGCCGTCTTCGTGCTCTTCAGCGTGGTCCCGCTTCTCAGCGTCGCGCGATATGCCACCTGGCGCTGGAGCGGCACCGCCGACCCCGTGCCGATCGGTGCTGAAAACCTGCTCCGCCTCCTGCGCGACGACGCCCTTTGGGCATCAGCCGGGACTACCGTCCTCTTCGCGCTCCTCGCCGTACCGACGTTCCTGACGCTCTCGGTCGTCATTGCGCTCGCCATCGAAGGGGTGCGCGCCGAGCGCTTCATCAAGGCGTTACTCTTCTCACCCGGCCTCATCACGGTCGGCGGATCGGCCATCGCCTGGTACCTGCTCTACAACCCAGACTTCGGCGTGGTGCTCGAGCTGACCGGCTTCGCGCTGCCGTGGACGACGCAGCCCGTCGCGGCGCTCGTCTACGTGGTGATGTTCACGCTCTGGGCGCAAACGGGCTATGGCGTGCTCGTCGTCTCCGCCTCGCTACGTGGTGTGCCGCGCGAGATCAAGGAGGCGGCACGAGTCGACGGAGCGCGTGAGGCGGAGGTCCGGCGGCACGTGGTGCTCCCCATGTTGCGCCCCACGCTCCTCTTCCTCACCGTGATCGGCACGGTCTTCGCGCTGCAGTCCTACACCGCCGTCTACCTGCTGACGCGTGGAGGTCCGTTCGGCAGCACGCGCGTCCTTGGCTACTACCTCTTCGAGACGGCATTCGAGCGCTTCGAGCTCGGCTACGGCGCCGCGATCACCCTCTTCGTGATGGCCGTCACCGTGATCGTGGCCGTGGTCCAAGCTCGGCTGCTGTCGGGCCGTGGCGCACGCGAGACGATGCGATGATCGGCATGCGCCTCCTCACGCTCGTCTTCTGCCTCTTCGTCGCCCTGCCGCTCGCCTGGCTCGTCTACGCTGCCTTCATTCCCGCCGAGGCTCTGGTCCGGGCCAATATCGCGACCTTCGGCGTCACACTCGACAACTTCACCGCGTTGCGAGGAAGTGGGCTGTGGCGCGCGATGGGCGTCTCGGTCGGATCCTCGAGCCTCGTCGTGGCGGCGCAGCTCCTCTTCGGTCTCGGCGCCGCGTACGCCATCCGCAATGGCGCGCCGCTCCTCGGAGGCGTGATGGTGCTGCTCGCCCTGCCGAGCGAACTGCTCCTGGTGCCGCTCTACCGCCAACTTCAGGGATTCGGCCTGCTCGATACCGTATGGGCGCTGGTGGTTCCCTTCCTGGCGAGCCCGCTCGTGATCTTCCTCCTCCTGCAGGCGCTCCGCAGAATCCCCTGGGAGGTGGTGGAGGCGGCGCGCCTCGACGGTGCCACCGAGCTCACGATCGTCCGTCGCGTGATCGCGCCCATGCTCCGGCCGGAACTCGTCGCTTCGGGGGTCCTGGCCTTCGCGGCGCACTGGAACCTCGTCCTCTACCCTCGCGTCATGACCACGGAGTCGCTGTGGACCGTGCAGGCCTTCCTCACCGAACTCCTCCGAACGCGCCCGTTCGAGTGGGGGTTGCTCGGCGCCGCTGCACTCGTCGCAAGCGCACCGATCATCATCCTCTACCTCCTCTTGGAGCGCCGCCTCATCGAGGTCTTCGAGGCCGGATTCCGTTCATGACGACCATTGCGGTGTGATGATGGAGGCGGCACTCCACCCGTACGCGAGAGGCGGTCACGATGCACCCTAGAACCCTGTTCGCGAGCTTGCTGCTCCTCCTCGGAGCGGCGCACGCGCAGACCACCGTCAGCTTCTGGCACTCCATGGAGAACGCGGAGGCGGCGGTCGGCGAGCTCGTGCGCTCGTTCAACGAATCCCAGGACCTCTACCGTGTCGATGCCCGCTACGTCGGCTCCTACGCCGACGCCCAGACGCGCCTCATCGCCGCGTTCGGCAGCGCCGACGCACCCGCCCTCTTCCAAGCTGAGATCGGCTTCTTCCCGCAACTCGTCGCCGACGGCGCGGTACAAGAGCTCGGCGACCTCGTGGACGCCCTCCCCGAAGCATTCGTGGACGACTTCTACGAAGGTCTCTGGGGATACGGCGAGCTCGGCGGCGGTCGGTATGGGCTGCCGTGGAACAGTTCGACGCCGGTGATGTACTACAACGCCGATGCACTCGCTCAGGCCGGGCTCGAACCCCCCACCACCTGGGCGGCCTTCGCGGAGGTGGCAAGCACCCTGACGTCGCGCCAGGCACAAGGCGCGATGCTCGTGGGCGACTCGTGGCTGTTCGAGATGATGGTGCTCACCCGCGGCGGCGCCCTCGTGCACGACGACGGTACGCCGAACTTCGACGGCCCCGAGGTGCTCGAGACGCTCACCTACCTCCGTGACCTGGTGCGCGCTCGACAGCTCGCCTTCTACGGTGCAACGGAGTCGACCGCCGCGATCCTCTCCTTCATACGTACCCGAAACCTCATGACCTTTGCCAGTATCGCGAACTGGCCCGAAGTCCGACGATTCTCCATCGGCTTCACGGTCGCCGCAGCGCCGGTTCCCATGCACGAGGGCGGACGCGTCCCGCTCGGCGGCGCGCAGCTCGTCGTCATGCGCAGCGCCAGCGAGGAGGAGCGCGTCGGTGCGTTCGCCTTCTGGCAGCACCTCATGGCCCCCGAGCACATCGCACTCTGGGTCGAAGACTCCTACTACATCCCCGTTCGTCGCGCGGCGCTGCCGCTTCTCGAACGCTTCTACGCGGCCGACCCCAACCGCGCCGCCGCCCTCGCGCAGCTCGACGACGCGGTTCCGCGGCCGCGACTCCCGCAGTTCAACGCCTGGCGACGCCTCCTCGAGGACGCGATCGAGGCGACGCTCCGCGGCACCACCAGTCCCGAGCAAGCGCTGGCCTTGGCACAACGCCGCGCGCTCGAAACACGCTGATGCGCCTCGGTTTCTCCCCCGTCACGTCGGGCATGCTCGACGTCTCGGCCGCTTTCCGGCTCGCCGATGAGCTCGGTCTCGCCTTCATCGAGCTCGCGCACGATCTGCACGAGATCGCGCCCGGTCTCCAGGATCCCGCGCGCATCAACGAACTCCGCACGTCGACCGGGATCGGCGTCACGGTGCACCTCTCCTACGTCGACCTCAACCTCGCATCGCTCATCCCGGCGGCGAGACGGACCTCCGTGGAGCGCACGCAACGGGGTCTCGAGTTCGCCCACGCGGTGGAAGCCACCTGCGGCGTGCTCCACACCGGACTCAGCTACCTCGAACACCCGCAAGCCGCGGCGCTCGTTGCGAGCGCGCTCGACGCGTCGCTCGCGGAGCTCGAGGGCTCGAGCGTTCCGATAGCGCTCGAGAACCTCTGCCTCACGACGTTCGATTATGTTCGGGGTCCGCGCCACCTGCACGAGCTCACCACGCGGCACGGCCTGCGCAACACCGTCGACTTCGGGCACGCCCACGTCGAAGCGACGCGCAAGGGGGGCAGCCTGATCGGTGAGTATCTCGACCTCCTGGGAGCCGACGTCGTGCATCTGCACGTCCACAACAACCACGGGGGGGCCGACGACCACCTCCCCACCACGCAGGGAACGATCGAGTACGCCCATCACATCGACTTCCTCCGCACGTTCGAGGGGACCGTCTGCCTCGAGATCGTGGCTGGAGGATCGGGCGAGGACGGCGTGCGGGCGAGCGTGGCCCACCTCCGAGGTCTCGAAAGGGGAACGGCATGAGGCTACCGTTCGGTGTGTTGGCGTTCGTGCTCGGGGTCGTCGGCTTCGCCGCGATCGAGATCGGCGGCACCACGACGGGTGCCATCACCGGCATGACCCGCTCGGTGCTTCTCGACGCGGTCGCGTACGGGGTGGGCACGCTGCTCGTTGCAGGGCTGCTGGCGCCGCTGCTGCGTCGCGCGGGTGTCCTCGCGTTCGTGGGCGTTGCGCTGCTCTTCCTGGTGCTCTACGTCCCCGTGGTCGCGCTCGTCGCGGGTATCGCCGAGCTCACCCTCACCGGCACCTGGGGCGTAGAGGGGCTGGTACGGAGCGCCTTCATCACCACGCCGATCAACCTGCTGCTCACCTTCGTCCTCGAGCTTCCGTTCATCGCCGTGCCGCTCGGGGTCGCGGTGGTGGTGGTGCTGTGGCGTGTGGCGAGGGCGTCTGCTCGCGTGCCACGAACCGTTCGTCGACGAGGCCAAGGCGCTTCCTCGACCACCTAGAGCGCCCGTGCTCGCTACCGCCACGAAGGGTCCGGCGCACTTCAGAGGCGCGGCCGTCACGTGCGCCGTGAACGACCGCGGTTGACGCCCCATGGCCAGGGTGCGACTGCACCCGGCAGGGTGCCTGGAGCGTGGCATGGTGATGGAGCACATGTGGAGGTGCACGATGATCGCGCTCTTGAGCAGCAAGGATTCGGTCGCCTTGACCGCGGCCGACCGGATCGACGACTCCGAGAACTTCAAGGCCATCAACGTCGTGAACCTCGGTCCGGCGAACTGCATCGTCTACGAGATCCAGTACACACTCCGCTACGGAGACGCGCAGTACTCGCGTGAGGGCATCGAGGCCCTGGTGCCCGGCAAACCGCATCTGATGTCAGCGGGCGACGAGTACCGCGTGCTCGACAAGAAGGTCTATGGCTCGTTGCGTGAGGCTTCGCAGCACGACTGGCGCACCGAGGGGTTCGGTCAGCTCACGTTGCAGGTCCGCTACATCCCCGGCGCCGACCGGGTCATGCGCATCGAGCTGATGATCGAAGCGACCGACGACGGCGTACGGCTGCAGGTGATGCCTGCCGATCGCGGACTCCTCGCCAGCTTGCCCCGCGAAGCCTGACGTACCCGCACGCGCCGCTTCGACTGCGACCGGAGGCGCAGACGGTACCTGCCCACCGGCCGTAGCGTCTGGTATGACGACCGCCACGATCGCGCCACGCACCATGACCTACGCGCGAGCGCGCCTCTTCCTGGGCGCGAGCGCGGTCGGCACGACGGTCGTGATCGCGAGTATTGCGCTCATCGCCGACCTGCCGCACCGACTGCTCCCGAACGCCCCCGGCGCACTGACGACGGACGTCGCGCTCCTCGCGCTCGTCGTCGCCCTGCACGCCGCGCTGTTGGCGCCCTTCGACCTCTTCGGCGGAGCGTTGCTGCCGCGCGAGTACGGCCGGAGCAGCGAGTCCTTGGGGCGCTTCGCCGGGCGCTGGCTCCGTGGCGCCGTCGGCTATGGGGCGCTCCTCACGCTCGCCGGATCCGGCCTGTTGATCGCCTCGCGCTCGCTGGGCGGTGCGGGAACCGTCATCGTGTGCCTGCTCGGCTGGGCGATCCTGCTCACGATGCAACCCCGGATCGCGTCGCTCCTCGGTGGCGGACCGATCCGGCTCGTCACGGAGCCGTCTCTCGCGCCCCTCGGCCGGGATGTGTTCTCGCTGCAGTCGCGCCACCCCCACGTGACGGGCGGTGCCTTCGGCCTCCCGGGTCGTACGCGTTGGGTCGTCGCCGAGCGCTGGATCGAGCGCGCGGACGACGTCGCGTTGCCCGTCCAGGTCGTGCGCCGCGCCTGGCTCACCAGTTCAGGGGCTCGCGACCGCGGTGTGGCGTTGGCGCTCGCGTGGAACGTCGCGCCGGTGCTCGTGGCGATCGCCCTCCTCGGGCCACCGACGTCGGTCGCCGACGTCGTGCGACTCGGTCTGCTGACCACGCTCTGGTCGTTCGTCGGCCTGCTCACGCTGCCAACACCGTCGCGATGGGCAGTTCATCGAGCGGATCTCGCCGCGCGCACCGCGGGCGTGGAGAGGCGAACGCTTGCCACGAGCCTCGTGGCGCTCGAGCGGGATCAGGACGACGAGCTCGAGCGCTCGCGTGGCGTGGAGACGATCTTCCACCCGATTCCGTCCACGTCGCGCCGTCTCGCACACGCGTCGCTCGAGAAGCGTTTGCACCCGAGCGATCTCAGCACCTGGCACGCCGCGCGCCTGGCGCTCTACGTGTCGGTCGTGGGATTCGGCCTCCTGGGGCGGAGTGTGCACTGCACGCTCGGCCGGCCGGAGGTATGGGTCTTCCTGCCGAGCGATTGACGCTCTCGCCGCCGATGACGCCGGTGGTAGCCTTGCTGATGCCTCACGACTACGATCTCCTACAGCGGCTCTCACAAGCGTCCGGCGTACCCGGCCGCGAAGACCTGGTGCGCGACCTGATCGGGCGCGAGCTCGGCGCCCTGAGTGAGCGTGCCCGAGTCGACGTCATGGGAAACCTCATCGTCGACGTCGGCGGGCCCGACGGAGCGCCCGTCGTGATGGTGAGCGCGCACATGGACGAGATCGGCTTCCTGGTGCGGCACATCGACGACAAGGGCTTCCTGCGGCTGCAGAACCTCGGCGGATTCGATACCCGCAACCTCTTCGCACGGCTCGTGACGGTGTTCCCGCGCTACGGCGAGCCGCGCGTCGGGGTGCTGAACCCGGGCGTGAAGCCGGTCCACATTTCCACGGCCGAGGAGCGCAAGAAGGTTCCGGACCTCGAGGAGTTCGTCGTCGATCTCGGCCTGGGCGCCGACGTCGTCAAGACCGAGGTCCGCATCGGCGACATGGTCACGCTGCACGGCCCCTTCGTCGATCTGGGCGAGGTCGTGAGCGGCAAGGCGCTCGACGACCGGACCGGCTGCTGGGTACTGCTCGAGACACTGCGACGCGTCACCTCTCCCGCCGTGCGGCTCGTGGCGGTCTTCAGCGTGCAGGAAGAGGTCGGTCTACGCGGCGCCGCGACGAGCGCGTTCGCGGTCGAGCCCGACGTCGGCATCGCCCTCGACACGACGCTCGCCGTCGACACCCCTGGGACGCCCGATCATCTCGCAGTGACACGGCTCGGCAGCGGGGTCGGGATCAAGGTGAGCGACTCATCCGCGCTCAGCAACGGTTGGCTGGTCGATGCCATGGCCGATCTGGCCGACAGGCACGAGATCCCACACCAGTTCGAGGTGCTGCCGAAGGGCGGGACCGATGCGGGCGCCATTCAGCGCAGCAGGTCGGGCGTGGCCAGCATTACCCTCTCGACGCCGTCTCGCTACGTCCACACCGTCACCGAGATGGTGGCAAAACGCGATCTCGAGGGGGCAGTGGCGCTCCTGAGCGCGTTCCTCAGCAGCCCCGACGCTGCCGTGCCTCCGGCTCGCTAACTGGTCAGCAGGGTGAGCAGCACGAGCGCCGGCGTGCGCGCCTCGAGGGCGTGCGGCAGCGTCGCGGGTACCGCGAGGAAGGCGCCGCGATCGAGTTCGTAGCGTTCTTCCTCCACGCGCACGGTGAGGGAACCCTCGATCACGTGCAGGGTGACCGCGTGCGTCGACGTGTGCTCGGCCATGCCCTTGCCGGCGTCGAAGCGGAAGAGCGAGACCTTGCCACCGGGCGCCGAGAAGAGCGCTTGGGTGGGGACGCCATGCTCCACAGTCTGTGGGAGCAGGTCGAGGAGTGTGGGATGGAACGTGGTGGTGGTCGGCGTCGTGGTCATGGGGCCTCCGGAGGCGGGAACGCCGCCCCTGTCCAGCATGCCAGACGGACGACCCGCTGTGGGCGCGCGCGAGGAGGGTATGCTCCATGATCGTTGCCGTGACGAACGAAGTATCGGGTGCGCGCGTCGCGTCGATAGATTCCTCGATCCGAAAGGATCCGCCATGAGCTCGACCGCACCACGCCGCCTCACGCTCCACCTCACGATCCTCGCGCTCGCGTTCGGTCTCGCCGCCGCGCAGACCCACGTCACCGGCTCGGTCGACACGGTGATCGATGGCCGAACGCACACGTTCGGCACGTCCGCGACCCGAATCGCCGACGACGCCGGCGCCGGCGTCGAGAACGCCGCCGCGCGAGCCATGCTCGAACGGCTCGCAGGCACCACACAACACACCGCCACGTGGCTCGTGATGGAGCCGATCGTGATGGGTGGCGTCGTGATGTTCGCGGCCGAGGACATGTTCATCTCCATCACGGCCTACGGCGAGGAGCGCAGCCAGTTCAGCCTCGAGTTCGGTCTCGTGCTCGAGACGCTCGAGCTCAGCGACCCCGACGACGTCGAGATCCTCGTCAAGTACTTCCCCGAGCGTTGGGGGACGTCGGACTTCTACGCGCTCACGGAGGGCGCACTCGTGATCGACCTCGTCGAGCGGGTCGACGCCACGACGCTTCGCATCCGCGGCTCGTTCAGCGGCACGCTGTCGTTCCAGGAGCAGTACACGGTTGCGCACAACCCTGCCGACACGCGCTCGATCGCCGGCACCTTCGACATCCTCGAAGTCGGTGGTTCGAGCGCACTCGACATGGTCCTCGGGGCGGCTGACTGAACGGCCGCCTTACGTTGTCGGCACCACGAAGACCCGATCGACCTCGAGCCGCACCCGTACGGGGTCGTGGACGCGCCGCAACGCCGCCCCCACAGGGGCGGGGCTCGCGACCGTGATGGCTGCACCCCCATCGAGCAGCACATCGTAGGAGGCTACGGCGCCGAGGTACGACACGCTCGCGATCTTCCCGGCGAACCCGACGCCGTCGCGTGCGCCGGCGTCCTCGAGATGGAGGTGCTCGGGGCGTAGGACGAGCAGCACGCCCTCACCGGAGCGTAGCGTCGCGCCGGCGGGGGGAGCGAGCACGAGCGTGGTGCCGAGTGCCGCGACCCGAACCACATAGGCGTCGGCCGACTCGACCGTGGCCTCCACGAAGTTCGACGTACCGATGAAGTCCGCCACGAAGCGCGTCGCGGGCCGCTCGTAGATGTCGTGCGGTGGTCCCTGCTGCTCGATGTGCCCGTCGTGCATCACGACCACGTGGTCCGAGAGGCTCATCGCCTCCTCCTGGTCGTGTGTGACGTAGATGGTCGTAATACCGAGGTCTTGCTGGAGCGTGCGGATCTCGGAGCGCATGTGGACGCGCAACTTGGCGTCGAGGTTCGAGAGGGGCTCGTCGAGCAGGAGCACCTCAGGGCGTGTGACGAGCGCGCGGGCGAAGGCGACCCGTTGCTGCTGTCCGCCCGAGAGCTGGCCCGACGAGCGTCCTGCGAACCCGCCCAAGCCGACGAGATCGAGCGCCTCGCGCACCCGCCCGGTGATGTCGCCGCGCGGCACGCGCGTCGCTCGCAGTCCGAAGGCGACGTTCTCGAACACGGTCATGTGCGGGAAGAGCGCGTAGGACTGGAAGACGGTACGCGTCGAGCGCGCGTGCGGCGGCACCGTGTTCACGAACTTCGTGCCGATGTGGATCGTTCCGGCGTCGGGCTCGTAGAAGCCGCCGATCATGCGCAACGTGGTGGTCTTGCCGCAGCCGGAAGGACCGAGCAGGGTGGTGAGCATGCCCGCCGCCGCCTCGAAGGTGACGTCGTCGACGGCCGCCGTATTGCCGAAGAGCTTCGTGACGCCTTGCAGCGCCACGGGTTGACTGTCGAGTCGGAGTGTGGAGGTGGCCATGATGAAGGGTGTCATCCCCTCCGGAGGAAGTCCAGCCCGCGGCCGGACGCGCGCCAGACGATCAGCAGCACGGCGAACGTGCTCACGATCATGATGACCGAAAGGGCCGCCGCGACGCCGAGGCGGCCGGCATCGATGGCGTTGAAGAGATCGATCGACAGCAAGCGCCAGCGCGGACTGACGAGGAAGATGACCGCCGTGATGTCGGTCATCATGTTGATGAACCCGAACACGAAAGCGCCCATGATCGTGGCGCGCAGGAGCGGGAACGTCACGCGCAGGAAACTGTAGACGGGTCGCGCGCCGAGGTCGGCGGCCGCCTCCTCGATCACGGGGTCGATCTGCTTGAGCGCGCTCCCCCCGCTCCGCAACCCGAACGGCATCCTGCGAATGAAGTGGTTGAGGAAGATGATGGCGCCGGTGCCGGTCAGCACGATCCATTCGAAGCGCCCACCGAATGCGACTGCGAAGCCGAGGCCCATCACCACACCCGGGAGCGCGTACGGGAGCATCGCCGTGAAGTCGAGTACCCGCACACCGCGAAAGGAGCGCCGCGTGAAGAGGTACGCCGCGAGGGTGCCGAAGAGCGCGGCGGCGATCGCGCCGCCGCCGGAGAGGACGAGGCTGTTGATGATCGACGAGCGTGACGCCTGCAGCGCCGTCGCCATGTGACGCCAGGTGAGGTCGTAGTTCACGCCCCACGTGCGGGTGAAGGCGCCTGCCACCACCACGAGCACGATGCTGAGGATGAAGAGCGACACCAGGAGGCAGAGTCCGAAGAGGGTCCACTTGACCGCGCTCGGCACGGTCCCGAGCCGGAAGGCCGTCGGCGTTCCCGTGACGGTGACGTAGGAGCGCTTCTTGAGGTAGTACTCGCCGCCCACGTAGATGAGTAGCGACGGCACCACCAGGATGACGGCGATGGTGGTCCCCATCCCCCAGTCGTAGAGGCCGAGGATTTGGATGATCGCCTCCGGTGCAAGCATGCTCGCACCCGGGAAGAAGAGCCGGCCACCGCCGAGGACCGCCGGCGCGCCGAAGGCGCTGGCGTTGAACATGAACACCAGCAGCGCCGAGCTGAATGCCGCCGGCGCGAGCAGCGGCAGCGTCACGCGGCGGAGGGTGTACCAGTACCCGGCGCCGAGGTCCTCCGCAGCCTCTTCGAGGCGGGGGTCGATCGACGAGAGCGCGGCGCTGAAGACCAAGAAGGCGAGCGGGAAGAAGGTGAGCGTCTGAGCGAGGATCACGCCGTGCGATCCGAAGATGACCCACTGCAACACGTACGGGTCGGCGAGACCGAGCCACTCGCCCACGCCGTACATGAAGCGGTTCATGACGCCGTTGCGTCCAAGGAGCAAGATGAGTGCGAACGCGATGAGGAAGGCCGGCAGCAGCATCGGCACGAGCACGACGGCCGTGAAGAAGCCCTTGAGCGGCAGATCCGTGCGGGTGATGGCATAGGCGAAGCCGAAGCCGAGCACCATCGACAGCGCCGTCGCGATACCGGAAATCAGGAGCGTGTTGTAGAGGGTGTGGAGGAAATACGTCGAGGTGAAGAAGCGGACGTAGCGCGAGAGCGTGAGTCCCCCCTCGGGGTCGCGCACGCTCTCGATCAGGATCGTGTACGTCGGATAGATGACCAGCAGCGCCACCGTCAGGAGCACGAGTCCGTAGGCGATGGCGACGGCCGGTTCGCGCAGGGCGCGCGGCACGCGAGGCCCCACCGGGCCACGCGGTGTGCGCGACCCGGCGTTCGTGTCGGTGCCTCGTGCGTGGTCGGTCACGCGGCTCCCTGCTCGCGCGCTACTGCGGCTCGGCCTGCGTGACGTCCTGGAAGGTGCTCAGGATGCGGTCGCGGTTCTCGGCCGACCACCGGAAATCCACGTCGATGACCTGCTCCGGCGGCACCTCGACACCACCCGCGGGAGGCGTGATCCCACCGATTACCGGGTAGTTCCCGAACTGCGTCAGCACGGTCTGGGCCTCGGGCGTGAGCAGGTAGTCGAAGAAGGCGCGAGCCGACTCCTGGTTCGGGCCACCACGGACGATGGCGGCGCCGTACGGCTCGGCGAATACCGGATCCGGGACTACGACCTCGACCGGGAATCCCTCCTGCTGGAGTTGCCAGACGGCGTCGTAGAAGCCGATGCCGACCGGGTATTCGCCCTGCGACACGAGCGTCTGTGGCGCTCGGCCGCTGCGCGTGAACTGCGCGACGTTCTGCGCCAATCGACCGACGACGTCCCAGCCGTCGTCCTCGGTGCCACCGCTCTGCATCTGCGACTGGAGGATCGTGGTGATGACCGAGTAGGCGGTGCCGGACGTCGCCGGGTGCGGCATGACGATGTGCCCGCGGTATGACTCGTCGAGCAGATCGGCCCAGTCGGAGGTCGGCGCCTCGACACCGGCGCGGGCGATCGCCTGCGTGTTGTAGAAGAACACCAGCGGGTAGGTGCCCACCGCGGTGATGTGCGCTTCTTCGTAGCGGAACGCGCTGGAAATCGCCTCGGCGCCGGCGGGCTCGTACGCCTCGATGAGATCCTCGCCGAATGCCTGCTCCAGGATGGCCGGGCGCACCGAGAGCCAGAAGTCGGCCTGGGGCCTGGCAGCCTCGGCGCGAAGGCGGCTCTGCGTCTCGCCCGTCGAGATGACGATGTTGAGCACGCGGATCCCGGTCTCCTCCGTGAACGGCCGCGCGAGCGCCTGCATGAATTCGTCGGAGAAGGGCGAGTAGACGATGACCTCTTGAGCGGCTGCGCTCGAGAGCGCGCAGGCGGCGAGCAGCGAAACGACGAGCTTGCGCATCTTGGTACCTCCTGAAGTGCGTGCCGTGCGTGGGGGCACTGTAGCGCGTCGCTTGCGCCGCCGCAGCGACCTCCTACGGCCATTCGTACCGTATGAGCATCAGCGCATCGTCATCGTGCGGACGCCGAGGCACGGCCAGGGAGCGTGGTGGAGGCCGTTTCATCGCCGTGCCACGTACTGGGCGAGGTGGCACAGCGGCGGGGCGCCCGCGGCGGGACCCCGAACCGAGCGCCCCTCCGGCCGCGTATCGTGGGCACGTGAACGCATCCTCGGCGGTGCGGCCGCGCGCCGAGCGAACCGTAGCGCCGAGACCGAAGGGATCACGACATGCACTCCACCACGCACCTCTCGGATCGCGACCGGCCTTCGCGCCGCGACGCCAATCGCCGCGTGTTCTGGATCGCCTTCGCCGCCGGCGTCGGTTTCATGGGCGCGCTCGACGCCGCCGTCTTCCACCACCTGTTGCGCTGGCACAACTTCTACGTCCACGCCGGCGCCGATTGGCGCGCCCTGAGTGACGGCATCCTCCATGTGCTCACGACCGGCCTGCTGTTCGCGAGCCCTTTGCTGCTGTGGCGCAACCGTCACCTGATCAGCCGCGGCCAGGCCGACTCCTTGTCGCTCGCGGCTGGCGTCTGGCTCGGCATGGGCGCCTTCCAGTTCGTCGACGGCACGCTCTTCCACACGGTGCTGCGGCTCCACCCCGTACGCGAGGGTGCGGAGAATCCACTCGTGTACGACGCGCTCTGGATCGGCTCCTCCCTGGTGCTGCTGGCGATCGGTTGGCTGGTGCTGCGACGGGTACGTTGATGATCGTCGCGGGGTGCGTGGCTGCACCACCTTCCGAACCTGGCGACGGTAGGCTGGCACGCAGGAGGTCCGATGTCGTCGAATGATGGTGCGCGTGCGAACGGCGGGTCGTGGCTCGAGGACGTCATGGCGGGAATGCTGCGGGGTCCGACCGAAGCAGACGTGCAGGCGGCGGTGAAGCGCGTGGACACGCTCCGGGCGAAGCGGCAGGGGCGTTCGACCGACGACCTCGTTCGCGACGTGATCAAGGGTACGGCGCGGCGCAGTGCCGCCGTCGGCGCCGCGACGGCCGGTACGGCGCTGGTCCCGGGCCTCGGGACGCTCGCCGCAATGACGATCGGTACGGCGACCGACGTCGGCGCCACCCTCCGGCTGCAGACGCAGATGGTGCTCGACATCGCGGTGCTCCGCGGCGCCGAACTCTCGACGCAGGAGGCGCGCAACGTGGTGCTGCTCGTGGCAGGTGTGAGCACCGCTTCGACTGCGGCACTGAACCGTGCCGGGCGCGTGGCGGCCATGCGGCTCGGGGAACGATTCACCGCCCGCTGGGTCTTGCGCGCGGTGCCGGTGATCGGCATGCTGAGTTCTTCGGGCACGAATGCGCTCGCGACACGCGTCATCGGCCACCGCGCCGACGCCTATTTCTCGCTCGGACCCGAGGCGATGGGCGATTGGGCCGAGAGCGTCCGGGCCGTGATCGGCGTCGACGAGCGACCACTCTGGCGACGCCTGACGTCGCGGCGGCCGAAGCAGGTTCCGGGGCCTCGCGCATTGCCGGCGCCGCGCGAACAGGAGCATGGACCGACACCGGCTGACGCCGCGGACGATCGGTCTACCTGAACGTGAGATGGCGCCTCAGCGCACCATCAACCCACGCCCGAGGGTCTTGGTGACCACGTCGGCGAGGTGCATGCCCGACCCCAGCGCCGCCACCTCTCCTTGGAGCGGGCCGTCGAGGAGCAGGACCGCGAGCCCATGCACACTCGCCCAGGCCGTCAGGGCGAGCGCCTCAGGGTCTCCGGATTCGAGGAATCCGTCCGCTTGACTCGCACGGATGCTCGCTAGCAGGACCTCGTACGAGCCTCTCGCCGCCGCTTCGACCGCCGTCGGACCGTCGCCTTCCCCCCGGCGGAGTGCCATATGCGCGCGAACCCCTCGGAGACCGCCAGGCTCGCGAGCTCCAGCCCTGCAGCGGACGCTCGACCCATCGACCTGGGGAGGCGCCGACCGTGAGCGACGACGTCCTGCGGATCGCCGGCATACTCCTGATCCTCGTACCGACCGTGGCCTTCGGTGGCGAGACGATACTCCGCATGGTCTACCTCACCGACGACCCCTACCTGCGGAACCCGCTCCGGCGGCGAATGTGGACCGCCGGTCATGCGCACGCGGGCGTGCTACTCATCCTCTCGCTCGTCGCCCTGCTCTACGTCGATGCGGCCGCACTGAGCGGCGGCCTACGGGCGATAGTGCGGAGCGCGATCCCGGCGTCGGCGATCTTCGTACCGGCGGCATTCTTCCTGTCGGTACTCCCGCGCGACACCGAGCGGCCCAACGGCGTCATCTACCTCGCATACGTCGGCTTCGCCGCTCTTACGCTCGGGCTCGTCGTGCTCGGCGTCGGCCTCCTGCGCGCCTGAGCACCGCCGCCGATCACCACGCTCTGGTCGCCACGATCAATGCGTGATCGTCGCTGAGGGCGACCTCCGAGGCGGCGAGGCGCGGATGGCGCAGCCACGGGCATCTTCGCGCGCGATCGAGCACCACGAGGCCACCCACGTGGAGCGCGTCGATCAACGCATCGGGGCCGACGTCCTGCTCAGGCTCCGCGCCGAGGAATACGATCCCGAATGGTCCGTGCGCGAGCCCATCGCGTCGCGCGCCGCACAAGAGCGTCACGTTCGCGTACGGCACGAAGAGGGACTGCACGCGCTCGTGTCGCTCCGGCTCCACGTCCACACGCACGAGGCGCCGTCCCGACCCCAAGCCGTCGAGCATCCATGCAGCGCTCACGCCGAAGCCGGTCCCGAGATCGAGCGCCTTCCCCCGCGCCAGCGCCGTGAAGGTGCGCAGCACGCGCCCGACCCGCGCATCGCACGACTCCTCGAATCCGTGTAGGAACGCCAGTCGCTGCGCGAGCGCCACGACCAGGGGAAGCTCCGATCGCTCGCGTCGGTTCCCTCGTGTGGTCATGACACCACGATAGCGGGGCGTCGGCGCGCCGTCGGTGCGACCCTCCACGCTCGCCGGGGGTCGGCCGCTTTCGTCGCCCACGGCGCCGTGCTACCGTTTCGACTACGAGACACGATTCCGCCTCAGAACCGCCGACGCACCTCCGCGCCATCCACCTCGAGGACCACCGTAGGGAGACCCACCCCCTGGACACCACCCGGCTCTCCGACGACCAACTCGCGGAGCGCTTCACCGAACTGAAGCCCGCCCTCTCGCGCCGCGAAGCGCATCTCGAAGCCGAGCGTTGCCTGTACTGCTTCGACGCTCCCTGCATCGCCGCCTGTCCGACCTCCATCGACGTACCCACCTTCATTCGCAAGATCTCGACCGACAACGTGACCGGGGCCGCCGTCACGATCCTCGAGGCGAACCTCATGGGCGCCTCGTGCGCTCGCGTCTGCCCCGTCGAGGAGCTGTGCGAGGGGGCGTGCGTCCTCGGCGCCGACCACAAGCCGATCGAGATCGGACGCCTCCAGCGCTACGCGACCGACCACATCTACGAACGTGGCGTCATGCCCTTCACCGCGGCGCCACCCACGGGCCGCCGCGTGGCAGTGGTGGGCGCCGGCCCAGCCGGTCTCACCTGCGCGGGCGAGCTCGCCAAGCTCGGTCACGAGGCGGTGGTCTTCGAGCGCCGCGAACTCCCAGGCGGGCTGTCGACGTACGGGATCGTGGTGATGCGCGAACCGATCCGCGTCTCGCTCGAGGAGGTCGATTTCGTCCGACGCCTCGGCGTCGAGGTGCACACGGGTGTCGAGATCGGCCGCGACGTCACGCCCGAATCGCTGCTCGAGGAGTTCGACGCGGTCTTCCTCGGCGCCGGACTCGGCGGCGTGCCAGCGCTCGGCATCCCCGGCGAGTACCTCGAGGGCGTGACGGAGGCCCTCGACTTCATCGCCGCTACCAAGCTCGCGGAGAAGGATGGGCTCGACCGCCTCAACGGACTCCCGCTCGGCCGGCACGTGGCGGTGATCGGCGCCGGCAACACCGCGATCGACGCCGCGACCGTGGCGCGGCGCCTCGGCGCCGAGCGCGTCACGATCGTCTACCGTCGCTCCGAGAGCGAGATGCCGGCGTACGACTTCGAGATCGCCTTCATCAAGCAGGAGGGGGTCGAGTTCCGACTCCAGCTGCAACCGCTCGAGATCCTCGGCCGCGACGGACGCGTGAGCGGGCTGCGCTGCGCCCGCGTCACCCTCGGCGTTCCCGGTCCCGACGGGCGCCGATCGCCGACCGTCGATCCGACCGACGAAGTGGTCGTGCCGTGTGACCAGGTGATCACCGCCATCGGACAGGAGAAGCCGCGCGCGCTCATCGAGGCGTTCGGCCTGGAGAGCACCCTCGGCTACGCCGCGGTCGACGAAGCGCTGCGTACCACGAACCCGAAGGTCTTCGCCGGCGGCGACTGCGTTCGCGCGACCGGCCACGCCATGACCGTGACGGCGGTGGCGGACGGCAAGATCGCCGCCCGCTCCATCGACGCCTACCTCGCCTCGCTCCCGGTGCGCAGTGCCCTCGAAGGGACCCGCTGATGGCCGACCTCTCGATCGACTTCGCCGGCATCACCAGCCCCAACCCCTTCTGGCTCGCGTCCGCGCCGCCCTCGAACAGCGGGTACCAAGTGCACAAGGCCTTCGAGTACGGCTGGGGCGGCGCCGTCTGGAAGACGATCGGCGAGCCCGTGCTGAACGTGTCGAGCCGCTACGGCGCGCTGAACGTCGGCGGCCGCCGACTCGTCGCCATCAACAACGTGGAACTGATCAGCGATCGGCCCCTCGACGTCAACCTGCGCGAGATCGCGGACGTGAAGCGGATGTGGCCCGACCGCGCGGTGATCGTCTCGGCGATGGTCGGATCGACCCCCGAAGCCTGGGCCGACATCGTTCGCAAGATCGAAGACACGGGCGCAGATGGCATCGAGCTCAACTACGGCTGCCCGCACGGCATGTCGGAGCGCGGCATGGGCTCCGCCGTGGGGCAGGTCCCGGAGTACTGCAGCATGATCACGGGGTGGGTGAGCGACGTCGCCTCCATCCCCGTGATCGTGAAGCTCACGCCCAACGTGACCGACGTGACCGTGCCGGCGCGCGCAGCGCTCGTGGGCCGGGCAGACGCCCTCTCGCTCATCAACACCATCAACTCGATCATGGGCGTCGACCTCGACTCGTTCGAGTTGCGTCCGAACATCGGCGGCAAGGGGAGCCACGGCGGTTACGCGGGTCAGGCCGTGAAGCCGATCGCGCTGCACATGCTCTCGGCCGTCGCCGGGCTCACCGAGGTCCGCGCGGCCCGCACGCCCATCAGCGGCATGGGGGGCATCGAGACCTGGCGCGACGCCGCCGAGTTCATGCTCCTCGGCGCCACCAGCCTGCAGGTCTGCACCGCCGTCATGCACTACGGTTTCCGCGTGATCGACGACCTCACCGACGGCCTCTCGCGCTGGCTCGACGACAAGGGGATCGCCTCAGTGCGCGAGATCGTCGGCGCCTCGGTGCCACGCATCAGCGCCTTCGGCGACCTCGACCTCGCCCACCGCTCCGTGGCGCGCATCGATCCCGAGACCTGCATCAACTGCAACCTCTGCTACGTGGCGTGCGAAGAGGCCGCCCACCAGTGCATCGACCTCACCGTCGACGGCGCCCGCATCGACCCGCACCGCTACGCCGGCGCCGCCACGACGCAACCGGTCGTGCGAGAGGACGACTGCGTCGGCTGCAACCTCTGCTCCCTCGTCTGCCCCGTCGATGCCTGCATCGAGATGATCACGCTGCCCTCCGGGCGCGAGAGCGTGACGTGGAACCAGCTCATGCGAGAGCGCCCCGAGGTACTCGAGTGGGACGCCATGCTGCGCTACCGCGACGAGACCGGGATCGACATCCACTAACGCGCCCGTCCGCCCCGTAGCGCCAGCCACCTTCACCGGGAGGTCCCATGTGAGCCTGCTCATCAAGAACGGCGAGATCGTCACCGCGGACGGCCGCGCCCACGCCGACGTCCTCTGCGAAGGCGAGACCGTCACCCGCATCGGCACGAACCTCGAAGCGCCCACTGGGGCGAGGGTGATCGACGCGACCGGCAAATACGTCTTCCCCGGCTTCATCGACCCGCACGTGCACGTGCACCTGCCGTTCATGGGCACGTTCTCCAAGGACACGCACGCCACGGCCTCCCAGGCCGCGCTCGTCGGTGGCACGACCACCTTCATCGAGATGTGCGCGCCGAGCCGTCACGACGACCTGCTGGAGGGGTACGCGCAGTGGAAGGAGATGGCGGAGGGGCAGAGCGCCTGCGACTACGCCTTCCACATGGCGGTCCCCCGCTTCGACGACCGGGCGGCGGCACAGCTCCGCGAGGTGGTCGCCGACGGCACCACCTCGTTCAAGGTGTTCCTGGCGTACAAGGACTTCTTCGGCGTCGACGACGATGAGCTCTTCGGCGCGCTCACGCTCGCGCGCGAGCTCGGCGTCATCACGACCGCGCACGCCGAGAACGCCGACCTGATCGCGAAGCTGCAGGCGCGGCTCCTCGCCGAGGGGAAGACCGGGCCGGAGTGGCACGAGCCGAGCCGCCCCGTGAGCGTCGAGGCCGACGGCGTCCACCACTTCGCCACGTTCCTCGAGGCGACGGGCGCCCGCGGCTACGTTGTCCACCTGTCGTGCGCCGCAGCCCTCGACGCGGCCCTCGCGGCGCGTCGTCGCGGCGTCTCCCTCGCGATCGAAGTGGTGGCGCCCCACCTGTTGCTCGACGCCTCCTACGCCGAGCGCCCGGACTTCGAGGGGGCGAAGTGGGTGATGTCGCCGCCGCTGCGCACGAAGGCGGACGCGCGCGCGCTCTGGCACGCGCTCCAGGCGGGCCTGATCGATACCGTCGGCACCGACCACGCCCCCTTCGACGCCGGGGAGCAGAAGGTGATGGGGAAGGGCGACTTCACGAAGATCCCGAACGGCATCCCGGGCATCGAGGAGCGCGTGAAGCTGCTCTACACCTACGGCGTCTCGCGCGGCAAGCTCGACCTCCACCGCTTCGTGGCGAGCGCGAGCACGAACGCCGCGAAGCTCTTCGGGCTCTTCCCGCGCAAGGGGACGATCGCGGTGGGCGCCGACGCCGACCTCGTCGTCTGGGACCCGGCGCAACGCTCCATCATCAGCGCGGCCGATCACGTCATGAACGTCGACTACAGCGGCTTCGAAGGAATGGAGGTCGACGGGCGCGCCGACCTCGTGAGCGTACGCGGCGTCGTCCAGGTCGAGGACGGGCGCTTCGTCGGCGCACCGGGCCGAGGCCAGCTCCTTCGCCGCGAGCCGGAGCACGTGTGAGGCAGGGGGTCGGGGCGCCGACCCGGCTCCGATGAGACCGCGCATCTCCGTCGTGACGCTCGGTGTCGACGACCTCGCAGCGGCCGTACGCTTCTATCGCGACGGCCTCGGGCTCGCCACCGAAGGCATCGTCGGAACCGACGTAGAGCATGGCGCCGTCGCCTTCTTCGACCTCGAGGGAGGCCTCAAGCTCGCGCTCTTTGGGCGCGTGGACATCGCCCATGACTCCGGCGTGCCGCTCGGCGCGCGGAGTGTCAGTGAGTACACGCTCGGGCACAACGTCCACAGTCGTGCCGAGGTCGAAGCGATCATGGCTGTCGCCCACCTCGCCGGCGCAACAATCAGCCAGCCAGCGCGCGACACCGCCTGGGGCGGCTACGCTGGCTCTTTCCAGGATCCCGATGGCCACGTCTGGGAGGTCGTGTGGAACCCGTCGTGGGAGACGCCGGCACCGGAGCACGTGGTGTGAACGAGTCGAGCGCCGTCGAGGGCGTCTCGACGGACGGGATGACGCCGGTGTCCGCCGCCGACGTGATCCGGGCCCACGCCCTCACGAAGATCTTCGATGCGGCCGGCAGCCGCACCGTCGCGCTCGAGGACGCCGACCTCGCCGTGCGAGCGGGTGAGTTCGTCAGCCTGATCGGTCCCTCGGGGTGCGGCAAGACGACGCTGCTGCGGCTCGTCGCCGATCTCGAGGCGCCGACGTCGGGAGAGCTCGAGGTCACCGGCAGGAGCGCCGCGGACGCCCGCCTCGCGCGCGCCTACGGCTACGTCTTCCAGTCGCCCGTCCTCTACGACTGGCGAACGGTGCAGGGAAACGTGATGCTGCCGCTCGAGATCATGGGCTTCGATCGTGCGGAGCGGCGGCGACGTGCATTCGACCTGCTCGCCATGGTCGGTCTCGGTGACTTCGCGAACCGCTACCCCTGGCAGCTCTCCGGCGGGATGCAGCAACGCGTCTCCATCGCGCGCGCGCTCGCCTTCGACCCGAAACTCCTGCTCATGGACGAGCCGTTCGGGGCACTCGACGAGATCACGCGCGAGGCGCTCAACCTCGAGCTGCTACGCATCTGGGCCGCGACCCGCAAGACGATCCTCTTCGTGACCCATTCGATCTCGGAGGCAGTGTTCCTCTCGACGCGCATCGTCGTGATGACCGCGCGGCCAGGGAAGATCGAGCGCGTCATCGACGTCGACCTGCCGCAACCGCGGGGCGCCGAGACGCGCGAGTACCCGAGGTTCTTCGAGCTCGAGCGCGAGGTGCGCGAATCGCTGCGGGGGACGCACTGATCATGCGGGGTCCGGCTTGAGGTACCTCCGACATCACGGCCCGGTGCTCGCGACGCTCCTCGCGCTCGTCGCGCTCGGCTATCCCCTCGCACTCGCGTTCGGGCTTCCCCTCGCGAACCGCGACCGGGGCGACGTCCGGAAGTGGATCCAGGAGACCGCAGTCGCGCAGGCGCCCGACGACCTGACGCCGCTCCTCGCCGGCACCGGCCTCGTCGCCACCGCCGATGGCGAGCGCCTGGCCGAAACGAGCGTGGCCGTGCTCGAACGGCGGCCGCTCGGCCACGGCGCGGAGGACGTCGCCGCCTTGACCGAGGCGGCGGCCGGCGCGCCGCTGCTGGTGCTGAGCGACCCCTGGGGCCGGCCGGCGGAGGGCGTGGTCGCCGCGCCGGCCGCCGTCCTCGACGGCGGACTGCTCGCTGCCGCGCTCCACGCGCTCTACCTCGGGGAGGGGCGCCTCGTACCCGGCTCGCTCCCCTCTCGTGAACGCCCCGATGGCCAGCGCACGCGCTTCACGTTCCCCGCCTCGGACGCCGCCGGACCCGTCCTCGTGAACGGCGAGCGCCTCGCGGCGGGCGCCGGCTTCAGCGAGGATGGCGCGGCCGTCGTGCTCGCGCGGCCTGCCCCGTTCGGGGCAGACGTGCGCCGCATGACCGGTGACGCGGCGATCCTCGACGCCGGTGCGGGGACGATCGCCCTCGCCGACGAGCACGGCGGCGGCGACGTCCGCTCGGCGCTCGCCATCGTGCGGCTGGCCGAGCGCCTGGAGGGCGCCTCGGACGGTGAGAACCGGCGCTTCGCCGCCGCGCGTACGCGCCTCCTCGACGTCGACCCCTCCCGCGTGCTCATGGTCGAGGACCGACCGCTCTCGGCCGAGGCCGAGCGACCCGCCGAGCGCATCGACGGCGTCGTCCGCCGCGTCACGTTCCCTTCGGCCGCTGGCGTCGTGGTGGTGGACGACGTGCCGCTCGAGCCCGGGGTCCACTACACGCGCGATGGGACGAGCGTCGTCCTCACGTCGCCCCCGCCACGCAACGCGCGCGTCCGTCAGTACCCGGGCGCCTTCCTCGCCGATCCGGCGAGCGGCACGTTCCTGCTGGCCGAGGCGCCCGGACCGGGCGAACGGGTCTGGGCGGAGCGCTACACCTTCCACGCCCGTCCGGGCTGCGGAGAGACCCTCCTCGAGTGCTTCTACGCGTTGCCGCAGCATCCGGTGCCCTACCCCCACTGGATCGCCGCCGGCATCGTGCCGTTCTTCTCGAAGTACCCGGTCGCCGACGAGCGCAACGCCCTCCGGGCCACGCTCTACACCACGCTCGGGACGCTGGCGGCGCTCGCCCTCGGCGCAGCCGTCGGCGTGCTCCTCGCCGTGAACTTCGTGCTCATGCGGCCACTCGAGAAAGCCGTCTTTCCCTGGGTCATCGCCAGTCAGACGGTGCCGATCATCGCCCTCGTCCCCGTCCTCCTGCTCGTGCTCGGCAACGCCGGCATCACCATCCAGACGTCGATCATCCCGACGGCCCTCATCGGGGCCTACATCGCCTTCTTCCCGGTCGTCGTGGGCACGGTGAAGGGGCTCCGGTCGGTCGACCCGCTCGCGCTCGACCTGATGCGGTCCTACGCCGCGACGCCCGTGCACGTGTTCCTGAAGGTTCGGTTCCCTGCGGCCGTCCCGTTCCTGTTCACGAGCCTCAAGCTCGGGACCGCTGCCGCGCTCGTGGGGGCCCTCGTCGCCGAGACGGAGTCGAACAACCGCCGCGGTCTCGGCTTCCAGATCCTCGGCCAGGTGCAGTCGGGGAACGTCGCCGACGTGTGGATCCTACTCCTCGTCTCCTCCCTCCTCGGCATCGGCCTCGTCGCCGTCGTCGGGGTTGCAGAGCGGCTCCTCGCACCGTGGCGGCGCCCGTGAGCGCACGCGTCGTCCCCGAGGGCGGGCCGCCGTGGCGCCCGCGGCCGATCTGGAGCGCGCTCCTCTTCGTCGGGGCGGCAGCCGTGGGCCTGGCGGCGCCCTACCTCCCGGGGGGCGAGCCGACGATGACCGCCGTCGGACCCTGGGCGGCCGCGGCGCTGGCCATCGC
>JACCWH010000149.1 GCA_013697735.1 Trueperaceae bacterium | reverse complement strand
TGTACGCCGCGTTCCCACCCTTGCGGTGGGTCTTGGGGTTGCGCGCGGTGGAGGTGCGGGTGACGGGCGATGTGGGGGTGAGGAGCATGTCGACGCCGCCGAGCACGGCGTCGATGGCGTCCTTCGCCACGGCGCCCACGCGCAGCGCGTGCAGGTAGTCGGCGGCGCTGAGGCACGAGCCGGGCAGGTTGTAGAAGCCGGCACTCTCGCCGTAGCGGCTGCGGTCGCCGCCGGGACCTTCATGGTCGAAGAAGTGCTCCGCTGCGATGATCACGAAGTTCGCCCGCACGGCGTCGTGCAGGATGTCGAGCGCCGCCTTCGGAACGCCGACGAGCTCGACGCCGATCTCCTCGCACGCGCGCCGCACGCTCGCGAGGGCGCTCGCCACGTCCCCCTCCATGCCCACGTCCGCCAGGTACCCCTCCGGCACACCGAGGCGCAGCGCGCCGAGGGGCGTCAGCACACCGTCCGCGCGCTCGGCGGGCTCACGGCGCAGCCGCTCGGCGGCGCCCTCGGCGTCGACGTCGATCAGCATGGCGGCGAGGACGGCCGCCGCGTCCGGGGCGGTGCGGGTGAGGACGCACACCTCCGACACGCTCCCGTCCCCCACGCCCTGGCGTGGCACGTCGTCGTGCCCCGGCTTGACACCAAAAAGGCCGTGCTGGCCGGCGGGGAGGCGGATCGACCCGCCGCCGTCCGTGCCGATGGCGGCGAGCGCGAGGCCCGCTGCCACGGCGGCGCCCCCGCCGCTGCTGGAGCCGACGGAGCGCTCGGCCGGGAACCAGGGGTTGCGCGGCGGCGGCGCGAGGTCGTCCTCCGTCGGCAGGCTCCAGCCGAACTCGTTCAGGTTGTGCTTGCCGACCATCACGGCGCCGGCGGCCCGCAGGCGCCGGATCGCCTCCGCGTCGCGCTTCGGCACCCAGTCGCGCATCAGAGGGGAGTTGTAGGTGCACGGCATGCCGGCGATGGGGATGTTGTCCTTCGTGCCGATCGGTATGCCGTGTAGCACGCTGCGGGGCCCTCCATCCCCGACTTCGGCGTCGAGCGCCAGCGCCGCGGCGAGCGCCCCCTCGCGATCGACGGTGATGTAGGAGCGCACGGCGCCGTCGTAGCGAAGGATGCGCTCCAGCACGGTGTGCGTCACGTCGGAGGGGGTGACGTCGCCGTGTGAGATGGCCTGGGCGAGCCCCGTCAGGCCGCCGTCGAGGAGCGTGGCGGGGACGGGTCTGACGTCGGGCCTGGGCCTGGCGGGCGCCGCCGCCGGCGCGGCGCGCAGGCCTTCGCGGTTGGCGTACGCCGCACGCAGCGGCATCCGTGCACGCAGACCCTCCAGCCCGGGCGTTTCGACGTGCCGGAGGCGTGCGGCCATCTCCCAAACGGTGTCGACGTACTCCTCGAGCCGTTCGCGTTCGCCCGGATCGAGGTGCAGGCCGGCGTGCGTGGCGAAGGCCGCGACGAGAGTCCCCTTGTCGAGCGGCTCGCCTGCGCTGGGTGCGTGGGCGGGCGTGTGGGGTTTGGTGGCCATGACGTACCTCCCGTTGAACGGTGATGATCGGGCCTTGACGGACCGTCGCGCCTTGACAGGCGATGTTCGATGTGTAACATTTCAGATACTACATGACAGAGAAAGGGGGTGCGGGATGCCGGAGGGCGCCTTGCAGGCCATCAAGACCGAGCGCGTGACGGACACCGTCTACCAGGTGCTGCGCGAGGGCATCGTCAACCGCACCTTCCCACCAGGCTCCAAACTCAACATCGACGAGATCGCCCGCAGGCTCGACGTCAGCCGCACGCCCGTGCACGAGGCCCTGGCGGTGCTCGCCACCGACGGGCTCGTCGACGTACAGCCGCGCCGCGGCACCTTCGTCACCTCGTTCACGCGCGACGACTACACCGAGACGCTCGACGTCCGCCGGGCACTCGAGGTGCTCGCCTGCGAGACCGCCTGCGTCCACGCCAGCACTGACGACGTCGCCGATCTCCGCACCCTCATGCACGAGATGGAGCGCAGCGTCGCCGAGACGAGCGACGCGCAGGTCGCAGCTAAGACGCACGACGCCAAGAACTTCGCCTTCCACCACCGGATCGTCCAGCTCGCGGGTAACCGCCGGCTCCTCGCCATGTACGACGACCTCCGCGCGCACCTGCGCATCGCGCGGGCACACCTCGACGCCGACACGTGGCTCGAGCGCGTGCCGACCGAAGCGGCCGAGCACCTCGCGATCGTCGAGGCACTCGAGGCGCGGGACGTCGACGCCATGCAGCGTGCACTCGACGCGCACCTCCGCCGCTCCAGCGAGTCGCTGATCGAGGACGTCACCCGTCCGGAAGGGAGGCGCGCTGGCCGAGCCGCCGACTGACGCCCGCCCACCCCCAACCTCCTCTTCCAGACCTGGAGCCCACATGCACATCCCACGATCGATCCGTCGACACGCGCTCGCGCTCGCCCTCATCGGGGTGCTCGCGGCCGGGCACTCCCTCGCTCAGAACATGGTGCTCGAGATGCCCTCGTGGCAAGCGACCGAGCCCGGCACCTCCGATTGGTGGCGCGCGCTCATCGCCGAATTCGAATCGCAGAACCCCGGCGTCACCATCGAGTTCACGCACGAGCCCTTCGCCTCCTACAACCAGACGATGGTCACGCGCTTCGCGGGCGGCAACCCGCCCGACATCCTGCACCTGCCTGCCGCCAACTTCATGGTCTACGCGCAGGAGGGCTGGCTCGCCCCCCTCGATGACCGCCTCGCCGAAACGCCGGACGTCGTCGACTCCTGGACGCCCGTGCAGTCCACGTGCGAGTACGAGGGCGAGACGCTCTGCATGGTCGTCCTCGGCTACGGCTACGTGCTCGGCTGGAACGAGGCCGCGTTCGAGGAGGCCGGCCTGACGGGTCCGCCCACCACGAGCGAGGAACTCATCGAGTTCTCGCGCGCGCTCACTGTCGAGCGCGATGGCGCCGTCGAGCGATACGGTTTCGTCTTCCCCACCGTCGCGCACCCGGGCGTCGAGTCCACGGCCACCGCCTTCATCTTCGAATACGACCCCGACGGCCACTGGGTCGACGAGGCCGGCGAGCTCAACCGCGACGCCATCCGCTTCGCCTGGACGCAGATGCGCCGCCTCGTGGAAGATGGCTCCGTCCCCCTGGGCCTCGACAACAACGCCAAGCGTCAGTTCTTCGTCGAGGGCCGCGCCGCCATGATGCTCGAGGGTCCGTGGATCCAGGGCAACATCAACGCCGCCGGCCCCGGCGTCCAGGAGCACCTGCGCGTGGCCGCCACGCCCTTCACGGGCACCGTCTACGGCGGCGCCAGCAACGTGCTCGCCGTCCCGGCCGACATCTCGCCTGAGCGTCAGGAGCTCGCCTGGGAGTTCATCCGGCTGTTCACCTCCCCCGAGTGGCAGGCCGCCTACGCGACCGTCGCCGGTCAGCCGCCCGCCCGCGCCGGGGTGCTCGACGACACCTTCCTCGCCGAGAACGTCAACATGCAGACCTACGTCGCCGAGGCAAACGCCGCGCGCGACTACATCCCGCCGGGCTTGGCCGAGAACTACACCCGCTTCCGGGACCTCGTCGTCGAGGCGACCCTCGCCGCCGTCGTCCAGGGGCAAGACATGGACGCCGTGATGAACCAGCTCGCGAACGACATCTCACGCCTGCGCTAGTCGCATGCACTCTCGACCGAACGGCCGCCGGACACCCATCCGGCGGCCGTGAGCCCCCGGAGGTTCCGCCCCACGTGACCACGATGCCCGCGACCCCGCGACACCGCCGCCGCCTCTCGAACGCGGCGCGCAGCCGGCTCTACGCCTTCGCGCTCCTCGCGCCGGCCGTGATCGTGGTGCTGCTCGTGATCGTCTACCCGCTCGTGATGGCGGCGCAGATGAGCTTCTACGACGTGCGGGTGTTCCGCGTCGGACGCGGCTTCACCGGCGAGGCGAGCTTCGCCAACTACCAGGACATGTTCGCGAACGCCAACTTCTGGCGCTCGCTCCGCGTCACCTTCGCCTACGTCTTCTGGGGCACCGTCGGCTCCTTCGGCATCGGACTCTTCACGGCCGTGCTCCTCAACCAGCCCTTCCGTGGGCGCTTCCTCGCACGCATCCTGGTGATGCTCCCCTGGCCCATTCCCGGCGTGGTGGCCGCCACGATCTTCATGTGGATGTTCAACTCGTCGTACGGCGTGATCAACTATCTTCTTCTGCAGCTCGGCGTTATCAGCACCTCGATCAACTGGTTCACCCAGCCTGGCCCGGCCTTCCTCGCCGTGAGCGCCGCGACGATCTGGAAGGGCTACCCGTTCTTCACCGTCACCCTCCTCGCGGGGATGCAGTCGATCCCGCGCGAGCTCTACGAGGCGGCGCGCGTCGACGGCGCCAGCGCCACCCAACAGTTCCGCTTCATCACCATCCCGGCGCTCCGCCCCGTGATCGGCATCTCCCTCGTCATCTCGACCCTCTGGCTCTTCCGCGTGTTCGACATCATCTACGTCATGACCGGCGGCGGCCCGACCGGCGCCACCGAAACGCTCGCCATCCAGATCTACCGCGAGGCGTTCCAGTACTTCCAGATGAGCTACGCCGCCGCCGTCGGCATGGTCACGCTGGCGCTCTCCGTGATCGCGACGTTCTTCTACCTTCGGGTCACGTCGAAGTCGTTCTACTGACGCTCGCCCCGCCCGGTGCCAGAAGGAGGCCCCCACCGTGGTCCAACGCTCCCGCCTGAACACGCTCGTCGTCTACGTCCTCGTGATCGCGACGCTCGCCGTGCTCCTCTTCCCGCTCTACTGGATGCTCGTCACGGCGCTGCGTCCCGGCAACGTACTCCTGTCGTGGCCGCCGCAGTTCTTCCCCGCCGACGCCTCACTCACCGCCTTCCGGCGCGTGATCGAGGAGACGCTCATCTTCCGCTGGTTCCTGAACTCGACCGTCGTGGCGGCCGTCACCATCGCCATCGCCGTCCCGATCTCATCGCTCGCGGGGTACGCGATGTCGCGCTTCTCGTACCGAGGCGTGAACGAGACCGGTTTTCTGCTGCTCGTCGCGCGCATGCTCCCCGCGAGCCTGCTCATCATCCCGCTCTACATCATCTTCGCGAACATGGGCCTCATCAACAACTACCTCTCGCTCGTCATCGCCAACACCACCTTCGTGGTGCCGTTCGGCGCCTGGATGATGAAGGGCTTCTTCGACTCCATCCCTCGCGACCTCGAGGACGCCGCCATGATCGACGGCGCCTCGGCCTTCGGTGCACTGCTTCGCGTGGTGGTGCCGCTATCGCTTCCCGGCCTCGCCGCCACCACCATCTACTGTGCGATCCTCACCTGGGGCGAGTTCGTCTTCGCCACCACGCTCATCTCCGGCGAGTCGCGCTGGACCGGACCGATCGGCATCGCGGCGTTCAACCAGCAGTACCAGGTCTCGTGGAACGACATCATGGCGGCGTCCCTCATCTTCGTGATCCCGGTGATCGTGCTCTTCGCGTTCCTGGAGCGTTACCTGGTGCAGGGCATCGCTGCGAGTGGGGTGAAGGGATGAAGCAGCTCCATGGCGTCGTGCCGATCCTTCCGTCGATCTTCCACGAGGACGGCGCCGTCGACGAGCCCGGGTTCCGGCGCGTACTCCGGTACGTGCTCGAGGCGGGGGCGCACGGCGTCGCCTTCCCCGCCCTCGCCTCGGAGTTCTACGCGCTCTCCGACGCCGAGCGTCTGCGCCTGACCGAGATCGTCGTGCAAGACGTCGGCGGCGCGGTCCCGGTGGTCGGGACCGCCACCGCGGCGAGCCCGCAGGCGGCGCTCGAGCTCGCCCGCGGCGTCGCCGAGCGCGGCGTCGACGCCGTCATGGTCATGCCGCCCTTCGTCATGCGCGACGGCCCGGCGGCCACCATCGCGCTCTTCAGCGCCATCGCCGATGCGATCGACCTCCCCCTCGTCGCGCAGAACGCCCCGCCGCCGCTCGGCTCCGGGCACGGCATCGACTTCATCCGGCAGCTCCTGACCGAGGTGCCGAACGTTCGCTACGTGAAGGAGGAGAACATGCCCGGTGGGCAGCGCATCACCAAGCTCCTCACCGGAGCGCCCCCCTCCCTCGTCGGCGTGTTCGGCGGCGCCGGCGGCCGCTACCTCATGGACGAGCTCGCCCGCGGCGCCATCGGCGCCATGCCCGCCTGCGAGCTCACCGAGGTGCACGTGCGCATCTACGACCTCAACCAGAAGGGCGACCACGCCGCCGCGCGCGCCCTGTACGACCGCACGCTGCCGCTCCTGACCTTCCAGACGGTCTTCCGCATGGATATGACCAAGGAGGTCCTGCGCCGCCGCGGGATGATCGACTCCGCCCACGTGCGCGTCGGCGCCGTGCCGCTCGACGCGGGCGACCACGCGGAGCTCGGCGCACTTCTGGGCGGCGTCGCCGACCTGCTGCTCGCGCCGGCGACGGCGTGAACCGCGCGCAGTGAGGAGCGCCCCGTGACCGCCTCGCACACGGAGCTCCCCGAAGACCTGGCTCGCGGGGCGGCGCTGCAGGCGCAGCGCTACCGCTACAAGGTTTGGGGCTTCGGCGAAGACATCGCGCTCCGCGCCCTTCTCGAAGTGTCCCGCGTCCTCGACGATCCCGAGCCCGCCGAGTTCGTCACGCGGCTGGTGGGCGACTGGGACGCTTCACGCGGCCCGCTCGCTCCAGCCGACCACGTCACCCCCGGAGTCGTGCTGCTCGAGCTCCACGAGCGGCTCGGCGGGTCGACCTTCCTCGACACGGCGCTCGAGCTCGGCCGGCTCCTCACCTCGTTCCCGGTCGTCGACGGCGTCGCCGTCCACCGGCGCGATCTCGAGGGATGGCGAGACACGATCTGGGTCGACTCCATGGCGCTCGACGGCCCCTTCCTCGCACGACTCGGCCGCGCCACCGACGACGACGGCTGGACGGATCACGCCGGCGACGCGCTCCTCGGCTACGCCCGGGTGCTCCAAGGCGAGACGGGAACGTTCGTGCACGGCTACGACGTCGCTACGCGCCGACCGAGCCCCATCCACTGGGGGCGTGGCAACGGCTGGGCACTCCACGCCCTGGTGGACACGCTGGAGGCACTCCCCTTCGGGCACCCGGCGGTCCTCGAAACCCGCGAGCGTCTGAACCGGCTGGTGGCCGCGCTCGTCGCACTGCAGCATCCCGAAGGCCGCTGGCACACCGTCCTCGACGACACCACGAGCCCGCTCGAGGCCTCGACGCCGGCGTTCTTCGCGTCAGGAGTCATCAAGGCGCGACGGCTGGCGCTCCTCACCGACGAGCTCGTCGCCGACCCTGCACTCGAGCGCATGATCGTCCGGGCCGTCGCAGCGCTCGTCACGGACGCGGGGGCCGACGGCGGCCTGCCGGTCTCCGACGCCACGCCCATCGGGGATCGCGCGACGTACGTGGAGCGCTCCAGCGGCGTCTTCCCCTGGGGCCAGGGGCCCCTCATCCTCACGTTCACCGAGTCGCGCACCGAGTCGCGATTCGCGGCCGACGGGAGTCCCACATGAAGATCGAGCACATCGAGGCGATGGTCGTGAAGGCGCCCGTCCCAGGCATCGAGTCGTGGCAGGCGGCGAGCTTCGCCGTGCCGTTCCGGTGGGCGGAGTCGACGCTGGTGAAGGTCACGACCGACGACGGCACCGTCGGCTGGGGTGAGGTGCACGCGCCCGTCGCCCCCGAGGTCACCAAGTCGATCGTCGACGTGCTCATCGCGCCGGCCCTGCTCGGCGCCGACCCCCTCGACACGGCGCCCCTGTGGGACCGGATGTACGCGCTCATGCGGCCGCGCGGGCACGCGCTCGGTTTCATGCCCGAGGCGATGAGCGGCGTCGACATCGCGCTCTTCGACATCGCCGGCAAGGCGCTCGGCGTCCCCTGCTACACGCTGCTCGGCGGCCTGCAGCAAGCCCGGGTGCGCACCTACGCCTCCGTGCTCCAGTGGCTCGAGCCGCACCTCCTCGCCGAGGTCGCCGCCCGGCACCGCGACGCCGGCTTCACGGCGATGAAACTCAAGGTCGGGCAAGACCCTGCCATAGACCGACGGAAGGTCGAGGCGGCGCGGGGCGCCGTCGGTCTCGACATGGACCTCATGGCGGACGCCAACTGCCGCTACACGGTCGCCGAGGCCGTCGCCATGGCGCGCGTGCTGGAGGAGCACGCCGTCGTGTGGTTCGAGGAGCCGCTGCCGCCCGAGGACGTCGCTGGCTACCGCGAGCTCCGCTCGAAGGTCGACGTCGCCATCGCCGGCGGCGAGTGCGAATGCACCCACTACCGCTTCGGTGAGCTGCTCGCTCAGCGCACCTTCGATGTGATCCAGCCCGACATCTGCCGCGCCGGGGGCCTCACCGCCTGCCACCGCATCGGCGTGCTCGCCTCGGCCCACAACGTACGCGTGGCCCCGCACGTGTCGATCGGCTCGGCGATTCACATCGTAGCGTCGCTCCACTGGGCCGCGAGCGAACGCCAGGCATTCATCCACGAGTACCCGGTCTTCGACAACCCGCTCGTCGACGATCTGCTCACCGACCCGATCGATTGGCGCGACGGCCACCTGCACGTGGGCGACGCTCCAGGGCTCGGCATGACCGTGCGCGAGGACGTCGTCGAGCGCTACCGGGTCGCGTGAGCGTGAGGCTCGCACGCGACCGCACCGAGGAGGCAGCATGAGGATCGTCGACGTCGAAGCGATCGCGATCTCCGCCCCGAATCCCGCCGGGACGTACTGGGGCAAGGCCACCTGGGGAGTGGAAGTCGACGGTGACGCGAGCGCCGCCGTACCCGACCCCGTCGCCCACTGGCGCAGCGAGCAGTTCCCAAACCCGGCCCGCATGCGCCCCGCCTACGCGCAGGGCATCGACACCTGCCTCGTGCGCATCGAAACGGACACCGGCATCGTCGGCTGGGGCGAGGCCAAGGCCCCGGTCGCGCCACGCGTGGCGCAGACGATCATCCACGACCTCCTGCGCGACCAGGTGATCGGCGCCGACCCGCGCGACATCGAGCCGATCTGGGAGACCCTCTACGCCTCGATGCGCCTGCGCGGGCACGAGAGCGGCTTCCTGCTCGAGGCGATCAGCGGGATCGACATCGCGCTCTGGGACGTGGCCGGCAAGCACCTCGGCGAGCCCATCCACCGGCTGCTCGGCGGCGCGTACCGCGACCGCGTGAGCGTCTACGCGTCCGGCGTGCCGGGCACCCGCGCAGCGCCCGGCGAGGCCGACCACTCGCGCATGCTCCACGCCGCCTCGCGCGCCGTGGAGCGCGGGTTCGGCGCCCTCAAGATGGCGATCGGCCTCGGCGCCGAGGCCGACATCGCCTCGGTACGGGCCGTGCGCGACCACCTCGGCCGCGACGTCGAGGTGTACGCCGACGCCGCCGGCAACTACGACGTGGCGACCGCCATCCGCGTCGGCCGCGAGCTCGAGGCGCTCGGCGTGGGGTTCTTCGAGGCGCCGCTCCCGCACGAGCACATAGGCGGGTACGCCGAGGTCGCGCACGCGTTGGCGATCCCCATCGCCAACGACGTCCTCACGAACCGCTACCAGGTCCTGCGCTACCTCCGCGTCGGCGGACTCGACATCGTCCAGCCCGACGTCTGCCGCGCCGGCGGGCTCACCGAGCTGCGCCGCATCGCGATCCTGGCGGACGCCTTCGGTGTCGCCTGCACGCCACACGTGTCGATCGGCTCCGCGATCCACTTCGTCGCATCGTTCCACGCCGCCGCCGCGCTGCCGAACCTCGTGCGCCACGAGTACTGGATGGGCGAGAACCCACTCGGCGACGCCCTCCTGACGCAGCCGGCACTGGGGCTGCACGACGGCTGCGTGCGCGTGCCGCAGGGCCCCGGGCTCGGCATCGAGGTCGACGAGGCACGGGTACGTGCGCTCGCGGTGACCACCGATGGTGTGGCGACGTGAGCGCCTATGCGGTCGTCGACTCCGGCACCACCACCACCCGGCTGCGGCTCTGGCACGACGGGCGGGTGTCGTGGTCGGGCAGCCTCGCGGCCGGCGCACGCGACACGGCGATGGGCGGCGACAACCGCGCCATCCGCGAGGCGGTCGCCGACCTGCTCGCCCGGGTGACGGCCGAGACCGGCGCGCGCCCCTCCGCGGTCATCTGCTCGGGCATGATCACATCGAACCTCGGCTTGTACGAGGTGCCGCACCTCGCCGCGCCCGCCGGCCCGGACGAGCTCGCCGCCGGCATCGTGCACACGACGATCGACGGCGTCGGGGACGTGTCGTTCATCCCCGGCATCAAGACGCTGCCGGCCTCGCTGACCCTCGAGACGCTCGCCGCGGGCGACGTGCTGCGGGGCGAGGAGGCCGAGGTGACCGGCCTACGAACGCACCTCGGCCTGAGCGCCCCCGCCACGTTCCTGCATTTCGGCTCGCACCACAAGGCCGTCGACGTCGACGGCGCCGGCCGCATCACCGCCTCGCGCACCGCCGTCACCGGCGAGCTGCTCGCCGCCGCCCTGGAGCACACGATCCTGCGCAGCAGCGTGGTCCCGCTCACGGACCTCGCGCTCGACCTCGAGGCGATGCACGCGGGTGCACGCGCGACGCGGGCGCACGGCCTCGGGCGCGCGCTCTTCCTCGTGCGCGTCGGCGAGCAGATCGCCGGCATGGAGCGCACGCGCATGACGAGCTTCCTGATCGGCGCACTGGCGGCGCTCGACGGGCCGCTCCTCCCCCCACCCTCGGCGGTCGCGACGATCGTGCTCTACGGCCACGGCGCCTTCCCCGAAGCGCTCGCTGCGCTCCTCGAGCGCGACGGCTACGACCACGTGGTGCGCGTCGACGGCGAGACCACCGACCGCGCCGCCGTCGAGGGGGCCGTCGCGCTCTTCGAACGCGCCCGGGACGGGCGCGCATGAGCGCCGCCTTCGACGCCGCCGTCCGCCGGCACAGGCTCGTCGCGATCCTTCGCGGCGTGCCGCGCGAGACGCTCGAGGCACGCGTGGCGGCGCTGCATGGCGCCGGCGTCCGACTCATCGAGGTAGCGCTGTCGGAACCGACCGCCCTGGGCGTACTCGAAGATCTCGTCCGCATCGCCCCCGCCGACCTGCTCGTCGGCGCCGGCACAGTGACCACCCGCGCGCTCGCCGAGGCCGCGCACGCCACCGGCGCCACCTTCCTGGTGACGCCACACGTGGCGCTGCCGACGATCGCCTACGCCCGCGAGCACGACCTCGGCATGCTCGCGGGCGCGCTCACCCCGACCGACATCGCCAGCGCGCGCGACGCCGGCGCACGCTTCATAAAGCTCTTCCCCGCGTCCATCGTCGGCCCGGAGTACGTGAAGGCGCTCCTGGGCCCCTACCCCGACCTGGAGCTGCTCGCCGTCGGCGGTGTGGGCAGCGACACCCTCGCGCCGTACCTCCGCGCCGGGGCGATCGGCGCCGGTGTCGGGGGCGCCCTCGCCTCCGGCAGCCCCGACGACGGCTTCGCCTCGGCGGCCACCGAGGCACGGGCCCTCCTGCGGGTGCTCGACGGCCAGTGAGCGCGACCCTCGCGCCGGGCCTCGTCATGCGCGGCACGAGCGCGCTGGCGACGATTCCGGCGCACGTGGCGGCGCTCGGCGCGCGGCCGCTCCTCGTGCGGGGCGACGCCGGCGCGGCGGACGCCGGGGTGGTGCTCGCGGGGGTCCCGGAAGCGCGCCACCGCGGCGTGGTCACGCGCTCCGCAATCGATCGGCTGGCCGGGCACGTGCGGGCGGGGCGGCACGACGTGGTGATCGGCGTCGGCGGCGGCCGGGTCCTCGACGCCGCCAAGGGCGCTTCCGATCTCAGTGGGGTGCCGTTCGTCGCCGTCCCCACCAGCCCCGCCACGTGCGCGGCCGCCACCGCGCTGTGCGTCCTCTACGACGACACGGGCGTCTGGAGCGGCCCCCTCTTCGTACGGAGCTGCCCCGCCGTGGTGGTGCTCGACGCCACCGTCCTCGCGGCGGCGCCCGATCGCCTGCTCGCCGCGGGAGTTCTCGACGCGCTCTGCAAGGTCGAGGAGGTGCGCCTCGCCGCGCGCACCGCACCGGAGCGCGACACGTTCCTGAGCGCCGCCTTGGCCCTCTGCGGCGCACTCGCCGCCGCGGTCGACCCGGGGGCGGGCGCACTGCCCTCGGGCCTTCCGGCCGCGCGTACCGAGCGCGCGGCGCTCGCCGAGGCCGTGATCCTGCTGCCGGCGCTCATCGCCGGGCTCGCCGGCGAGGGCAACAAGCTCGCGGCGGCCCACGCGGTGCACAACGCGCTCACGCTGCTGCCCGGCCACCACGCAGCGCTGCACGGAGAGCTCGTGGCGTTCGGCGTGCTCGTGCAGCTCGCGCTTGCCGGAGCGTCCGACGACACGCTGGCGGCGCGCGCGGCGTGGATGCAGAGGCTGGGGGTGGACGCGTCCCTGACCGGTCTTGGGTGCGGCGACTACCTGGAGGATCCCGATCCGGTCGTGGCGCGGATGTCGGCGGCGCCCGCGCTGCGCCGGGCGTTCCCCGCCGCGAACGGAGCGGCGCTCGATGAGGCTCTCCGCCGTGTCGATCGGATCGTGAAGGGTCGGGGGGTGCCGCACGAGCGTGCCACCCACGGCGTGGACGATCCTCGACAGCCATGAAGGAGTGAGGCCGGGGACATTCTCCCGGCCTCACTCGGCACGCGTCGCAGCCTGGCGTCAGTGCGCGACGTGCACCGTCACGACCGGATCCGTCCAACCGAGGATGGCTGGATCGAGGTCAGCGATACCGAGGATCCCCTCGTGGGGCGACACGACGCCCTCGGCGCCGTCCGTCACCCGAACGAGCGCGTGCCCGCACGGGGGCCCCGGGATGTGGGCGCACGACTCCGTGTTGGCCTCGGTACCGGCGTCGTACACACGGGCGACACCGTCGGCGGCGTGCTTCATCGCGTCGGCGTCGTCCATCATGGCGTCCATCTCCATGTCGTCGCCGTCCATGGCGTCGCCGTCCATGGCGTCGCCGTCCATCATCTCGCCGTCCATCTCGCCATCCATCATCTCGCCCGTCATCGCATCGACGGTGCCCGTCCACACGAAGAAGGCGTCGTTGGTCGTGATGAGCATGCCCGCGAGCGACAGGTACCGTGCCGCCTCCGACACCGCGATCTCGAGCGTCACGCTCGCCCCCGGTACGAGCGGTCCGTCCGCAACCGTCACGGCGTGGACACCGTCGGCCAGTCGGCTGATCGTCGCCAGTTCCGTGGCGTCGCCGTCTTCGGCGAGCAGCGCGAGTTCGGGCGTGGCGGCCTCACCGGGCGTGAAGAAGTGAAAGCCACCGTCGTGGCTCACGAGGATCGGCGGGCTGATGACTTGGCTCGACGTGTTCGTCACCGTGACGGTGACGGTCGAGTCCATCATGGCGCCCTGGCCGAACGTGATGCCGGCGAAGAGAAGTACGAGCATGAGGGTCGAAGTTCGCATGGTCAGCTCCTTTCGAGCGACCGCAGGCTAGGCGCGATCGCCTCACGCGAGCATCCCGACTCCTCACGGAAACCTCACGCCAGCGATCGTCCGGTCGCCGACATGGCGGCAGGAACGCTCAGCGTCACCGTCGTGCCTGTACCCGGGACGCTGCGAATGCCGATCTCGCCCCCGTGCAGGTGCACGATGCGCTGCACGATCGCGAGCCCCAAGCCCGTCCCCTCGCCGCCTCGCGCCCGTTCCACCCGGTAGAACCTGTCGAAGACGCGCACCTGGTCGTCGGCTTCGATGCCGATGCCCGTGTCCTCGACCTCGATCACGGCCGACGCACCCTCGCGACGCGTCCGTAGCGTGACGGTACCGCCACGTGGCGTGAAACGGAGCGCGTTGTCGAGGAGGTTGGACATGGCCCGCTCGATCTGACCGATGTCGGCCGATATCACGACCTGGCCCTGCGGCGGCGCCTCCGCCGACAGGCCGACGCCAGCCGAAGCAGCCTGCAGAGCGAACTTCTGGACGACGTCGTCGGCGAGCTCCGCGAGCGGGAACGCCTCGTGCTCGATCGGCGTGGTGGGGTCGTCGAGATAGCTCAGCTCGAAGAGACCGTCGATGAGCTTGCCAAGGCGCTCGGCGCTCCGTCGAGCCGTGGCGACGAGTTCGTCCGTGCCGTTCCGTCCACTACCGGCGCCCATCGCCTCGAGCGCGCCGCGGAGCGACGTGAGGGGCGTCCGGAGGTCGTGCGATACGTTCGTGATCAGCTCGCGACGATTCTGGTCCGAGGCCTCGAGCGCCTGGAGCTGCTCCCGAACCCGGCTGCTCAGTGCGGCGAAGCCCGCTTCGAGCTCGTCGATCTCGTCCCTAGGTTGATGGACGCGCTGCGGGGCCGCGATGTCGACCGGTCGACGTGGATCGAACGCACGGACGGCTCCTGTGAGTGACCGCAGGCGCCGCGTCAGGAACGTGAACGCTGCCGCGCCGGCCAGCAGCACCGCCGCCATGCCGATGGCGCCGCCATAGAGCACGAGTCGCAGCGTGGTGCTGGTCTGCACCGTACGCAGCAGCGTGGTGCTCGATTCGTCGGTCAGGACGACGTAGAGGAAGCCGCTTCCGTCGCTGAACGGCGCGACCGAGAAGATCACACTGCCGCCCCGCCGCGGATCGGTACCGAGCACCGGGAAGCGCATGCCCGTCACGTCGCTCACGTCGAGGAACTGGTCGATCGGCGCGAGCGCGACGGCGTGGTGGATGAGCGTTGTCCCCGGAGGACCCTCGACGATCGTGCCGACCACGTCGAGCACGTAGATCTCGACGCCGGGGTTGGCCATCTCCATCATCTTGACCATGTCGCCCAGCTCCGCCTCGGTGACCCCGGTAAGCGAATCGCCGTCGTGCACGAGATTGCTGGCGAGGTCGGCGTTCTGACGCTGGGTGATCTCCTGGTAGTACGTGCGTGCGCTCCGGATCGACGTCGCAAGCAGGACGCCGCCCGCCGGCACGAGGATGAGCGCGAAGATCACCAGCAGACGCAGATGCAGGCTGCGAGGACCCCTCACGTCGGCGGTACGAACTTGTAGCCGCGGCCCCACACAGTCTGGATCATCTTCGGGTCCGCCGGATCGCCCTCCACCTTCGTTCGGAGCCGGTTGATGTGCGAGTTGACGGTGTGCGCGAAGCCGTCGAAGCCCGCCCCCCAGATGCGGTCGAGCAACTCCTGCCGACCGTACACCTGGTGCGGGTGGCGGGCGAGAAAACGGAGTAGCTCGAACTCCCGTCCCGTGAGGTGGATCTCGCGACCGTCGATCGCGACGCGCTGGCCGCCGGCATCGATCGTCAGCGGCCCATGCACGATGACTGGCTCAGCGTTGATGGCCTCGCCCAGGAGCTGCTTCCGCCGGAGGAGCGCCTTCACTCGCGCCTGGAGCTCACGCAGGCTGAAGGGCTTCGTCAGGTAGTCGTCGGCGCCCATCTCGAGACCGAGGACGCGATCGAACTCGCTCGTCTTCGCGGTCAGCATCAGGACCAGCAGCTCGGGGCGAACCGACCGGAGCCGGCGACAGATCTCGAGGCCGTCCATGCCGGGCAGCATCAGATCGATCACCACGAGCTCGGTATCGGCATCCAATGCCGCTGCGAGCCCGTCGACGCCGTCGTGAACCACCTCCACGACGTGTCCGTCCTCGCGCAGCGCCCCATGCACGAGCTTCGCGATGTCACGATCGTCCTCGATGACGACGATGCGGCGGCCCTCCATGGCGCAGTCTCCCATAGCGACGTTCACGAGAGCATCACGATCCGCGCGCGCCGTGACGGTTCCGTGAACCATCGAGAGGCGAGCGTGATCGCCGGCAGCCTACGCTCCCCGCATGGACACCTTGTCACACACTCGGGCCGAGACCCGCACTGAACCCCGGTACCACGTCGCACCGATGAAGCGGGTCCCCGCTCGCCACTACGGCGCCGGCGAGATCCTCTTCCATGCGCACGAGCGCGTCACCGGCCTGCATCTCATCGACGAAGGGCAGGTCAAGCTGGTCGTGCAGACGGCCAGCGGGCACGAGCGCATCCTGGCGGTGCTCGGCGCGGGCGACGCCGCCGGAGCAGCCTCGCTCCAGGCGGCGACCTACGGCGCGGACGCCGTCGCGATCACACCCGTTGCCGCGAGCTACATCCCGCGCGACGAGTTCTTCCGGCGCTCCAAGACGGAGCCCGAGCTCGCGAGCGCGTACGCCGAAGGTCTTGCACGCGACCTGCAGCACGCGTGGCGCCAGCTCGCCCAGGCGTACACCCCGGTGCGGGCGCGCCTAGCCGCGACGCTTCTCGACCTCGCGATCCGCTTCGGTGTCGGCACCGGTCGCAGGTCGCTGCACACCCGCCTCAGCCACGACGACCTCGCAGCCATGATCGGTGCCAATCGCGTCAGCGTCTCCACCGCTATGGCCGACTTGCGGCGCGTCGGCGCGGTGGTCGGCGCGCGTGGCCGCTACTTCCTCGACCTCAGCCGCCTCGCGTGCGCAACCGGCGAAGCGGGTGCGGATGCTGATAGCAGGCGCTCCGACTTCGAGGACGGCGTCACGGTCGCGCGCTACCGCGACATGATGGTTGGGTGATTTGGGCTCGGACGGACGGCTGTCGACCCACTCGGTCGACCGGCGCGCCGTGCCGATCGCCGTCTAGAGGGCGCGTCTAGCCACGCACGGGCGCCCCGGGCTGCATACTGCTCCATGGAGTCCTCCGACGCCGTCGCCGTGCGGGCCGTGCGACTGCTCGGCAGTTGCGCGGTGCTGCTCGACGAGGGTTGGGTAGAGCCCCCGCCCGGCCGGGCCTCGGCGCTGCTCTACTACCTCGCGTTCCACGGTGGCTGGGTGGGACGATCCGACCTCGTCTACCTCTTCTGGCCGGACACACCCGAGGAGCGGGCGCGCGGCAACCTGCGTCCGCTGCTCTCGAGGCTGTCGAACGAACCGTACGCCCACGGGCTCGAGCGGCAACGTGCGCGCGTCCGCTGGACGGTGCCCACCGACGTTCAGGCGTTCCGCGACGCCGTCGACTCGCGGCGCTGGCGCGAGGCATGGGAGCTCGGTCGGAACGAGCTGATGTCGGGATTCACCGTGGCGGGGGCACCGGAGTTCAACAGCTGGCTCGAGTCGGAGCGATCGGAGCTCAGGGCCGCCGCTCGCCGCGCCGGCCTGCAGGCCGTCGACGCGCTGCAATCAGAAGGCGATGTCGCCGAGGCCGTCGTAGTCGCCGCTGCGCTGCGCCGTGACGATCCGCTGGACGAGGCCGCCGTGCGGCGGCACCTGGTGGCGCTCGAGCGCGCCGACGAACGAACGGCTGCCCTCGCGGCCTTCGACGGCTTCCGGCGCCTCCTGGCAGACGAGTTCGGTGCGGAGCCCGAAGCCGAGACCGTGCGCCTCGTCGCGTCGATCCGGGAGGGCAGTGGCAGCGCTGCCGCGGCCCACCTCGAATCGACGTCACGCGTCGAAACCGTGATCCCGCAACAACTGACTCGATTCGTCGGTCGTGAACGCGAGGTGACCGAGCTGACGGTCGGCCTCCTCGACGACGCCTGCCGGCAGCTCACGATCGTCGGGCCGGGAGGTGTCGGGAAGACCAGGCTCGCGATCGAACTCGCCTCGCGCGTGGGCCCTCGTTTCCCACAAGGGGCTCGCTTCGTCGACCTCGCCGCGACGTACGAGTCCGAGGCCGTAGTCGCCATGGTGGCCGCCGCGGTCGGTGCGGAGCTCGGTCCCGGATCTGAGGCTGCACTTTCCCTCGGCGATCACCTACGGAACACGGCGATGCTGCTCGTGCTCGACAACGTGGAGCAGGTGCCGGACGCGGCCAGCAACCTCATCACGGAGGTGATGGCGCGAGCGCCGGGGGTGAAGATGTTGGCGACATCGCGCGTCCGGCTCGGCTTCCTGGGGGAGCGGGTCTTCGACCTCGCCGGCTTGGCCGCCGGAGCGAGGCCGGATGGTTCGCCGGCAGAGGCAGTGACACTCTTCTGCCGATCGGCGCGGCGCGTCCGGTCGGATGTCAGCTTCACGGCCAGCGAGCTCCTGCTCGTGCGACGAATCTGCGAACTGGTCGGCGGGCTGCCGCTCGCCATCGAGCTCGCCGCGACGTGGCTGCGGATCCTGAGCGTGGCCGAGATCGAGGCCGAACTCGCGTCCGGCGCTGCGCTGCCAGGAGCGCTGCCGGCCGCCGCGCCGCGGCGACATGCCGACATGCGGGCCGTCTTCGATCACTCGTGGTCGTTGCTGCGGCCGCGCGAGCAGCAGGCGCTCCGGGCGCTCTCGGTGTTCCGTGGTGGCTGGACGCGCGAGGCGGCCGCGGCGGTCGCGGACGCGGGCTTACCGGTGCAACTGGCGCTGAGCGACGCGTCGATGATCTGGCGCGACACTGTCGGCCGCTTCGCTTGGCACCCGCTGGTCGGGCAGTATGCCGGGGAGCGGGCCGCCGAGCACCCTGCCGAGCGCGACGCCGTGTGCGATCGTCACGCGCGGTACCACCTACGGCTCCTCGACGAGCGGCAATCGGCCAGGATCGGCAACGAGGGCGCGCGCCGCCTCGCGGAGGTCGAGGCTGAACTGACCAACGTCGAGGTGGCCTGTCGCCGAGCCATCACGCGTCGGGACATCGGCCTGCTGACCGAGGCGCTACAAGGCCTCCACTGGTTGATCGTCGCGAGCACCCATGTAGGGCTGTTCGTCCAGCTGGTTCGGGAGATCGCCACGGTGGCCGATCCGGGCAGCCTGCTGCACGGCCGTGCCGCGATCTGTCTCGGGGCGGCGGCCACGTGGAGGGGCGTCGGCGCCGTGGACGACGCCATGGTCGCGAGTCTCGAGGAGGCAGTCGAGGTGCTGACGCGCCACGACACGAGCCTGAACGCGGCCTACGCGTACCGCTTCCTTGGGATGGGCTACAACCAGTTGGGGCGAATCGCCGAGGCGCGCGAGGTGTGGACGCGCGCCAAGGCGCTGCACCGGGCACTCGACGACGCCGAGGGCGTGACGATGATGCTCAACAACCTTGGCGACACGGCGCCCACAGTCGAGGCCGCGGTGGCCGGACTCCGCGCGGCCGCCGCGCACGGACTCGAGTCCGGAGCGCTCTTCCCGGCGGCCCTGGCGTTCGACGGTCTCGGGACGACGCTATTGCGGCGTCACGGGGCGTCGCGAGAGGCCATCGGGGCCTTCCAGCACGTCGTCGACCTGGCCGTACGCACGGGTTTCCCGCACGTCGAGCAGCGCGGGCGGCGGCTACTGACCGAGGCGCTCGCGGCGAGCGGCGACCTCGCGGCGGCGACGGTGGCCATCGAGCAGGCACTGGCTCGCTGCGCAGGAGCCGGCGGCGAGCAGGCACTCCCGGATTTGCTCGCTGCGCGGGCGCTGCAGGCCTGGGT
>JACCWH010000113.1 GCA_013697735.1 Trueperaceae bacterium | reverse complement strand
CCTCGAAGCCCGAGATCCGCAGCGCGTTCGCGAGCGTCGGCCGCGCACGCGACCCCTGGACGACGCCGATCGGGCCGTCCCGATGGTCGCTCGCGCGCACGACCACGGACGCCAGCCCGGCGGCCGTGGCGGGAGCCCCCTCGACCACCGCACGCCCCGCGTCCAACTCGAGCGCGCGTCTCGTTCCGGGGCCGACGGCGCCGAGACGCGCGCGGTCGTGGTGCGAGCAGCCGATCGCTCGCCACGCCTCCACGGCGGAGCGGCTCGGATAGAGGCGCCACGGCAGGTCGATGAGGGCGTTCGCCGCCGCGGTGGCCGCCGCGTCGACGCGGGCAACGGTCGCGACCAGTGGGACCCGCACGACGTCGTACCCGAGCGCCTCGAGCGACCCTTCGAGGCCCTCGAGTCGCCCCGCTCCCTGCGTCAGGGCGACCTTCATGAAGGTGCTCCGTCGTGCGGCGCAGCGGACTCGGCACGCGCTCGGGCCGGGCGGCCGAGGGCGTCGAACGCGAGCATCGCCGCCCCTTCGGCCGAGGCGTGCACCACGCGCACCCGCTCGTCCTCGTAGAACGCCTCGAGCTCGAGCGCCCCGTCGACGCTGCGCGCGTACGCGCCGAGGGCGAGCTGGCAGCCGGCCGCCAGCATCGTCATCAGGCCACGCTCGGCGGCGACGCTGGGGTAGCCGCCGACGTCGTGCAGGTCGGTCAGGAGGTCGCCGAGCGGATCACCGCGCCGGATCTCGAGGGCGAGCGCCCCCTGTGCGGGTGCGGGCACCATCACGGAGGTGTCGAGGTCGAAGCGTTCGAGTCCCTCGAGGTCGATCTCGAGGCGCTCGAGACCGGCCGCGGCGAGGACGATGGCGTCGTGCTCCCCGGCACGAAGCTTGGCGATGCGCGTCGGCACGTTGCCGCGGAGCGGCTGCACGACGAGATCGGGGCGGACGTGTAGGAGCTGCGCGCGCCGGCGCGCTGCGCCCGTGCCAATGCGGGCGCCGCGCGTCAGCGGCAGCGCGCCGGCGTGCACGTCGAAGCCACGGCGCACCAGCAGCACGTCGTGCGCGCTGGCACGCTCCGGGACCGCTGCGAGCTCGAGGCGGGGATCGACCGCCGACGGGAGATCCTTGAAGGAGTGCACGGCCACGTCGGCCCGGTCGTCGAGCAGGGCCTCCTGGATCGCCTTCGTGAAGACCCCGACGCCGAGATGCGCGATCGGGAGCGACGAGCGGTCGGCGTCGGTCTCGATCGCGACGAGCGTGCTCCGTACGCCGAGCCCGGCGAGGCGCTCCTGCACGTAGGTTGCCTGCCAGCGCGCGAGCGCGCTCGCACGCGTGGCGATTCTGACGCCCCCTCGGTCGCTCATCGCCGCGTCCGCGACTCGAGCTCGAGGGCGTGGAGGCCGGTCTCGGCGAGGAACGTCGAGGCAGCGGCCATACCGTACTCGCGGGCGACCGCGCGGAGTCCCTTGATCGGCACCCGAGCCACGGCCCGCGCGAGCCGCTCGGCCTCAGCGGGGGGGAGTCGGTCGCCGACGAGCTCGAGGTAATGGTCGACGATGGCGCGAATCGAGGGGGCGAGCTGGCGCTCGTTCCAGGCGCCGACCGCCTCGTCGAGCCCGCTCAGCACGACGCGCTCGGCGTCGCCGAGGCGCCCCACGAGCGCACGGCGACGCGCCTCGCCGGCAACCTGCAGGCGTGCCACGTCGATGACCTCGACGTCGCAGATGGCCGCAGCCGCCTGGTCGACCGTTCGTGGCACACCGAGGTCGATGGCGAGTCGGAGCGACGGCATCGCCCGGAGCACGCGTTCGCCGACGAGCGCGCGAACGGGCGTGGCGGCCACCAGCACCTCGGCGTCTCGGGGGGTGGCGGCGAGATCGTCGAGCGCGATCGCTTCGCCTCCGACGGCCCGCGCCACGCGCTCGGCTTTGTCGAAGTCGCGATTCGCCACGCTCACGCGCACGCCGGCCATCGCTCCGAGCGCGCGCGCCGCGAGCTCGCCCATCTCCCCGGCGCCCACCACGAGTGCGCGTCCACCGTGCGCCAGTACGCGCTCGAGGTCGCTGCGCGCCAGGCTGAAGAGCGACGTGTTGAGCGGTGCCAGCGCCACCTCGCGGCGAACGCGCTTGGCCAACCGCAGCGCGGTGTCGAAGGCGAATGCGAGCGTCGCGTCGTCGCGCCCCGAGCGTCGGGCGAGGGCATATGCGTCGCGCACCTGGCGCATGATCTGGTCCTCACCCGGGTTGAGCGACTCCAGCGACGCCGCCACCCGCGTCAGGTGCTCGAGTGCGGCCTCCCCCTCGTAGGCGTACGGGCGGCAGTGCGCTCCCGACGGCGTCAGCGCCGCTCGCACGGTGGCGAGGTCGACACCCGGAGGCCGCGCCAGCACCACGTCCCAGCGGTTGCACGTGGCGATCGTCACCCACGACGACACGCCCACGGCGAGCAAGTGCGCCGCGACGTCGTCGGGGCGCAACCGTTCGTGCCAGGTCTCGAGTGCGTCGATGCCACCGCGACGATGCGAGACGCCGATGAGGGTCAGTCCATCCACCGAACTCACAGCGTAGGCCGTCCCGCGCGATGGAGGTGTCACCAGAGTGTCACGCGCGTCAGGGGTGGGGCGCGTCGGGTCCATACGCGACGTAGAAGGGGGGGTTGCGCAGGTCGCGCTTGTTGTAGCGCAGTGGTGCGTCGCTGCCGATCTGGCGCAGCACGCCCCCCGCCCCCTCCACGATCGCCTGTGAGGCGGCCGTGTCCCATTCGAAGGTCACTCCGAGCCTGGGGTAGAGGTGGGCCTGGCCATCGGCCACGAAGCAGGCCTTCAGCGCACTCCCGCGGCTCGTCACGTGGAGGTCGTGTCGCTCTGCGAGCGACGCGAGGAACGTCTGCGTCTCACGACCGGCGTGCGATCTGCTGGCGAACACCCGCAACTCGCGCGAGGTTGGGGGTCGGACCGCGATCGCTTCGAGCGGCCCGTCGCCTTCACCTCGCCAGGCGCCGAGCGTGGGTCCGCCGACGTATGTCAGGTCGAGCACCGGGGCGTGCACCACGCCGAGCACGCTCCGGCCACCGACCACGAGGGCGATGTTGACGGTGAACTCGTCCGTCCGGTTCACGAATTCGCGGGTGCCGTCGAGGGGATCGACGATCCAGCACGCCCCCCAGGCGCGGCGCGTGTCGAACGGGATCTCGACCCCCTCCTCGGAGAGGAGCGGCACGTCGCCGCGGAGGTCGCTCAGGCGGCGGCGGATGAGCCGGTGGGCGGCGAGATCGGCCTGCGTCAGGGGCGTGGCGTCGTCCTTGTAGTCGACCTCGAAGGGCTGCGAGTAGACCTCGAGGATCGCCCGGCCGGCCTCTCGCGCGATGGCGCCGAGGGGGTGGCGGAGGGAGTGGAGGTCGAGGTGGGTCACGGATCGCGAGCCATGCTACCCGGCGCTCGCACCCGCGGTAGCCGCACGCCGCTCCGGCGCGCCACGCTCGCGTGCTCGTTCGGCGCGCAGCGTGGCCGCGTCCACACCCGAGAGTAGCGCCGATCGATCGGCCGAACGTCCCGCGCCGTGGCATCATGCTGACGTGATGTCGTCGTGACCGACTCCCTCCTCGAGCTCGTGACCGAGGTCCACGCCGCGCCCAGCATGCTCGTCTACGAGTTCGCCGGCGCCGGTGTCCAGGCGCTCGCGTGGCTCCACGCTGTGGGAGGCTCTTCGCGCACGGTGCTCGAAGCGACGGATCGCTACGCACCGCGCTCCCTCGCGGAGGTGCTCGATGGTCCCCCCACGAAGGCCGTGAGCGTCGACGTCGCTCGCGGCCTCGCGCGCCACGCCTTCGTTCGCGCCGCTCGCCTCGCCGACGCCGGCGTGAGCGTCGTGGGGATCGGCTGCACGGCTACGATCGCCACCGATCGGCGTAAGCGGGGTGAGCACGGCGCCGCGATCGTGGCGGCGAGCGTGCTGGGCACCCTGGAGCGCTCCCTCGTGCTGCGCAAGGGTGACCGGGATCGCGATGCGGAGGAGGTGCTCGTCAGCCGCCTGGTCCTGCAGACGATCGCTTCCGCGTCGGGCGTGCTGCGCCGCGTCCGCACGCCCCTCCTCGAGGGGGAGGAGATCGAGGAGCGCTTCGAGAGCGCCCCCCTCCTCGCGTCGTTCGAGCGCGGTGAGCGCCAGCAGATCGCGCTCGACGCCGACGGGTCGCTCTGCGCGGATCTCCCGTGGCCCGTGGGCGGCGGTGCGCTCGTCTCGGGCGCGTTCAATCCACTGCACGAGGGGCATCTCGGGCTCGCCGCCGCCGCGCATCGGCACCTCGGTCGTCCGGTAGCGTTCGAGTTGGCGCTCGCGAACGCCGAGAAGCCGACGATCGACGTCGCCGAGTCGTACCCGCGCGCGATGCAGTTCCCCGGGCGCGCGCCGCTGCTCGTGACCCGCGCGCCGCTCTTCTCGGAGAAGGCAGCGCTCGCGCCCGGTTCGGTGTTCGTGATCGGCGCCGACACCGCCGCCCGGGTGCTCTCCGAGCGCTTCTACCGCGACGCGCTTTCCCTCGACGCCGCGCTCGACGCGGTCCGCGAGCATGGCTCGAGCTTCCTCGTCGCCGGTCGCCGCTCGGGTGAGCGGTTCGTCACGCTCGCCGACATCGCGATCCCAGCGCGGCATGTAGACCTCTTCGAGGCACTGCCCGAAGAGGCGTTCCGCGCCGACGTCTCGTCGAGCGGGATCCGCGAGGGTTGGGGCACAGGGGCCGCGGCATAGTCGTCTGCGGGGCGGGTGAAGGCGTTCGTCGGGCGGGGCGGCGAAGCGCCGGCTCAGCGCTCCCAGTCGACGTTCATGTCGTCCGTGAGTCGCTCGTCGCGGTCGAGGCCCGCCACGGCCGCCATCTCTTCCTCGCTGAGCTCGAAATCGAATATCTCGATGTTCGCCCGTTGGTTGTCGGCGGAGGCCGCCTTCGGTATGGCGAGCACGTGCGCTTGCTGGATCAGCCAGCGGAGCGCCACCTGGCCCGGCGTCTTATGGTGGGCCGCGCCGATCTCCTGCAGCACGACGTCGTCCCCCGCTCGCCCTTGGGCGAGCGGGGAGTACGCCGTCACGAGGTAGTCGAGCCGCTCCGCCTGTCGCAGGAGCGCACCTTGCGACAGGTAGGGGTGGTACTCCACCTGGTTCGTGAACATCTCGGTGAGTTCGCACGCCCGCTCGGCGAGCGACGGCGGGAAATTGCTGACGCCGATGTGTCGGATCGCGCCCCGGTCGCGCAGGTCGCGCATGGCGCCGAGCGTCTCCTCGAGTGGGACCTCGGGATTCGGCCAGTGCATGAGGAGCAGGTCGACGGTCTCGACCCCGAGCGCGGTGAGGCTCTCGTGCGTCGAGTCGATCACGTCGCGCTTGCGGAAATTCCGCGGACGGAGCTTCGTGGTCAGGAAGACGTCGTCGCGCGGCACGCCCGAGCGACGCATCCCTTCACCCACCTCGGCCTCGTTGAGGTACCCCTGCGCGGTGTCGATGTGTCGGTACCCGAGCGCGAGCGCCCGCTCGACTCCGGCCGTGCAGGCATCGCCTCGCATCTGCCACGTTCCGAGGCCGAGCACTGCCACGTCACTACCGTGATGGAGGATCGTCTGCATGCACTACAGCGTAGCCGACGCACCGGCGTGGCGGCTGGAGCGTGACACGCGCGCGCCCCGAGCGATCTCGGGGAGGGTCCTTCCACGGGTGGTCGGTGGCCGGGGCGGGAGCGGTGCTGCAACTCCTCGCCGGCGCGCTCTTCGCGCAGTCGTACGGGGTCTACGTGGTGGCGTTCACGGCAGCCTTCGGCTGGTCCAAGACGATCCTCTCCACGGGCTATGCGCTGGCGCAACTCGAAGGGGGGCTGCTCGCGCCGCTGCAGGGGTGGCTCCTCGATCGCTTCGGGCCCCGTCGTGTGGTCGCGCTCGGTGTCCTCGTGTTCGGCGCCGGCCTCTTCTGGCTCAGCACCGTCACGAGCGTGGCGAGTTTCTATGGCGCGATGCTCGTGACCGGTTTCGGCGTCGTCTTCGCGGGGTACCTCTCCGTCACCGTGGCGATCGTCCCGTGGTTCGTGCGGTGGCGGTCGAAGGCGTTGGCGCTGACCGCGTTGGGATTGAGCCTCGGCGGCCTCGCCGTGCCGCTGATCGCCGGCTCGGTCGAGACGTTCGGCCCGAGGACGACGCTCGCCGCCTCCGCCGTCGTGATGGTGCTGTTCGGCATGCCGGCGGCGCTCTTCATGCGCCGCGATCCTGCTCGCTATGGGCAGCTCGCGGACGGGGTCGGACCGCCGCGCACCACCGCCGACGCGCCCGGACCCCGCGCGCCCGGACCCCGCGCCGCCGTCGGGCAGCGCCCGTACGAGTTCACCTTGCGGTCCGCGCTGCGCACCCGCGCGTTCTGGATGCTGAGCATCGGCCACGGCTCCGCCCTCCTCGTCGTGTCGGCGGTGGTTGTCCACCTGATCGCGCACCTCGCCGAGGACCGCGGCTACCCGCTCGCGCAGGCCGCGTCGGTCATGGCGGCGCTCACCGCGACCACGATCGCGGGGCAGTTCGCGGGCGGCGTCCTCGGCGACCGCTACGACAAGCGAATCGTGGCACTCGTCGCGATGCTCGCGCACGGCGCAGCGCTCCTCGTGCTCGCCTGGGGCCCGGGCCTCGGCTCCGTCGGGATCTTCGTCGTGCTCCACGGCCTCGCGTGGGGCGTTCGCGGGCCACTCATGGGCGCGATGCGCGCAGACTACTTCGGTGGTCGGCACTTCGGAGCGATCATGGGCGCGTCGGTCCTCATCGTGATGCTGGGCCAACTGGCCGGACCGATCATCGCCGGCAGCCTGGCCGACGTGCTGGGCGCGTACCGATGGGGGTTCACGGTGCTGGCGTTCATGGCGGTGCTCGCGTCCGTGAGCTTCTGGTTCGCGACGCCGCCACGCACCCCGGACGCCCTCGGCGGCGGCCACGGACGCGCCCGAACGTAGACCACGCTCCACATGGCTTTCCGAGTGGACGGTAGGCTCGCTCCGATATCGGAGGAACCATGCCCACGCTCGACATCGACGACCGTAGCGTCACCGTACCCGAAGGGACCCGCCTCGTACAGGCGATCCGTGGGGCCGGGATCGAGATCGGCCACCGCTGTGGTGGCAAAGCCCGGTGCACCACGTGTCGCGTGGAGGTCCATGCCGGCGGGAGCGCAATGATGACGCGCGCCGAGTTCGTGAAACTGCGCGGCGCCGGCCTCCTCGGCGAAGTGCGCCTCTCGTGCCAGATGCGTGTCGAAGACGACATGCGCCTCTCGGTGCTGATGACCAAGGCGAGCGAAGGTTGGCCCGACACGGGGCCCGTTCCGGCCGATGTGGTCGAGCCGGAGGCCGAGTGGCTCGATCCCGACGTGCTCGCACGCCAGACGCCCCCCGCCTGACGGGCCGTACCCGCACCGACGGGCGGCGCCCGACGCGGCGCGCACCGCTCGCCGCTCGCGTTGCACGCGGTATCGTTCTCCCAGCCGACGTCCGGGACGACCCGGCCGGTCGGCGGTGGTCCGCGAGGACCCATCCGCCCGATGGCGAGGAGCAGCATGGCCCGCGTCGCGGAGCGCACCTTCGATCTCTTCGAGTCGACGATTCGTAGCCTTACGGTGCACGCGATCGCCAAGGGCGCGGTCAACCTCGGGCAGGGTTCGCCCGACTTCCCGCCACCACCGGAGCTCGTGGCGGCCGCGCAGCGCGCGCTCGCGGAGGGCGTGCACCAGTACGTACCCACCTGGGGCCTGCCCTCGTTGCGCGAGGCCGTCGCCGACAAGACCGAACGCTTCTACGGGTACCGGCCCGATCCCGCCACCGAGGTCACGGTGACGTGTGGGGTCACGGAAGCCGTGATCGCTGCCCTCATCGGCGTCGTCGATCCGGGCGACGCCGTCGTGGTGCTCGAGCCCGCGCACGAGAACTACCACGCCGGCATCGTGTTCGCGGGTGCCCGGCCCCTCTGGGTCCCGTTGCGCCCTCCCGGTTTCGAGATCGACGCTGGCGAACTCCGTCGGGCGTTCGCCCAGAGCGGCGTCAAGGCCGTGATCTTCAACACGCCACACAACCCCACGGGCCGGGTCTTCAGGCGCGAGGAGCTCGGTCTCATCGCGGACCTCTGCCACGAGTTCGACGTGATTGCGATCGCCGACGAGATCTACGAGCACATGGTCTTCGACGGACTCGAGCACGTGCCGATCGCGACCCTGCCCGGGATGCGCGAGCGCACGATCACCATCAGCGGGCTCTCGAAGACCTACTCGGTGACGGGGTGGCGTGTCGGCTGGACGATCGCGCCCGCCGATCTCACCGACGCGCTGCGCAAGATCCACGACTTCACCACGATCTGCGCGCCCGCCCCGCTGCAGCAGGCCGCCGTCACGGCGGTCTCCTTCGGCCCCGACTACTACGACTGGCTCCGTACGTACTACCGTGAGCGCCGCGAGCGCACCATCGCCATGTTGCGCCGCGCGGGCTTCGAGGCGCCGTCGCCCGAGGGGGCGTACTACACCCTCGCCGACTTCACTGCGCTCGCCGCGGCGCTCGGCCGGAGCGACGACGACGACGCCTTCGCCCGCTACCTCATCGACGACATCGGCATCGGGACCGTGCCCGGGTCGTCGTTCTATCGCTCGGATCCGACGCTCGGCCGGGGCCGGGTGCGCTTCGCATTCCCCAAGCGCGACGAGACGCTCGACGAGGTAGAGCGCCGTCTGGCGCGCCTCCCCACGCTCGGCGCATCGGTCGAACCCCCTTCGCCGCCGCGTGCCTGACCTCCCCACCCCGGTTCCCGCGCAACGAGAGCGCCGCCCTTCGTCGGCCCGCGGCGCCTTCACGCTCATGGGCGGCACGCTCGCGAGCCGCGCCAGTGGCCTCCTCCGCGAGGTGCTGCTCGTGGCGCTCTTCCCGGTCCGCGCGAGCGACGCCTTCCGACTCGCGTGGACCGTGCCGAATCTCTTCCGGGAGCTGCTGGCGGAGGGAGCGCTGACGAACGCCTTCATCCCCATCTACCAGCGGCTGCGCGGCGACGATCGGCGCGACTTCGCCGGCGCCATGACCGCCGTGCTGGCGCTCGTCAACGGTGTGCTCATCGCGCTGGCGCTGGCCGTGGCGCCGGGGATCGTCGACCTGCTCCTGGCACCGGGCGCGAACGTCGACCGCGATCTCGCGGTGCAACTCCTCCGGATCACCTTCCCGGTGCTCGGCGCCATCAGCCTCTCGGCGCTGGCCATGGGGGTGCTGAACGCCGAGGAGCGGTTCCTCGCCCCCGCGTGGGCGCCGGTCGCCATGAACGTGGTGGCGATCGCGGTCATGGTCGCCGCTCCCGGGCAGGCCATGGCGCTGGCGTGGGGCGTGGTGGCGGGGGGTCTGGCCCAGGCCGCGGTGCAGTGGCCGGCGATGCGGCGTGCCGGGGTGATGCCCCGCCTCGGAGGCATCTGGCACGCGGCGATGCCCATGACGCTGGCGCTGATGGCGCCGTTCGCCTTCACGACCGGCGCACGCCAGTTCCTCAACGTGGTCGCTCAACGTATCGTCTCCGACGCCTCGCTCTTTCCCCCCGGCGCCGTCACCGCCTACGCGCTCTCGGCGATGCTCTTCAGCCTCGCGCTCGGACTCTTCGCGATCAGTCCTGCGATCGCGTACTTCTCGCGCCTCGGGAACGTCGTGGAGGAGGGTGGCGACGCGTTCCGCGAGACGCTCGAGGCGGGCGTGCGCTTCATCGTGGTGCTCACCGTGCCGGCGGGGCTGGCGCTCTTCGCCTTCGCCGACCCCTCCGTACGTGTGCTCTTCGCGTTCCTCCGCCCCGCCGCGGGGCAGGAGACGTCGATCGCACTCGCCGTCCTGGCGCTCGCGCCCCTGGGTCTTGCGCTGGCGCCCGCCGGACTCGTGAACTTCCTGCTCCGCCCGTTCTTCGTTCGGCGGCGCGTACTGGCGCCCGTGGCCATGAGCGTCGCCTTCACCGTCGCGACGGCGGCGCTGTTCGTGGCGTTCGCGCCGCGCTACGGCATCGCCGGTCTCTCCTGGGCGACGGCCCTCGCGATGGGCCTTCACACCGTCGTGCTCGTCGGGTGGTTGGCGCGTAGCGAAGGGCTCGCGGTGCGCGCGGTCGCGTGGCACGCGCTCCGAGTCTCCCTCGCCGCCGCCCTCGCGGTGGGGGCGGCGCGCCTGGTGGCGACGGCAGCGGTCGGCGCACTCCCGGTCGAGGGTTGGTTCGCGTCGTTCGCCGAGCTGGCGATGGGAGGCGCCGTGATCGTCCCCCTCTATGCGTCCCTCGGCCTCGCGATGGGGGTGCTGCGCCCGGCGTGGTTCCGCCGCGCGGGCTGATACGTGCGTGCTGCACGCGATCCGAGGGAACGCGGTCGGGGCGGTCGACGCGCGGGGCGGCAGCGGCCGCTCGCTAGACCCGTCGGAAGACGATGGCTGCGTTCTGTCCACCGAAGGCGAAGTTCGTCGAGAGGACCACGTCGACGTGTGCCTCGCGCGCCTCGTTGGGGATGAAGTCGAGATCGAGTTCGGGGTCGGGGTCGTGATGGTTGCGGGTGGGGGGGAGTACGCCGCTGTGCAGCGCCTGGACGGCGGCGATCGCTTCGATGCCGCCGGCCGCGCCGAGGAGGTGGCCCGTCATCGACTTCGTGGAGGAGACGGGCGGAACCGCCGCCGCCGACCCCCAGACCGTCTTGAAGGCCTGCACCTCGTTCAGGTCGTTCGCCGGTGTGCTCGTGCCGTGAGCGTTGACGTAGCCGACGGCCGAGGCGTCGAGGCCCGCGTCGCGCAGCGCCCAGCGGATGCAGCGCACCGCGCCCGCACCGCCAGGGGCGGGGGAGGTGATGTGGTGCGCGTCGGCGCTCGTGGCGCCGCCCGCGATCTCGGCGTAGATGCGTGCGCCTCGGGCGACGGCGCGGTCGTACTCCTCGAGGACGAGGATGCCTGCACCTTCGCCTGCCACGAACCCATCGCGACTCGCGGTGAACGGTCGACTCGCGGTCTCGGGCTCCTCGTTGCGCGTGGAGAGCGCCCTCATGACCGCGAAGCCGCCGATGCCCATCGGCGTCACGCACGCCTCGGTACCGCCGGTGAGCATCACGTCGGCCTCACCGCGCCCGATCGTGCGGTAGGCGTCGATGATCGAACCGGAGCCGGTCGCGCAGGCGGTGACGATCGTGTTCGAGGGGCCGGTGAGGCCGTAGCGCATCGCCACGTGGCCGGACGCCATGTTCGCGATCAGCATGGGGATGAAGAACGGGCTCATGCGCATCGCGCCGCGCTCGAAGCGGACTTCGGACATCGTCTCCCAGGTGCCGAGACCGCCGATGCCGCTCCCGACCGAGGTGCCCGTGTGGTCGCCGCGAACGTCGTCCTCGACGAGCCCGGCGTCCGCGAGCGCGAGTGCCGATCCGATGAGGGCGAAGTGGACGTTGCGATCGAGGCGGCGAGCCTCCTTGCGTTCGACGTACGTGTCGACGTCGACGTCGACCTCGCCGGCGATCCGCACGGAGAAGTCCGACGCGTCGAAACGCGTGATCGTGCGAACGCCGTTGGCGGCGCGGTGCTGGGCGCGCAGGAACGCGTCGGCGCCGACCCCGATGGGGGTGACGGGACCGACGCCGGTGACCACCACTCTCCTCATGCTGCCTCCCACGCGGTGCGTCGCCCACGCTCGGGCGAGGGCCGGGTGCCCGAGTCGCCGTGCGACGCCCGTGGTGCGCCCGCCATGGGTCGGGTCGGCGTTACGCCGAGCGTCGTCTCACTGCTGCGCGCCGATGAAGCGGACTGCATCGCCGACGGTGCGGATGCCCTCCGCCTCTTCGTCGCTGATCTCGATGCCGAACTCGTCCTCGAGGCCCATGATGAGCTCGACGACGTCGAGTGAATCGGCGCCGAGGTCGTCGACGAACGATGCTCCGGTCACTACGTCGCTCGGGTCGGCGTCGAGCTTGTCGGCGACGACCTCGCGGATCTTCTCCAGAATGGCGGCTTCATCCATCGGGCGGCCCTCCTCAGGCAGGGGAATGACGTCTGGTGCGTTGTACGGCGCGATAGTAGCACGCGTGAAGGGGTGGTTCGGGGGCGATGTGGCGCGCCCGTGCGGGCGCTCGTCCCTCGGACCCGAGGACTATGGCACGTGCGCGGGCGCTCCGCAAGGCGCGGCGTCGCCCGACGTCGACCCATGGACCGTCGGAGGCCGTGCAGGAGCCGCATCCCGCGTCACGGCATCACCAAGCCGCCGTCGACGACGAGCGTCTGGCCGGTGACGTAGGCGGCGTCGTCGGAAGCGAGGAAGGCGATCGCCTTCGCGACCTCGGCGGGCTCGCCGAAGCGGGCCAGCGGGATCTGGGCGAGGTAGGCGGTGCGGAGCGCCTCCGGGAGGCCGGCGGTCATGTCGGAGTCGATGAAGCCTGGGGCGACGGCGTTGACGGTCACGCCCTTGGCGCCGTACTCGCGTGCGAGCGCCTTGGTGAGCCCGATCAGGCCCGCCTTCGCGGCCACGTAGTTCGCCTGGCCGACGTTGCCCATGATCCCGACCACCGACGACACGTTCACGATGCGCCCCCAGCCCGTCCGGAGCATGCCGCGCAGGGCGCCCTTCGAGAGGTGGAAGGCGCTCGAGAGGTTGGTGTCGAGCACCCCCTGCCAATCGTCGTGCTTCATGCGCAGCGCGAGCGCGTCGCGGGTGATGCCGGCGTTGTTGACGAGCACGTCGATGCCGCCGAGCTCCCCCACGACCTCGGTGAGGAGACCGGCACAGGCACCGGCGTCCGCGACGTCGGCCCCGAACGTGGCGGCGTGACCCCCGGCCGCGCGCACCTCCTCGGCGACCGCTTCGGCCGGTCCGGCCGAAGCGACGTAGTGGATGGCGACGGTATGCCCGCGCGCAGCGAGCTCCAAGGCGGTGGCGCGACCGAGTCCACGGCTCGATCCCGTCACCAGTGCGACGCGGGGACGGTGTTCTTTCATCGGGCTTCCTCCTGGTGGCACCCTATGCGCTCCGGGGCGCGCGTGCCCCGTGCAGGCTCGCCATGTCGTGGACGCTCGCGACGTCGGCCCCCGGGAGCGTTCGCGCGACGAGGCCGGCGAGCACCGTGCCGCTGCCGAACTCGACGTAGCGCGTGGCGCCCAGCGTGCGGAGGCGCTCGAGGGTCTCGACCCAGCGCACCGGTGCCGTCACCTGACGCACGAGCAGGTCACGCGCTGCGTGAGCGTCGGGGAGGACGTCGGCGGTGACGTTGCAGACCACGGCGAAGGCGGGTTCCGCCAGCGCGACGTCGCGGAGGAGCGGCGCGAGCGCCTCCGCAGCGGGGCGCATGAGCGAGCAGTGGAACGGCGCCGACACCTTGAGCGGGATCGCTCGCGCGCCCTCGAGGGCGAGTCGCGCCGACGCGCGGGCCACCGCCTCGGCCTCACCGGAAATCACCGTCTGCTGCGGAGCGTTGCGGTTCGCGACCTCGACCACCCCGTCGGTCTCGGCGCACGCGCGAGCGACCCGGTCGCCGTCGATGCGGACCACGGCCGCCATCGCGCCGATGCCCTCGGGTACGGCGCTCTGCATCGCGTCGCCGCGCGCGCGAACGATGCGCACCGCGTCGGCGAGCCGCAGCGAACCGGCGGCCACGAGCGCCGTGAACTCGCCCAGGCTGTGCCCGGCCGCGAAACGGGCTTCGGGTCCGCCCGCTTCGAGCCAGGCGGCGTAGGCGGCGGCGCCCGCAGCCACGAGTGCCGGCTGTTGGTTCGACGTGCGCTGGAGCTCCTCGGCCGGCCCCTCCCACATCTGCGCGAGCAGGCCCGGGAGCGCCCCTTCCGCCTCGTCGAGCACGCGGCGGGCAGCGCGGGAGCCGTGGTAGAGGTCGTTCGCCATGCCGATCACCTGCGAGCCCTGACCGGGGAAGAGCGCGGCGATAGCGGCCTCAGCCACGCCCGCCTCCCCACGTCAGCACCGACGAAGCCCAGGTGAGCCCAGCCCCGAAGGAGACGAGCAGTATCGTATCGCCGTCGACGAGCCGACCGGTGTCGAGCGCGTGCGCGAGCGCTAGGGGCACGCTCGCGGTCGAGCTGTTGCCGTACTCGTCGACCGTCACCACCACCCGCTCGGGTGGGAGACGCAGCCGCTCGCGCGCCGCGTCGATGATGCGGAGGTTGGCCTGATGCGGGACGAAGAGGCTGATGTCGTCGTTCGTGAGCCCGGCCTCCGCGATCGCCTGCACGGTCGCAGTGTCCATCACGCGCACGGCGAACTTGAATACCTCTCGCCCGTTCATGTACAGGTGCTCGCCGAGCGGGGTACCGTCGGGGAGACAACGTCCGAGTGAGCCCTTGTGCAGGTGCTTCCCCCCCGACCCGTCGGCGCCGATGACCATCGACGCGAAGCCGAAGGGCATCTCCACGGCCTCGACGATCGACGCACCCGCGCCGTCGCCGAAGAGGACGGCGGTCGCGCGGTCGTTCCAGTCGAGCACCTTGGTGAGCGCCTCGGCGCCGATGGCGAGCACGCGGCGGCTCTGGCCCGATTCGACGAACGCCTTCGCGGCCGCGAGGGCGTAGACCCAACCCGTGCAACCGGCGAGGAGATCGAACGCCGCGGCCTTCAGACCGTAGTGGTCCTGCACGAGCGCCGCGGTCGCGGGGAAGAGCGCGTCGGGCGTGTTCGTCGCGACGATGACCAGGTCGACGCCGTCGAGTACCCCGGCGCCGTGGCGTCGAATCAAGTCGTCTACGGCGCGGAACGCAAGGTCGCTCGTGAACTCGTCGTCGGCGGACACGTGCCGTCTCCGGATGCCGGTCCGGGTGGTGATCCACTCGTCGGAGGTGTCCATCAGTCGCTCGAGATCTTCGTTCGTGACGACGCGCTCTGGGGCGTACGCGCCGAGCGCGGTGATGCCCGCGCGCGTGGTGGCTGTGCTCACAGGTGGCCTCTCCTCGGCACCGTCGCGGTCGACGCCGAACGGACGGCACGCCACGCCGAATCGGGCTGCACCGTGGCGGGCAGCCCGAGCCTACCCCGAGGGGGTAGCGGAGGGAGGAGCCCCGATCGGCCGCTCAGGCGTCGATGACCTGCCGGCCATTGTAGGTGCCGCATTCGGGGCAGACCCTGTGCGGGGGGCGCTTGGTCTTGCACTCGGCGCACTCGACGAGCGTCGGGGGCGTGAGGGCGTGGTGGGAGCGCCGGGCGTCGCGGCTCGACTTCGACGTCTTCTTCTTGGGGACGGGATGCTTGGCCATGGTGTTGCACTCCTTGCGTCGATCGGCGCGCCGCGATGGTCGCGGGCGGGCGATCGCGTGGTTCAGAGGTCGATGTCCTTGAGCGCGTCGAAGGGTGAGCGGCGCTCGTCGTGCTGATCACCGGGAACGTGGTCGGGGTACTCGTTGAGATCGACGCCGTCGACGGAGAGTCCGCGGCAGTCCTCCTTGCAGAGCACCGTGAGCGGCAGGTCGATCGCGAAGACCTGAGTGAGGAAGGCAGCGAAGTCCACCTCCGGCTGGCTGAACACGAGCAACTCGTCCTGCTCGTCGTCTTCGATCATCTCGAGTTCGTCGGCGCCCCCGGGTCGGTAGACCATCGGGTAGATGAACGAACTGTCGACCTGCGTCGGAACGTCGGTCAAACAGCGTCGGCACTCCAAGAGCGCCGTCCCCGACACGTCTCCCGAGACGACGAAATCGTCTTCCCCTCCCGTGTTGGAGACGTGGAGCGACCAGCTCAGCGGTGCGCCCAAGCGCAGACCATTCGCGTCGAGGAGTTCGTCGATGGGCGACAGCTCCCCGTCCGCGTCCGCGTCGTCCACCGATCCGGGTGCGCGGCGTAGCAGCGAGGCGAGGTTGAGCGTAGCGTCCCGTCGAGCGGCCATCCCGCTAAAATACGCCCTCGCGCTCGGGCCTGTCAACGCTCGGCACCACCAATCGTGAGGCTTCTCATCACCATCGGCGCACGACGCCTCGTACGATGCGCGAACGATGGTCGAAACGGACGTCCCCACCGCATCGGCGCCGCTCGCCAGCGGGCGCCGCCTCATCGCCGTGATCGACGACGACGAAGCCGTGCTCACGCTGGTGCGCCGCGTGCTCGTCGATCACGACGTGGTGGAGTTCGGGCGCCCGGATGCGGCGTTGCGCGCATTCGCCGACGGCCTGCGTCCCCACCTCGTGATCTCGGACGTGCAGATGCCGGGGCTGACGGGGTTCGAACTCCACGAGGCAGTACGCCGCATCGCTCCGATGTTGAGCGTGCCGTTCGTCTACCTCACCGCCATGAGCGATCGGGACTCCCTTCGCCGAGGCATGGCGCTGGGGGCCGACGACTACCTGACGAAGCCGTTCACCCCCGGGGAGTTGCGCGAGGCGGTGGCGGCCCGGCTCGCTCGCCACGTGTCGCTGAGCGCGGCCGAGCCCGCGACTGCGCTCCATCTCGTCTCGCTCGGCGGGCTCTCGCTCGCGCTCGGCGAGGAGCGCCTCACGTGGGAGGCGCGCAAGGTGGTGGAGTTGCTGATCTACCTCCTCGACGAGGGGGGAGCCGTCGCGGTCGACCGGGTGCGGCAGGATCTCTGGTCCGGTCCCACCGCCGACAACCACCTCCATGTGCTCGTGAGCCGGCTCCGCAAGACACTCGCGGGCGCCGGCCGGGTCTCCGTCTCCGACGAACGAGTCCGGCTCGATCCCGACGTGCCCTTCCGCTGGGACGTCGCGGCGTTCGAAGCGGCGTGCGACCTGGCGTTCGCCACCAGGCGCCCGAGCGACGTAGAATCGGCTCTCGCCGCCTATGCGGGGGAGTTCCTGGGCGGATTCGATTCGCCGTGGGCCGACTCGCGGCGAGCGACGCTCGAGGATCGCTTCACCGAGCTCCTCGACGTCGCGGTCGAGGCTGCGCCCGATGGTGCGGCGCGCGACCGGGCGACGGCACGACGCGACGCGTACTTCGATCTGGCCTGAGCCGCGGCGACACTGGCGCTGCGCGATGCTCGCGCCACCGCTCCCGACCCGACGCCGCCTCCCTCGGGGCGCGGTGCCCGATGACGACGAGGCGAACGCGTGGAACTCGACATCTTGAACCTGCTGCTGGTGCTCGGTGTGGCGTGGATCGCCGGCACGGTCGTCCAGCGGCTCGGGTACCCGTCGGTGCTCGGCGAGCTCGGCGCCGGGATCGTACTGGGGCCGCCACTCCTCGGCTGGCTCTCGGTGGGCGACCCCCTCATGGTCATCGCGGATCTCGGCGTGCTGCTCATGATGGTCTACATCGGCATGGAGATCGACCTGCGCGACCTCGGTCGCGCCTCCACGGGCGGGCTCCTCGCCGCGATCGGGGGCTTCTTCGTCCCCTTCGGGCTCGGCTACGCCGTGACGATCGCCTTCGGAGGCGACGTCATCGCGGCGCTCTTCATCGGCATGGCGGTGGGCGTCACGTCGCTCGCGACCAAGTCGCGCATCCTGGTGGACCTCGGGCTCCTCGACACGCGCATCGCCCACGTGATGATGGCGGGAGCGCTCATCTCGGACACGCTCTCGCTCATCGTCTTCGCGGGCATCCTGTCGGTCGTGACGATCGGTACCCTCACGGTCTTCGGCATGGGGACGATCGCGCTGCAGATCGCCCTCTTCTTCTTCGCCGCCTGGCTGCTCGGGACGCACGTCGTGCCGCACGTCTTCGCCTGGGTCTCGCGTCGAGGGTTCGACGGCCGCACGTTCAACCTCACGCTCACGCTCCTCGTCGCGCTCCTGTTCGCCGAGCTGGCCGAACTGGCGGGCCTCCACGGCATCCTGGGCGCGTTCCTCGCGGGTCTCTTCCTGCGCGAAGGGATCCGCGTCCGGCGCCTCTCGCACGACATCAGCGGCGTGGTCAAGGACGTCTCGCTCGGCTTCCTCGCGCCGGTCTTCTTCGTGACCGCCGGCTTCGAGGTCTCGTTCGACGTCTTCCGCGACGACCTTGCCTTCTTGTTCACGGTGATGGTGGTGGCGATCGTCGGCAAGATCGTCGGTACGGCGCTCTTCTACCTCCCGAGCGGCCACGGCTGGCGCGAGGGGATCACCGTCGGCTTCGGTATGAACGGTCGTGGGGCAGTGGAGATCATCATCGCCGGGGTCGGTCTGCAGGCGGGGATCATCGATCAGAGCATCTTCTCCATACTGGTGTTCATGGCGATCTTCACCACCGCTTCCGTCCCCGTCACGCTGAAGTGGGGCGTCGATTGGCTCCGCCGGAACGATCAGTTGGTGCGGGCCGATCCCTCGACGAAACCCGCCCTCATCGTCGGTGCGGGTGCCTTGGGGCGCGAGATCGCCCATCACCTCGCCCCGTACCGTCCGGTGCGCCTGATCGACCTCAGCCCCGACAAGGTGGCCTTGGCACTCGAGAAGGGGCTCACGGCCCATCAGGGTGATGCGCTCGACGCCGATGCTCTCGCTCGTGCGGGCGTCGAGGATTGCGGCACCGTCGTCGCGATCACGCCCAATCCAGCCGTCAACGTGCTCGTGGCGCAGCGGGCGCGCTCCGTCTTCTTGGTCGCGAACGTGCGGGCGATGATGCGTCCCGACAGCGATGCCGGCCTCTTCGACGTGCTCCGCAGCCTCGGAGCGGCGCCGCTCTTCGGCGTGCCGATCGACTACGCTCGGTGGGAGGAGGTTGCGGCCCTCGCGGAACGCTCCGAGCTCGTCGAAATGCCGGCGGCGGCCGCTCGAGCGCGGCTCGCCGAGGAGGGACTCGGAAGCCTCAGTGGCCTGCTGCCGCTGTTCGTCCGCCGCTCCGGCGTGCTGCGACTCTTCGCGGCTGCCGAAGAGATCGCCGATACCGACGAGGTGCTCTTCCTCGCCGACCCGGAGGTGTACCGAGCGTGAGCCGTCCTTTCGTCATCTACCCCGCCGTCGACGTCCAGGGGGGCCACGCCGTCCGCCTCACGGAGGGCGACCCGAGCCGTGAGACGGTCTACTTCGACGACCCGTGCGAGGCCGCCGCCCACTGGGTCGCGCTGGGCGCGCGCGACCTGCACGTCGTCGACCTCGATGCCGCTCTCGGGCGCGGCGACAACCGCGAGGTGATCCGCGCGATCGCACGTCGCACGGGCGCCGTCGCGGGGGGCGTACTGATCGAGGTCGGTGGGGGCGTCCGCACCCTGGAGGTGGCGCGCTCCTGGCTCGACCTGGTGCACCGCGTCGTGATCGGCACGGCGGCGATCACCGACCCGGAGATGGTCGCGACCCTCGTGCGCGAGGTCGGCCCCGACCGCGTGGCGGTCACGGTCGACGCGCGCGCGGGCAAGGTGGCGGTCCGTGGCTGGACGGAGACGACGCAGATCGACGCGGTCGATCTCGCCTCTCGGGCGGCGGCGCACGGGGTGCGGCACCTCATCTACACCGACATCAGCCGCGACGGGACGCTCCAGGGGGTCGATCCCGCCCCCGTCGCCGAGGTCCGTGCCGCTTTCGAACACGTGCTGGTGGCGGGCGGGGGCGTCGCGACGAGCGCCGACCTCGATCTCTACCGGAGCCTCGGGCTCGACGGCGCGATCGTGGGCCGCGCGCTCTACGAGGGGACGGTCCCGTATCCCTGAGCTCCCCGAGGTCGAGACCGTTCGGCGGGAACTCGCTCGGTGGCTCGCCGGCCGTACGGTGCTCGCCGCCGACCTCGTCGACGCCGTACCGGGTCCGAAGTACGCGGCGTTGGGGCGGGCCGCTGGCCAGCGGATCCTCGCGGTCGATCGCCACGGCAAGTTCCTGCGGATGCCGCTCGAGCGCGTGGGGACCACGGGCGCGACCGGAGCGGCGCGCGACGAACTGATCGTCCACCTCGGTATGACCGGCGTGATCTCGACGACGCCACCCACGTCGCACCTGCGCGTGCGGCTCTCGCTCGACGGCCCCGCCCCGAACACGCTCTACTTTCGCGACGTCCGCCGCTTCGGTCGCGTGCTCGTCGCGGTCGGCGGCGACCTCGCGGGCCTCCCGACGCTCCTGAACGCCGGCCCGGACGCGCTCTCGGCCGCCTTCACCCCCGGCTCCTTCGCGCGGGCACTGGGTCGGAGCCGCATGGCCGTCAAGACGGCATTGATGTCGCAGCGCCCCGTGGCCGGCGTCGGCAACATCTACGCCGACGAGGCGCTCTGGCGCGTGCGCCTCCACCCGCTGCGGCGCGCCGACAGGCTCGAGCGACCGCAGGTCGAGGCGCTGCACGACGCCATCCGCGACGTCCTCGAGGCGAGCATCGAGGCGCAGGGGACGACGCTGTACGACTACCGCACCGTGAATGGTGAGGTCGGCGCGTACCTGGAGCGGCTGGCGGTCTACGGCCGCACTGGTCGCCCCTGTCCACGGTGCGGCGAGGCCGTCGTGCGGATCGTGGTCGGTGCTCGAGGGACGCACCTGTGCCCGCGCTGCCAGCCGCGACCACGCGGCCGGCGTGCTGCGGCGGGTCCGCGTGCAAGCCCGCCGGCGAAGGGCTCGTCGCGTCCATGACCCAGCTGCACCGTCACGCGCGCGGGCAGCGGAGGAGACCGCAATGGCGAACGCCGTACACCGCATGCCGATCCAGGTCCGCTTCGGCGATACCGACATGTTCGGCCACGTCAACAACGCGTCGTTCTCGACGTACGCCGAGTTCGGCCGGTTGCGCTTCCTGGCGTCGCTCGACTTCCCGCCTGGCGGACTCATCCTCGCGCGCATCGCGCTCGACTTCAGGCGGCAACTCCACTACGGTGCCGACGCCGAGCTCGAGACGCACGTAGCGCGGATCGGCACCACGTCGCTCACGCTCGCGCAGCGCCTCCTCGAAGGCGATCAGGTGGTGTGCGACGTCGAATCGGTGGTCGTGTTCTTCGACTACCGCGAGGGGCGGCCGACGCCGGTGCCCGATGGCCTCCGTGAGCGGCTCGAGGACTTCGTGCGCGCCTCTTCGCCGTGAGGCCGCCGCTGGACGCGGTCGGCTGAGCCGGATCTCGGCCGCCGCCGCGCTACACTCTCGGCCATGAGCATCCGAATCATCGACGTGGCCGGCACGCCGGCCGACATGGGGCGCCGCCACGGAGCGGTCGCCCGCCAGGCCCTCTCCGCCTTCGCTGCCGAGCGCGTCGCCCTCGCTGGCGACGCCGGCTGGACGGGGCGCTCGCTCGCACGGGAGCAGGTGCTCGCGTTCGCCGAGGCGTGCGTCGATGCGCACCGCACGTACAGTCCGCCTCTCACTGCCGAACTCGAGGGTATGGCCGAGGCCGCTGGGCTCACGCTCGCCGAACTCGTGGTCGTGAACGGCTTCACGGACTTCATCGACGCCGTCTACGCGGCCGGTGGCGCGGCCGAGCGTGCCTCGTCCGCGAGCGCCGCTCCGCAGAGCGCCGCGCTCGACGACTGCACCGCCTTCCTCGTCCCGGCGGAGCGATCGGCAGACTCGAACGCGATGCTCGGCCAAACGTGGGACATGCACGAGGGGGCGGAGGAGCACGTCGTCGTGCTCCGGGGAGCCCCGAACGACGCGCCCGCCTTCGTGACGTTCACCACGCTCGGGTGCGTCGGCATGATCGGCATGAACGAAGAGGGCATCTGCGTGGGCATCAACAACCTCTCGGGCGGTGACGGGCGCATCGGCGTCACGTGGCCGTTCGTGGTGCGGGAGATGCTGCGTCGCCGCGACATCGACGACGCCTTGCAGTGCCTCTACGACGCCGACCTCGCCGGTGCACACAACTACCTCGTCATGGACCGGCATGGGCGCGGCGTGAACGTGGAAGCGACGAGCACCGCGCGACACGTCGTCGAGATGAAACGAGACGCCGTCGTGCACACGAACCATTGCGTCGCGAGCGAGACGCTCGCGCACCAGCGCCGCCGCGATCCGATCGCGCAGAGTGGGAGCGAAGCGCGGCTCGAGCACGCGGCGGCGCTCCTCGACCGCTTCGACGTCACCCCGGCCGACCTCGAGGCGATCACGCGCGACCCCACCTCGATCTGCTATCGAAGCGGGTCGCCTCGGTTCGTAGCGACGTGTGGTGCGGTGGTCATGCGCCCGGCGACGCTCGATTTCTGGGCCGTCGGCGGGCTGCCGAGCGAGGGCACGTACGAGCGGGTGTCGGTGGTCGCGTGAGCACGGGCGGCGACCGCACGTCCCTTGCGGCCGCCGTCGACCTCGTCGCCCTCGAAGCGTGGCACGCCCCGGAACTCGAACGGCTTCAGATCGACTGCTTCCCCACACTCGCCCGCCACGAGCTGATGCGCGCGGAGCATTTCCTCGCGCACGGGCGGCTGGTCCCAGAGGGTTCGGTGGTGGGGATCGCGCACCTAGCGCCCGACGGTGGCGAACTCGCGACACCGAAGGTCGTCGCTCTGGGGTCGGGCTTCTTCATCGATTTCGACTTCGAGCACCCCGGACATACCTTCAAGGAGATCATCGCCGAGGGCTGGTTCACCCACCATGATCCCGAAGGCGATTGGTACTACGGCGCCGACATCAGTGTGCACCCCGACTACCGCGGTCTCGGAATCGGACGACGGCTCTACGACGCGCGCAAGGAGATTTGCGTCCGGTACGCGCGTCGCGGCATCGTCGCCGGTGGCGCGCTCCCCGGGTTCGCGCAGCACAAGGGGCGCATGGACGCGGCGGCGTACGTCGCGGCCGTCGCCGCGGGGAAACTCTTCGATCCGACGCTCACGATGCAGCTCCGCAACGGCTTCGAGGTCCGGGGGGTGGTCGCGAGCTACCTCGACGACGAAGCCTCCGACGGGTGGGCATCGCTGATCGTGTGGTGCAATCGTGAGCGCGGTTGATGGTCGCGTGCGACGCCTTCATGGCTCCGAATCGCCGACGGATCGGCGCACCGCGGCTAGCGTTGTACTCCGTGCGCAAGACACACTTACGTGGGACACGAAACGGCGTAGCATGGGCGAAGTATGGCTGCTTCCGACACACTCACATCCGACCTCCTCGAGTTGTTCCGCGTCGTGCTCCAGAGTGCACGCGACACGGACCGCCTCCTCAACCTATGGCTCGAGAAGGATCTCCGACTCACCATGCAAGACCTTTCGGTGCTGCAGTCGATCGCGGTGGGCGTCGAGTACCCCACCGACATCGCAGCACGCCTCAACCAGGCGTCGCCCACCGTCTCGCACGTCATCAGCCGACTCGTCGGCCGTGGCCTCGTCGAGCGTGAGCGCGGCGTCGACGACGGCCGCAAGCGCCGCCTCCAACTCACCGACAAGGGCACCACGACCCTCGAGCGCGCCCACGACATCATCTCGAAGTCGATGGAGGACGGCCATTTCCGCCTCACCGAGAAGGACGTCACGCGCACACGCCGCGCGCTCGAGAAGTACATGAAGATCATGCGCTTCGGCGCCTGAACGGATGGTTCTGGCGCCGCCGTGCTATGACGGGAGGTGAAACGGGAGAAGAGGAGCGTGAAACGCTTTCGAAACGACCCTACAGTGTGAGTTCGCCCGATGAGCCCTCACGGGTCTCGGCTGGAACGACTCTCGCGTAAAGGTTGTGGAGGACGTCGCTCGGATCCGGACGCGAACGCGTTCCGATCGTCGGCAGCGTCACCCCCCTTTCCACGGAACTTGCACCCTCGGCAGGCGTTGTTCGAGCAACGTTATGAGAGGCATCAATAGATCTCTGAACTTCGAGGTCGTCCCGACCGAGGTGCGCCATGCACCCGGTTCCTCGGACGTCCTCAATCTCGCCAACGGCTACCCCGTGCAGGAGGAGCGCCGCATCCGCCATACCCGTTTCGTGGCGGAGCAGATCGAGCGCTTTCCGGCCGGGCAGTTCGTGGCGATCACCCGGAGCGGATCGACCGAGCGCGTCATCGGTACCGCCACCACGATGCGGACGAGCCGGCCGCCCGACGCGCCCCCCATCGCATGGCGTGACGCCATCGGAGACTACGGGCTTCCGCATCACGAGTGCGACGGCGGTTGGCTCTATGGCGTCGAGATCGCCGTGCATCCCGAGTTCCAGCGCCACGGTGTCGCCTCTGCGCTCTACCGGGCGCGCCTCGCGCTCGTCGGCGCCTTGGCCTTGCGGGGTTGGTACGCCGGAGGCATGCTCATGGGGTACTACCGCTACGCCGAGGTGATGCCGGCGCGCGCCTACGCCGAGCGTGTCATCGCCGGTGAGCTCCGCGACCCGACGGTGTCCATGCAGCTCCGCCGCGGCCTGGTCCCGGAGGGCATCATCGAGGGCTACTATCCCGAGCCCAAGGCGGGCGACTGCGCCGTGCTCCTGACGTGGTACCCGAAGTCGGACCGGCACCGCACCAAGCGCGCCGTCCCCGCCCTCGAGCGTCCGACCGCCACTGCCGCGCGCGCCGCCGAAGGAGGAGCGGTCGCATCGCCCGCATCGCCCACGCGCGGCGCTCGCCCGTGACGGGCGCTCGCCCGTGACGGGCGCTCGCGCGTGAAGACCGACGTCCTCGTGCTCGGGGCCGGCGTGGCAGGGCTGGCCGCTGCGCGCGACCTCCACGACGCCGGCCACGCCGTGGTGGTGCTCGAGGCACGCGATCGAGTGGGCGGCCGCGTCTGGACGGAGCGCTCCTTGGCACCACATCCGGTCGAGTTCGGCGCGGAGTTCGTCCACGGTGATCGCGCTGCCACGTGGCCGCTGCTCGACAGGCTCGGGCTCGCCACGCGCCTGTGGCCGAAGTGCGACGACAGTCTCGTCCACGCCGAGTCGGGCGGGTGGCGCACCATGACGCGCCTCCGCGCAGAGGACGACGCCTTCGAGCGCACGCGGTCGTGGAACCTTCCAGACGTCGAGCCCGGACCGTACGAGGATTTCGACTCCTACCTTCGCCGCGTCGGCTTCGACGACGCGCAGCTCCGCTACGTCCGCCGCGCGTTCGCCAATGCGTGCGGCGAGGCGCCCGAGCGACTCTCCGCTGCCGCGATCCTCGCCGGGTTCCGAGACGGCGAGGCGGGCGAGGGGGATTTCCGTGTGATCGACGGGTACGACCGTCTACCGCACGCGCTCGCCGAGGGCCTCGACGTACGACGACGTGCGGTGGTGCGGCGCGTCGCCTGCGAGGGTCGCGGGGTGCACGTGACGCTCGACGACGGGACCGGCATGCGGGCACACGCCGCCGTGGTCGCGCTCCCACTGGGGGTGTTGCAGTCCGGGGCGATCGAGTTCGCGCCGTCGCTGCGCGCGCTCAAGGGGGACGCACTGGCGGGCATCAGATCGGGAGCCGTGGTGAAGCTCGTCTACCGCCTCGCGGGGCCGCCGGTGGAAGATCCCGGCGTCAGCGCCCTCTACGCCGCCGGGACGCCGCCGATGTGGTGGTCGCCGTCGACCGGTCCGACCGATCTGCCCGTATGGACGGCGTTCGTGTCCGGTCCGGCCGCGGCCGATCTCCTTCGCTACCCGTCCGAGGTCGCGCTCGAACGGGCGCTCGACACCCTGCGCGTCGAACTCGATCGACCCGATCTGCGGGCCGTGTCGGGGCGAGTCATCGCGTGGCCGCTCGACCCCTTCGCGCGCGGCGGCTACAGCCACGTGCTGCCGGGACATGCCGCCCGTCGCGCCGGCACGACGTGCGAGGGCGTGCCGGGTGCGCGTGCGCTCCTGGCCCGGCCGACGCCGCCCCTGGTGTGGGCGGGCGAGGCGACCGCGCCCGAGGGGAGCGCTGCGACCGTCCACGGTGCGTATGTGAGTGGGCGCCGCGCCGCGGCCGAGCTGTCGGCGGTGCTAGCATGACGCGCAGGAGCGTCGCCATGACCACGGATCATCTGTCACCGGTGTGGAGTCATCTGACGACGGCGAACGTCGTACGCGGCGAAGGCGTCCACCTCTACGAGGCCGACGGCACGCGCTGGACCGACTTCACCTCCGGGATCGGCGTCGTGAACACCGGCCACGCCCACCCGCACGTCGTCGCCGCGATCCGCGACCAGGCGGAGCGGCTGCTCTTCGCCCAGATGAACGTGGTCCTCCCGCCGCTGACCGCGTCGCTCGCGGAGCGACTCGCCGGCGTCACGCCCGACGGCATCGACTCCTTCTTCTTCACCAACTCGGGGAGCGAAGCGACGGAAGCGGCCGTGAAGCTCGCGCGCCACGCCACCGGCCGGCGCTACGTGGTGGTCTTCCACGGCAGCTTCCACGGTCGCAGCCATCTCACGATGGCGATGACCACCTCCAAGACCATCTATCGCCGCGGGTATGCCGAGCTCGCCGGCGGCATCGTCGATACCCCGTTCCCCTACGCCTATCGCTACGGCTGGGACGAGGAGACCGCGGTCGCCTTCGCGCTGCGCGAGCTCGACACGCTCTTCAAGGGGCAGTGCGCGCCCGACGAGACGGCCGCGATCGTGATCGAGCCCGTCCTGGGCGAGGGAGGGTATGTCCCTGCACCCCGCGCCTTCCTCGAGGGGTTGCGGGAGCGGGCCGATCGGTACGGGATCATGCTCGTGATCGACGAGGTCCAGACCGGCTTCGGTCGCACCGGCACCTTCTGGAACGTCGACCGCTCTGGCGTACGGCCCGACATGCTGATCATGGCGAAGGGACTCGGCAGCGGGCTGCCGATCGCGGCGATCGGTGCGAGCCTCGAGACGATGTCGCGGTGGCAGCCTGGCACGCACGGTGGTACGTACGCCGGCGGAAGCCTGGTGAGTATCGCGGCCGCGCACGCCACGCTCGACGTCATGATCGACGAGCGCCTCCCCGAGGCCGCCGAGGTGCGCGGTGAGGGGCTGCGGGCGGGCCTGCGCGATCTGCAGCGACGCTTCGCCGTGATCGGCGACGTCCGCGGGCCGGGCCTCATGGTGGGCGTCGAGTTCACGGCGCCCGATGGCACGCCCGATGCGGCCACGGCGAAGGGCGTACAGCGTGCCTGCCTCGAGGAGCGGCTCCTCCTGCTCACGTGCGGCACGTTCGAGAACGTGATCCGATGGATCCCTCCGCTCGTCGTCTCGGAGGAGGAGATCGACGACGCACTCGCGGTGTTCGGCGCTGCGCTCGATCGCTCCGCGTCACTCGAGCGCGTGCAGGCATGAGGTCGGCGCGGTAGCGTCGTCCGACCAGGAAGAGGGAGAGACCATGCCCACGATCCACCTCGTGACCGAGGTCCCGGGGCCGGCGAGCCGCGCGATGGCAGCGCGCCGTACCGCAGCCGGCGCACGCGGCGCTGCAGTCCTGACGGGGGTCGGTGTCGCGCACGCCCACGGCGCCGCCGTCACCGACGTCGACGGCAACGTTCTCCTAGACTTCGCGGGCGGCATCGGTGCGCTCGCGGTCGGACACACCCCCGAAGGCGTGGTACGCGCGGTGCGCGACCAGGCCGAGCGCCTCGTCCACATGTGCTCGATCGTCGGCACCTACGAGCCGTACGTGGCGCTCCTCGAGCGCCTCGTCGCGATCGCGCCGGGAGCTGGGCCGCACAAGGCCGTCTTGCTCAACTCCGGCGCCGAGGCGGTCGAGACGTCCGTCAAGATCGCGCGTGCACACACCGGGCGCCAGGCGGTCATGGTCTTCGAGGGTGCGTACCACGGCCGCACCAACCTCACCCTCGCCATGACGAGCAAGTATGGCCTCTTCAAGCGTGGCTTCGGTCCCTTCGCGCCCGAGGTCTATCGCGTTCCCTTCCCCGATCCCTACCGGCGGCCGGTCGATGCCGACGCTGTGTCGTTCGAGCGCGAGGCGATCGCGTCGTTCGAACGTGCGCTCGTGGCGCAGGTCGACCCGGACGCCGTGGCTGCGATCGTGGTCGAACCGGTGCAGGGCGAGGGAGGATTCGTTCCGGTTCCGGCCGCGATGTTGCGGAGGCTGCGCGAGGTCTGCAGCGACCACGGGATCGTCCTCGTGGCCGACGAGATCCAGTCCGGCATGGGGCGCACCGGGCGGCTGTGGGCGGTCGAACACGCCGGCGTGGTCCCCGACCTCGTCGTGAGCGCGAAGTCGCTCGCCGCCGGCATGCCGGTCGCGGCCGTCGTCGGCCGCGCCGACATCATGGACGCCCCGCACCCCGGTGGGCTCGGCGGCACCTATTCGGGGAACCCGCTCGCGTGCGTTGCCGCGCTCGCCGCGATCGACGCGATCACTGCGCCGGGGTTCTTGGCGCGGGCGCGCGACGTGGGAGAGCGGCTTCGCGCCCACCTCGAGCGCCTCGCCGAGTCGACGCCGACGATCGGCGAGGTGCGCGGTCTCGGGCCGATGCTCGCCGTCGAGTTCGTGGTCGATCGCCACTCGCGCGCGCCCGACGCGGCGCTCGTGGCGCGCGTCGCGGCCGAGGCGCTCGCACGCGGGCTGATCGTGATCCGCTGCGGCCTCCACTCGAATTGCCTGCGCCTGCTGCCGCCGCTCGACCTCGCCGATCACGAGATCGACGAAGGTATGGACGTACTGGCTCGGGCGGTGCGCGCCGCCACGGAGGGCAGCGCCGTGCCCACCTCGCGGTAGACTCGCGCGGCATGCGCTGGCTTCCCCGCCGGAGATCACCTCCGGACCCCGCTCTCCCCACCTCCGCCGCCGAGGGGCCGCCCCCGGGCGCGCTCGAGACGGCCGAGGATCTCGACCCGGCCGTCGCAGCCGCGGTGAAGCGCACCATGCGCCTGTCGCTGCTCGAGGGGAGCCTCACGCAGTCGTTCCTCAACTGGACGTCGGGCTCGGTCCTCATCGGCTACATGCTCCACGTCGGCGCCTCCACGGCCGAGATCGCATTGGTCGGATCGGTTCCGCTGCTCGCGCAGGTCGCGTCTCCGGGCGCCGCGTGGCTCGCCGCCGTGCTCGGGCGGCGCAAACCGCTGATCGTCGCACTGGCGCTGGTGTCGCGCGTCACGTGGCTCCTCGCCGCTGCTCTCCCGGCGCTGCCGATCTCGCCCGACTTCCGGTCGACCTTCCTGGTCGCGTTGGTGCTCCTCTCGAGCGTCTTCCTGGCGGGCAATGGCACGCTCTGGGCGGCCTGGATGGGCGACGTGGTTCCCTCGAAGCAGCGCGGGCGCTACTTCGGACTCCGCACCGGGCTCACGGGTCTGGTCGGCATGGTCGCGAGTCTGGGGGCGGGGGCGTGGCTCGACCGTGTCGCAGCACCGATCTCGTTCCAGGTGGTGCTCCTCGTCGCCGTGGCGACCGCGCTCGTCGGGATCTGGATCTACACGCTCCAGTACGATCCACCCACCGTGCGCCAGAAGGTTCGCTGGCGTGACGTCTTCGTCGTTCCGCTGCGCGATCCCGGCTTCCGGAAGTTCCTCCTCTTCGCGATGTACTGGACCTTCGTCGTCTTCTTGGCTGCGCCGTTCGTGTTTCCGTACTTCTTGGATCAGCTCGGTCTGACGTTCACGCAGGTCGCGATCTGGACGACGATCGCCGCTACCTCGGCGCTCGTGACGTCGCTCCTGTGGGGCCGGCTGGCCGACCGCGTGGGGAACAAGGCGGTGCTGGCGATCGGCACCTTCATCGCCGGCATCGCGCTACCGGGGAACTGGATCATGGCGGGTGTCACGGGGAACGTCGCGTTCATCTGGGCCTCGGCCGTGTTCGACGCCCTCGCCTGGGGGGCCATCGGGCCGGCGATCTTCAACTTGGCGCTCGTCGCCGCGCCGCAGGCGAATCGGGTCGTGTTCATCGCCATGTACAGCTTCGCGACCGGCATCGCCGGCTTCGTCGGCGGCGTGCTCGCCGCACCGATCCTGCTCGGCTTCGACGCGCTGACGTCCCCCGGCGGCGCTGTCGACATCACCGCCTATTACCTCCTCTTCGCGCTCTCGGGCGTGATGCGGGCGTCGGCCTGGATCTTGCTCAGGCGCGTACCGGAGACGAACGCCTGGCGGACGCGCGAGCTGCTGCGGAGCATGCGCACGGGTTGGAAAGGCGCCGGGTTCCCCTGGCGCTCGTGAGCGACCGACGGCGTCAGCGTGGGCGCACGCGCGTGATCCCATCCTCGCTCAGGAGCCAGGCGACGTCGACATCGTGGTGCTCCACTGGCACTTTCGGGACGACCAGGTCGCGTCGGGCCACGCCGACGGTCTGTGCGCTGGCGTGCAGGGTGCCCAGGAGGCGATCGTAGAGTCCGCGGCCGTAGCCGAGTCGGCCTCCGTGCTGGTCGAACGCGAGGCCCGGGACGAGCACGACGTCGATCTCGGCGAGCGTGACGCCGGGAGCATCGGGGCGCGGTTGCGAGAACCCGAAGGCGTGGCGTTCGAGCGCGCTCGCATCGAGCACGTGCACCGAGAGGGGACCCGTGCCGGCCCCCGTCCGGGTGGTGGCGAGCCGTGGACCATGCTCGTCGGCGGCGCCCGCCAAGGGGTCGCACTCGTCGCCGAAGGGGAGGTAGACGAGCGCCCAGCGGGCGTCGCGCCACGCTCCCCACGCGCCGAGATGCGCGCGCATCCGGTCGTCGGCCGCCGCACGAGCCGCAGCGTCGCGTGCGAGCCGACGACGAGTCGCGCGTGCCCAGTCGCGCCACTCCGCCTTGGAGGCGCCGTGCTCGGGGGACGCTCTGGCCACGTGTGTACTCCGGTCGGCACGATACCCCACGTGCGGTGGTGCTCTCGATGTGGGTCGCACCTCGGGGGCGGTGGAGGATACTGGAGCATGGCCAACACCCCCGACGTACCGAACGTCACCACGAGCGTCACGACCCTCCATCACCTCGTCGACAAGCGCTTCGTGGGGATCACCCCCGACCACATGCGCGTGATGATCGACGGCGAAGCCGAGCACAAGGCCGGCATGAGCCCCATGCAGCTCGTACTGAACGCGCTGGCGGGGTGTTCGGCGTACGACGTGATCGAGATGCTCACGAAGCGGCGCCTGGAGGTCCGGGGCTACCGTATCGAGGCGACGGGCGAGCGGGAGGGGACGCCCCGCGCCTTCGTGCGCATCCACACCCGGCACGTGTTCGACGTCCCCGGGCTCGATCACAAGACCGCCGAGCGCTTCGTCGAGCTCGCGGTGACGAAGTACTGCTCCGTCGCGGCGAGCCTCACGGCGGACCAGACCTTCGAGGTGGTCCTCGAGCACGAGGCGGCTGCCGCCGAGACCTCGTCGGAGGCTGGCAGCCAGGCTGCAGCGCGCTGAGGCACGACACGCCGTGCCGTTCGACCGGTTGCCGGGCTGACCTACGGCGGCGCCGACGTTGGTAGGCTACCGGCCTTGAGCGTCGACCTCCACGACCCCTCGCTCTACTTCAATCGCGAGCTCTCCTGGCTCCGCTTCAACGGACGTGTGCTCGAGGAGGCGATGGACCCCGACACGCCGCTCCTCGAGCGACTGAAGTTCCTGGCGATCTTCGGTTCGAACCTCGACGAGTTCATCATGATCCGCTACGCCGGGCTCAAGGAGCAGCAGGCCGCCGGCATCGACAAGCGAACCTTCGACGGGTTGACGGCCCAGGAGCAGCTCGCGGCGGTGGGGCGCGTGCTTCGGCCGCAGGTCGCACGCCACCGGCAGGTACTGCGCGACGACGTCCTGCCCGCCCTGGCGCAGCGCGGCGTGGTCATCAAGCCGCTCCGCGACCTCACGCCCGGCGAGCTCGAGGTAGTGGATCGGTTCTTCGAGCACGAGCTCTTCCCGGTACTCACGCCGCTCGCGGTCGACGGCTCCCACCCCTTCCCGCGGCTGCCGAATCTCTCCTTCTCGCTCCTGCTCGAGGTCGTGGAGCACGGCAGCGAGGTGCGCAAGAACGCGATCGTGCAGGTGCCATCGGTGCTGCCGCGGTTCGTCCGACTGCCGGGACCCGGATACGCCTTCGTGATCCTCGAGGACGTGATC
>JACCWH010000202.1 GCA_013697735.1 Trueperaceae bacterium | reverse complement strand
TCGAGATCGATGCGCTGCGCCGCGAGGTCGCCGCATGACCGCGCCCCCGCCGATCTTCTGAGCGGGCTTCTCGAGCTACCTCGATGAGGTGACGAGTCGACCCTTCGAGACGTTCCGTGGCGGGCGGGTACCGAGCGCGTGCATCTGTTCGATGTCCTCGGTTGCCAATACCCGAGACGAGACGTAGACATGTTTCGATTTGAGCAACGACACCATGAAGGCGCAACCGCCAGCGAGTATTATCAGGAGAGCGATGAGGCTCATGCCGCAATCCCCTTCCCGCCACCGGTCGACGTCAGCCACGAGCACGGTGCCATCTTCAGCCGGTGTGTTGACGGATGATAGGCGAAGCGTGCGCCCACGTGTCGGAGGTATTCCACACGGACACGACATCGATACGTTGTCTCACTCGGCTCATCGACTTCATACTCAGCTGTCATGGAGCCGTAAGATGTGGGGCGTCATACTGCCTCCATGAACACGTCGCGCACCATTGCCAATTGCTTCGGTCGGACGCGAGGTGGCACGGCTGTGCCTTCGCCCGTCGCGACCACGGGCGTGTTGGTCGTGTCCGACGCGATTGCGCTCTTCACGGCGCTGGCCCTTGCGACGCTCTTCGTCGCACCTGCGCTCCTCCTCGACACGCCAGCATCGACCTCTCCAATACTGCTCATCATGGTGGCGCCCCTCGCCTTCGGTCTGACGGGCCTCTATCCCGCGACGGCGCTCGGGGCCATCGAAGAGTTCCGGCGCCTCGGGAGAGCGATCATGTTCGTCGTTCTGGGCAGCCTGCTCGCACTCGCACTCTTCACGGAGCTTCCTACGGCATGGCTGCTCTTGGTCGCGGGTGCCTTCGCGGTCGTGAGCGTGCCGCTGTGCCGCGCCGCCACGCGCGAGGTGGCCGCGAGGCAATCCTGGTGGGGTGAGCCGGTCGTCATCCTCGGCGCAGGCGAGACGGCGCGGCTCCTCATCGAGCGGCTCCGCGACTACCCACGGATCGGATTGAAACCCGTCGCCTGCCTCGACGACGATCCTCACAAAGTGGGCGGATCGGTCAGCGGAGTCGCCGTGACGGGGACGTTGGCAGACGCCGACACCTTCGTGAAGAGCGGCGTGCGCATCGCCCTCGTCGCGATGCCCGGGATACCCTCACACGAACTGGTGCACCTCGTGCGGCAGCACACCACCGCGTTCCGCTCCATCCTCGTCGTGCCGAACCTCTTCGGCTTGCGCTCCATCGGCGTGGAGACCCGCGATCTCGGCGGCGTCCTCGGCCTCCATGTGCGGCACAACCTGGTCGACCCCGTGAACCGGATCGCGAAGCGGTTGCTCGACATCGTCCTCGTGCTACCCGCGATACTGATCGGCCTCCCGCTGATGATGCTGGCAGCGCTCGCGATCATGATGGCGTCGCCGGGGACGCCGTTCTTCTATCAGGAGCGCGCCGGGCTCGGAGGCACGCCGATTCGCGTGTGGAAGCTGCGCACCATGTACGTCGACGCCTTGGAGCGCCTCGATGACCATCTCGAACGCGACCCGGCGGCCAAGGCGGAATGGGCTCGGCACTACAAGCTCGCGAAGGATCCCCGAATCATCCCCGTGGTCGGACCGATGCTTCGCATGAGCAGCCTCGACGAGCTCCCGCAGATCATCAACGTCCTCCGCGGCGAGATGAGCTTCGTCGGGCCCCGCCCCTTTCCCGCGTATCACCTCGCCGCCTTCCACGACGACTTCCTCCATTTGCGCTCGACCGTCAGGCCCGGAATCACCGGCCTCTGGCAGGTGTCCGCTCGGTCGGACGGCGACCTTCGCGTCCAGGAGGAGAGCGACACCTACTACATTCGAAATTGGTCCCTGTGGATGGATCTCTACGTGTTGGCGCGCACGCCCTTGGCGGTCCTCACGGCGCGCGGCGCTCGCTGACGAGCCCGGTCTTTCGGCCCACGGCCCCGCACGAATGCGCGTCACGTACTTCCATCGCGTAGCATGAGCGCTCGTGCTTCGTCGCTTCTCCTCCTACTACCGCCCCTACCGACGGCTCTTCTGGATCGACTTCTCCGCCGCGGTCGTCGCCGGGTTGCTCGAGCTCGCCTTCCCGCTCGCCGTCACGCTCTTCGTGGACCGGCTGCTACCGAGCGAGAACTGGGGCGCCATCGTGCTCGCGGCGCTCGGACTGCTCGTGGTCTACATCGTCAATACCG
>JACCWH010000088.1 GCA_013697735.1 Trueperaceae bacterium | reverse complement strand
GGCTTCGGCACGACGATTCGACCCGCAGCATCGATGGTCGTTTCCATGGCATTACGCTACCACGGCGCTACCATCGCGCAGGAGCGGCGGTCGGGGTGACCCGATCAGGGCTGCGCGGCGGTTAGCTCCACGAGCACCGTCACCGACGCCTGGACATGATCGGGTGCCATACCCTCCGTCGTCTTGAAGGACAGACCGACGCGGTCGACCGGGAGACCGAGAACGGCGCCAACCGATCGCGTGATCTCGTCGCGGCGTGGTGACAGCCTCGGCTCGTCGAGGATGACGACGCAGGCGACGTTCACGATCGTCGTAACACCCGCGCGCGCGAGCATCGTCCGTACCCGCTCGACCATCGTGACCGAGTCGAAGTCGAGCCAGAGCCCGTCGGTGTCCGGGAAGTGCTGACCGATGTCGCCGAGGCCCGCGGTCGAGAGCAGCGCGTCGCAGAGGGCGTGGAGGAGGACGTCGCCATCGGAGTGCGCCTCGGCGCCGCGGGGCGCGTCGACGCTCACGCCGCCGATCACCAGACGGCGGCCGGGCACGAGCCGGTGGGAGTCGAGTCCGTGGCCGACGAGCAGGGGAGCGAGCATGTCGCGATCATACGTGCCGTAGGCGCCCGCGCCCGTCGGTGTCGGCGTCCATCGCGTGGGCACGGGCGTCCGACCCTCCCCGTGATCAAGCCGCTGGTGATACGAGGTCGCCGGAGAGGGGGACGAGGTGTTCGTGACACAGCCAAGCTGACCGCCACGAGGAGCGACACGAACACCTTCGTCGTGAAGTCGTGTGTTGTCAGGCCTTCCAGGGGTTCGTGACGTCGACACCGCAGTCGTCGAAGTCCTTCGTGTTGCGCGTCGCGAGCACCGCACCTCGGGAGCGGGCGATCGCGGCGATCATCGCGTCGAACTGACTGATGGGTCGACCTCCTTTGCGTCGCGAACTCGCGATGTCTGCGTAGGCGTCGGCGGCATCGCTGTCGAAGGCAAGGACGCGACCGGCGAACCCCTCGTCGACGATCCTCGAGACGGCTTCGAAGAGGTGGTCGCGACGCCGGCCATCCGGGAGTAGCCGCACTCCGTAGAGCAGCTCGGCCCGTGTGACGGTACTCGTGAACAGCGCTGCGCGTGGCTGCCGACTCAACCACACGGCGACGCGCTCGTCAGGAGCAGGCTGCAAGGTGTCAGACACGACGTTCGTGTCCAGCAGGATCACTCGTCGAACCTCGGTGGCTCCCTGGCGGGCTCACGTTGAGGCAACTCGAGGTCCACGCCGCCGAGCGGTTCGATATGCTCGCGGATGAATGCGTAGAGTGAATCACCGCGCTCGTTCTGGACGGAGAGGGCGGTGCGCAGGATGTCGCGGGCTTCGTCCTCCATCGAGCGGCCGTGCTCGGCAGCGCGAACGCGCAGCCGAGCCTTGAGCTGAGGGTCGATCTTCCTGATGGTCATCGTAGCCATGTCCTTCGTAGCTTTAGTCATTGACTGCATGTTAGCCAATGACGGCTGTTCTGGCAATGACGACAGTCCGCTCCGAACCGTTCACGGCAGCACCATACGGCGATAGGTGCAACCGAGCGCGTTCGCCCGTCGGTGTCGGACCTTGCGCATGCCGAGGACGACGTGGGAGCATCGCTCGTGACCTACCGCTGGGGCGTCATCACGCTGATCGCGATCACGGTCGTCTGGGGGACCACGTTCGTGGTGGTGAAGGAGTCGCTCACCACGATCAGCGTCCCGCTCCTGCTGGCGCTCCGGTTCTCGCTCGCGAGCGCCTGCTTCGCATGGGTGCGCGTCGACCGCCGCGCCATCGTGCCTGCCATCGGGCTCGGCCTCCTCGCATTCGTCGGCTTCGCGATGCAGACGATCGGGTTGTCGCTCACGTCGGCGTCGAATGCGGCGTTCATCACCGGCCTGGCGGTCGTGCTCACGCCCGCGGTGGGGGCGCTCTGGTTCCGCGATCGGGTGCCGGGCAGGGTGGTTTTGGCCGGCGTCGTGGCCGTGGTCGGGCTCGCGCTGCTGACGGGTGGTGGCCCCGATGGGTTGAACGCCGGCGACGTCTGGGTGCTCGGTACGGCGGTGGCGTACGCGTGCTACATCGTCTACCTCGGCCGTGTAGCCCGGCGTGCATCAGCGATGAGCCTGGCTGGGCTACAGCACCTGCCGATGGCGCTCCTCGCCTGGGTGTGGGCGTGGCCGGACGTGTCGACGCTCGCGAGCGTGCCGCCGGCGACGTTCGCGGCGATCGCCTACCTGGCGGTGGTGGCGACCGCGGCCGTGGCGGTCGCACAGACCTACGCGCAGCGCGTGGTGAGCGCCCCGGTGGCGGCGATCATCTTCGTGCTCGAGCCGCTCTTCGCGGCGCTCCTCGCCTGGATCGTGCTCGCCGAAGTGCTCGGCACGATCGGGTGGATCGGCGGGGCACTGGTGGTCGTGGCGATGCTGATCGGGGAGGGCCGACTGCGTCTGCCGCGCGTGCGCCCGCGGCCACGGCCCCCGGCGCCGTCGTGAGGGGCGGCGGTGCCAGGCCGCCCCTCATTCGAGACCCGTGCGGTTCAGGCGCTCAGGAGTAGCGGCTCCCCCGTACCTGCGCCCGCTCACTCCCCCCTGAGCAGCCGCTCCACCACGGCGCGGTCCTCGAGCGTGCTGGTGTCGCCCGTGGTCTCCTGGCCGTCGGCGATGGAGCGCAGGAGGCGGCGCATGATCTTGCCCGAGCGCGTCTTCGGCAGCGCGTCGGCGAAGCGCAGATCGTCGGGCTTCGCGATCGGACCGATCTCGCGCCCGACGTGCTCGCGGAGCGCCGCCCGGAGCTTCTCGCTGCCGGTGTGGCCCCCCTCGAGCGTGACGAACGCAACCACTGCCTGCCCCTTGAGGTCGTCTGGGCGCCCCACCACGGCCGCCTCGGCCACCGCCGGATGCGAGACGAGCGCCGACTCGATCTCCATGGTGCCGAGGCGGTGCCCCGAGACGTTCAATACGTCGTCGATGCGTCCCATGATCCAGTGGTACCCATCCGCGTCGCGCCGCGCGCCGTCACCCGCGAAGTAGACGTTCGGGACCTCACCCCAGTACTGCTGGCGGTAGCGCTCGTCGTCGCGGTAGACGGTGCGGAGCATCGCGGGCCACGGCCGCTTCAGCACCAGGTAGCCCCCCTGCCCCGGCTCGACCTCGTCGCCGGCGAGATCGACCACCGCCGGCTCGACGCCGAAGAAGGGCAGGCCGGCCGACCCGGGCTTGGCGTCGTGCACCCCCGGCAGCGTGGTGATCATGATGCCCCCCGTCTCCGTCTGCCACCAGGTGTCGACGATCGGGCAGCGGTCGCCGCCGATCACGCGCCGGTACCACATCCACGATTCGGGATTGATCGGTTCGCCTACCGTTCCCAGCAGGCGCAGGCTGGAGAGATCGTGGCCGGCGGGGTGTTCTTCGCCCGTCTTGATGAACGCTCGAATGGCGGTGGGCGCGGTGTAGAAGATCGTCGCTCGGTAGCGCTCGACGAGTTCCCAGAAGCGGTCCGGGGCGGGGTACGTGGGCACGCCTTCGTACATGATCTGCGTGGCGCCGTTGCTCATCGGCCCGTACACCACGTACGAGTGCCCCGTGATCCAGCCGATGTCGGCCGTGCACCAGAAGACGTCGTTCTCGCGCAGGTCGAAGACGTACTTCGCGGTGAGGTAGGCGTACGTCTGGTAGCCACCGGTCGTGTGCATCACGCCCTTGGGCTTCCCGGTCGAGCCGGAGGTGTAGAGCACGAACAGGGGATGCTCCGACTCGAGCGGCTCCGCTGGGCAGACCGGCGACGCGTGGCGCATGGCGTCCTGGTACCAGACGTCGCGACCCGGCTCCATGTCGACGTCGTTCTTCGCTCGCCGCACCACGAAGACCGTTTCGACGGTGGGGCAGCGCTCGAGCGCCTCGTCGACGGCCGGTTTGAGTGGGAGGACGGCGCCCCGTCGGTAGCCGCCGTCGGCGGTGATGATGCAGCGGGCAGAGGCGTCGTTCATCCTGTCGGCGAGCGCTTGCGACGAGAAGCCTCCGAACACGACGGAGTGGGTCGCGCCGATGCGCGCGCAGGCGAGCATCGCGACGGCGGCCTCCGGGATCATCGGGAGGTAGATCCCGACGACGTCGCCTTTCTTGATGCCGCGGCTCTTGAGCACGTTCGCGAAGCGGCTCACCTCGGCGAGCATGTCGGCGTATGTGATCACGCGCCGATCGCCCGGCTCCCCCTCCCAGAAGAAGGCGACCTTGTTTCCCAGTCCGCGCTCGACCTGCAGATCGAGGCAGTTGTAGGAGAGGTTGGTGGTGCCGCCGACGAACCACTTCGTGAACGGCTCCTCCCACTCGTGCACGCTGTTCCACCGGTCGAACCAGTGGAGCTCGGAGGCGACGTCGGACCAGAACACGTCTGGGTCGTCGAGCGACTGGCGGTAGAGGCGCTCGTAGTCGGCCATGTCCCGGAGGCGGGCCCGCGCGCGGAAGCCCTCGGCCGGGCGGAAGCGACGCTCCTCGTGGAGCACCGAGGTGATGTGGTCGTGCATGGCTGGACCTCCGGAGGGCGACGCGCCGGCATCGGCACGGCGCCGCGACGCGGTACGGAGCGGGCGTTGGGTGGCCCGAGCATACCCGACGGCTTGCGGGGCGGTTCGCGCGGCGGCTCGGGCCGCCGGGCACATCGGGCCGCCGGGCACATCAGGCCGCGCGACGGCGGAGGTGACCTCCTCCGGCACCGTGCGGTGACCGAGGCGCAGCGGCAGCACCCACGGTCATACCGACGGCGGCGACGGCGAGGATCGCACCGTACGCCCTGAAGTCGGGGTCGCGGACGAGGTCGCGCGGCCGGCCCATGAAGGTGCGGTAGAGGAGCGCGACGTTGGCGCCGGCGAAGAGCATGAAGAGGATGGCGACCCACGACTCGGCGGCCGGATACCCCTCCAGCGACCTGGGGTGGGGAGAGAAGCCGCCGGCGGAGAGTGTCGTGAGCGCGTGCCACGGCGTCGTAGGGCGTCATGCCCGCGAGCGCATAGGCGACGGCGCAGGTCGCCGTGAGGCCGACGTAGACCCCGAGGATCGCTGCCGCCGTGTTCCGGAGCCGCGGCAGCAGCCGCTCCTCCGTCGGCCCCGGCGCCTCGGTGAAGAACAGCTGGCGTCCGGCGATGTCCAGCTGTGGGAAGACGGCGATGAAGATGACGATGATGCCGACGCCGCCGATCCATTGCGTGATCGCGCGCCACATCATCAGGACGCGCCCCGTACCCTCGAAGTCGACGAAGACGGTGGCGCCCGTCGTCGTGAAGCCCGACATCGACTCGAAGAGGCCGTCGAGCGCTCCGAGGGGCCCGCCCACGACGAAGGGGATGGCGCTGAGCGCCGGCACGATCAGCCACGTGCGAGGACGGCGATCAAGGCTTCGCGCCGCGCCGGCTCCGCGTCCGCACGGCCGACACGGCTGAGTGGGAGGCTGATGCCGAACGCGAGCAGGGCGCCGGCCGCGAAACCCGTCCATGCCTCGCCCACCGCGGCAGCAGCCAGCGTGAACGCCGCGAGGAGCACCCCGATGGCGAGTGCGCCCGTGCCGGGCACGAATGGAGCGTAGCGGGATCGGGTGCCGCGCATCGCTCAGCCGTCGCTGCGTGGCGACCGCCGCCGTTCGGGCACGCCGAGCTCGCGGAGCGTGTCGTGCCGCTCGAATCGACGCGGGATCTTCCACCAGTCGGCGGTGAAGAGGACGAACACGGTGACGATCTCGAGGCGCCCGGCGAACATGTTGAAGATCAGGACGCCCCGCCCGATCGGGTGGATCTCGGCGTACGAGGCCATCGGCCCAACGAGCCCCAGGCCAGGGCCGACGTTTCCGACGGTCGCCGCCGCCGCCGCGAACGAGGTGACGAAGTCGTGGCCGAGCCACACGAGCAGCGTGGCGCTCGAGACGAAGAGGAGCGCGTAGAGCGTGACGAAGGCGGCGACCGCCCGGAGCACCTCCTCGGGGATGACGCGACCGCCCACGCGGAGCGGGAGGACGGCGCGCGGATGGAGCGCGCGCCTCACCTCTCGCGATGTGTGCTTCGCGATGATCAGCCAGCGCATCACCTTGATGCCGCCGGCCGCGGATCCCGCCGATCCGCCGATGAACATCAAGACGAGCAGCATCGTGCGTGAGCGGTCGGGCCATGCGTTGTAGTCGGCGGAGGCGTACCCCGTCGTGGTGAGGATGGAGATCGTCTGGAAGTAGCCGTGACGGACGGCCTCCGCCCCTTCGTAGACGCTGCCGAGCTGGAGGCTCAAGATGCCGCCGACGAGCACGACGATGAGCACGTACGCGCGCAGCTCCGGGTCGCGAAGGAGGTCGCGCGGCCGGCCGAGTACGGCGCGGTAGAGGAGCGCGAAGTTCACGGCCGCGAGCGTCATGAACGTGATCGCCACCCAATCGATCATGAAGCCGTAGGCCTCGAACGAGCGTGCCTCGGGCGAGAAGCCGGCGGCGGCGATCGTCGTGAACGCGTGCGCCACCGCGTCGAAGGTCGGCATGCCAGCGATGGCGTAGGCCGTGGCGCAGGCTGCCGTGAGGGCGAGGTAGAGCCCGAGCACGGCGAGCGCGGTGGTCCGGAGTCGGGGCGAGAGGCGCTCCTCGGTCGGTCCGGGCAACTCCGCGTTGAAGATCTGCCGCCCCGCGATCGCGAGCTGCGGGAAGACCGCAACGAACACCACGACGATGCCGATGCCGCCGACCCACTGGGTGAAGGCGCGCCACATGAACAGGCTCGCGGGCACCGCCCCGAAGTCGACGATGACCGTCGCCCCCGTGGCGGTGAAGCCCGACATCGACTCGAAGAAGGCGTCGAGGCCCCCCATGCCGGTGCCCATGACGTAGGGCACGATGCCGATCGCGGGCACAATCGACCAGAGTGCCAGCACGCCGAGGAGCGCCTCACGACGCGTGGGATCTACGCTCGAGCGGCCGAAGTAGCGCAGTGGGGCGCCGACGACCGCGGCGATGAGCGCCGTCGCCAGGAAGGGAGCGGGCCGCTCGTCGAGTACGAGGGCGTAGAGGGCGAACACGACGAGCGCCGCCGCCAGACCGAGCACGCCCGTTCCCACGACGTAGGGGGCGAAGCGTCCGCGCAGCGTCTTCGGCACGATTCAGGCGGGGCGGCTACGCTCGTGCCGCTCGAGCCAGGCTTCGACCGCCGGAACGTTGTCGGGCGTCGTGACCAGGAAGAGGTGGTCGCCTGGCTGGATCACCGTGTCGCCTCGCGGGACGAAGGCCCGATTCTTGCGCACGATCGCGCCGATGAGGCTGTTGCGGGGCGAGCCGAGCTGCCGGACCTCGCCCGCACTCGCGTCGTACGGGAAGGTGACCTCCATCACCTCGGCACGGTCCTCGATGCTCGCGAGGTGGTCGACGTGATCGAGCTTGAGCCAATTGAGCACCTCCTGCACCGCCGCCGTGCGTGGCGTGAGGGGCGCTTCGATGCCGACGCGTTCGAACAGTCGCCGGTTGCGCGCCCGGCCGACACGCGTGATCACCTTCGGGATCCCGAGTTGCTTCCCGAGCAGCGACACGAGGAGGTTCGTCGCGTCGTCGGAGGTGACCGCCACGATCACGTCGGCGTCTTCGATGCGCTCCTGCTCGAGGAGCTCCAGGTCCGTCCCGTCACCGCGCAGCACCAGTACCTTGGCGAGGTGCGTTGCGAGCTTCTCGGAGCGCTCCTCGTCGGCTTCGATGAGGGTGATGTCGATGCCGTACTCCTGGAGCTCGTCGGCGACCATGAACCCGACGTTGCCGCCGCCGACGATCGCGACGCGTTGCCGCCGGCGTGAGGGCGAGAAGCGCCCCTCGAGCCGCTTCACAGCGTCGTTGGTGCCCATGAAGACGACCTTGTCCCGTACCTCGAGCACGGTGGTCCCGCTCGGCACGATGAAACCGTCGCCGCGGACCACACCCACCACCAGGACGCCCTCGGGCAGCACCGTCGCCTGGAGCGGCTCGCCGAGGTAGGGATCGCCTTCGTTGAGCCGATACTCGACCATCTTGATTCGTCCGCCGGCGAAGGTCGCGGTGTCGAGCGCTCGAGGTACGCGCACGATTTCCGCGATCTGGTGGGCGAGGGTGCGCTGCGGCCACAGGATGCGGTCGATCGACAGGCCGATCGATTCCATCGCCCCGCGCTGTTTGAAGGCGTCGACGTAGCGTTGCCGGGTCACGAACGCCATCGTCTCCTTCGCGCCGAGGCCCTTCGCGGCCAGGCACGCCAGCACGTTGATGTCGTCGTTGAGGGTGCAGGCGATGAAGGCGGACGCCTTGTCGGCACTCGCCGCGCGCAGGTCGTCGGGGTCGGCGCCGTTGCCGCGCAGGAAGCGGACGTCGAGCTGCTCGAACGCCTCGGCACGCCCCTCGTCGAGATCCATCACGGTCACGTTGTGCGAGCGGTGGAGCGATCCCGCGATCTGTGCCCCGATCTCTCCGCCCCCTACCACCACCAGGTTCATCGGGTGCGCATCCTACGCCCCAATCGGCGCCGCGTCCACCAGAAGGACCTCACTCGGCGGGAGTCGGATCGTACGAGCGGCTCGCTGGCGCCTCTCCCGACGCGCGTCAGGTTCGACGACGGAGCGCCGCTCCCACGCTCACGAGGAGGCCGAGCCCGGCGAGGCCGCCCGGCAGGAAGCCGCCGTAGCGGACGAATGGCGTGATCTCGTCGCGGAGCCCGAAGCGGACCGGGAGTTGACTGGCGACGCCGCGTGGGAGTTGCGCCACCACGCGACCGAACGGGTCGACCAGGCCGGTGATGCCGTCGTTGGCGCTGCGCAGGAGGAACCGCCTCGTCTCGATCGCGCGGAAGCGCCCCATGTCGAAATGCTGCCGCGCTCCGTTCCCACGCGCGAACCACGCGTCGTTCGTGATGGTGATCAGCACGCGTGCACCCGCCGCCACCATCGCGTTGGTCACCTCCGGGAAGACCGACTCGTAACAGACCAAGAGCGCGACGGGCCCGAGTCCGGTCGCGAGCGGAACCGGACCCACGCCGGGGCTGGTGTTCTGCAGCATAGGCAAGCCGAGCGCTCCGAACACGCCGCGGTAGAGGGGTGCGGCCTCCTCGAGCAACGGCCAGCGCTCACCGAAGGGGACGAGTACGTGCTTGTCGTAGCGGTCGACCACGGCGGCGGAGGCGATGGCGAAGGCGCTGTTGTAAGAGCGGTCGGCGCTCCTGCCGCGTGCGCCCAGGATGAACTCGCTCGCGGGCGCGCTCGCCTGGACCTGTGAGCGCACCTCCGCACCGACGTTCCCCTCGATCTCCAGGCCGAGCAGCGCTCCCTCCGGCCAGATGACGAGATCGGGCGGCGCCGCCATCGCCGAGAGGCCGATCTCGGTGATGGTCGTGTGGATGGCGAGCTCCTGCCGGGCGCTCACCGCACGCGCGAAGGGGTCGACGTTTGGTTGCACGAGCAGCGCCGTCGCTTCGAGCGGGCCCAGTGGAGCGTCGAGTTTGGTCGATCCCCACCACCAGCTGCCACCGAGCACAAGCACGGCCACGATCGGAGCGACGATCCGTCCGACGGCAGGGCCGTCGCGGCGCAACCGCCGCTCGCTGCGCGCCGCGAACGGCGCCGCGAGCGCGCTCGCGCACGCGGCGCTGAGGAGTGACAGCCCGGTCACGCCCACCGTGTCGGCGAGCTGCGCCACCGGCGTCTCGAGCCACGTGTACCCGAGCGAACCCCACGGAAAGGCGAAGTACCCTTGGCTCCGCGCCCACTCCATCAGCACCCAGAAGACGGGCAGCACGAAGAGCACGCTCCCGCCGCGCCCCGCCACGAGGTGCGCCGCCCACGTCACCAGGCCCCAGATGGCGGCGAGCGCCAGCAGCAGGAGCGGGTAGAGGAGCCAGAAGAACGGCCCCAGCATGCTCGGGAGGGCGAACGACATCGGCACCCAGAGGACGTAGAGGGCGAAGAACCCGAGCGCGAACCAGGCGCCGAGGCCAAAGGCCTCACCGGGACGCTCGGCGTGGCTGACCATTCCGAACAGCACCGCGAGTGCGATCAGGGCCGGCCACACGCCGGTCGGAGGCAGGGCGGCCGAGAGCACCACACCCGCTCCGAGCGCGATCAGTGGTCCGATCATCCGAACCGACTCGGGCCGCTCATGGTTGCCGGGCTCCGTCCGAGACGGCTGCTGCCGGCGGGTGCGCGTCGTCGCCAGCGACGGCGCCGGTGTCGCTCGCGAGAAGGTTCGCGACGAGCGCGACGCGATCGAGCGTTTCACCCACGCGCACGTGCTCCCCGAGTGTGTGGGCGCCGCCCCCCACGGCTCCGACGCCGTCGAGCGTGGCGACGCCGAGCGCCGACGTGAAGTTGCCATCCGACCCGCCGCCCACGACTGCGGACTCGACGGACCATCCCCACGTGGCGCCGATCGCCTGCGCGCGCGCCAGCAGCCGCCGATTGCCGACGGTCGCCTCCATCGGTGGTCGATTGACCCCGCCATCGATCCGAACGCGGATCTCCGGATCGTGCGGCACGTAGCCGCGGATCGCGCCCTCGACCCGCTCGGCCTCCACCATCGTGGGGAGGCGGACGTCGACCGAGAGGCGGGCGTGGTCGGGGATCACGTTCGTCGCCTGCCCGGACCTGGCGACGGTCGGGTTGACCGTGGTGCCGGCGGCGGCGTCCCCGAGGTCGGCGATGGTGAGGGCCGCGCGCGCGAGTTCGACCAGTGCGCTCGCGCCGGTCTCCGGCGCCAGACCCGCGTGTGCGGCGCGCCCCTCGAACGTGAGGTGGAAGTCGGCCACCCCCTTGCGGCCGAGCTTGAGCGCACCGTCGTCGCGGCTCGGTTCGAGGACCAACACGCGATCGTGCTCGCCGGCCTCACGCTCGATCCGTTCGCGGCTCGCGTGCGAGCCGGTCTCCTCGTCGGAGGTCACCAGGAGGGTCACGCGGCCGGCGGGACCGCCGCCCACGGCGTGGAGCGCCCGGAGCGCCACGATCGCCGCGGCGATGCCGGCCTTCATGTCGAGCGCGCCGGGACCGTACGCGACGTCGCCTTCGACCCGCCACGGGGACCGCTCGAGGGTGCCGACGTCGTGCACCGTGTCGTAGTGCGCGAGCAGAAGCGTGGACTCCGAGTCGGTGCGGCCCGCCATGCGCGCCACGAGCAATGCGCCGACCCCCTCGCGCTCGTCCGTCTCGACGGCCCACGCATCCCCCTCGAGCACGGCACGGAGATGCACCACGAACCGTTCCGCGCCCGCGAGATCGCCCGTCGGCGTCTCGATGCGAACGAGCTCACCGAGCAGATCGAGGAACTCGGTCCGGCGGTCGACGATGGCGCGATGAAGGTCGGGGATCGTCATGCCACGAGTGTACGTTCGCTGGCCGGCCACGTGCGTCAGCGCGCGATCGAACGCTGCCAGAGCACCTCGGCGAGGTGCCGTACGGAGGGTTCCCGCGTGGTGCGGGCGTAGGAGTAGCCGAGGCGGAGGTCGGTGGCGGCGCGCTTCGGATCGTGCTCCGCCCCCGTCTGGTGCCGCGAGAGGTAGACCTGCGCGAGGAGCACGTCACGCATGCGCTGCGGCTTCACGGCGTGCAGGTCGAGGAGTGCCTCTCCGTACGCGACCATGGCGCCACGCACGTCACCGCGTTCGGCGAGCGCCTTGCCGCGCTTGTAGTGCTTGGCTGCGTCGTAGAGGAGGTCACGCACGTTCCGGGGAGTCTACCGCGTCGTCGTCCGGACGCTCGAGCAGCGCGCGGAGCGCGAGCCGCGCGCGTCCGTGCGAGTCGCGCGTGATGGGCGACGTCCACACCAGCGCCGCCGCCAGCGCGAAGAGCCCGAAGGTGATCGGTCCGAGCACGAGCGCGAAGCCGGCGACGGTGTGTGGCGCCTGCTGGGCGACGCCGGGCACGTAGCCGAAGAGCGTCGCGGCGACGGCGTTCGCGAACACGCCGACCGAGCCTGCGAGCTTCTGCGCGAAGGTGAAGACCGCGTAGAGCAGTCCCTCGCGACGCGCTCCCGATTGGAGTGCATCGAACTCGACCACGTCGGGCAGCATCGACCAGGGCGTCGCCATGACCGACGCGAGCCCCACCCCGGCGACGATCGTCCAGCCGAGCAAGACGGCGCCCGGGGCGCCAGGTGGCGCCGTCGCGACGAGCGCCCACACGGCGCCGCCCATCACGAGCGCGCCGAGCGTGAGCGCCGCGCGCTTGCCGAAGCGATGCGTGAAGGCGTTCCAGAGGGGGAACGAGAGCACCGCGCTCCCGAACAGGAGTCCCAGCACGAGCGTCTGTGACTCGCCCGGCACGCCGAGGACCGATTCGAGCGCGAACGGGAGCATCGAGTTGACCATCATGAGCGCCACCGTGACGACGAGGAACACGGCCAGCAGACTCACGTACCCGGGCGTCCGGAAGACGGTCCACCACGGCGGCCGCGTCGGAGCTTCGCGCGCGGGCGCCCGGGCGGGTTCGCGTACGAGCGCGGGCAGCGCGGCGTAGGCGAGGACCGCGATCGCGCCGAAGACCACCCCGAGGATGGCCCAGCCCGCCGGTGTGCTGGTCGCGAGCGTGCCGCCCCCCGAGACGCCCAACACGATCAGGGGGGGCGCCGCCACGGCCGCCATCGACGCCACCACCGCGAACGCCACGCGCACGCTGGTGAGGCTGGTGCGGGCGTCGTAATCGGGTACCAGGTCGGGGGTCAACGCCAGCGTCGGCATCTGCACGACGGTGTAGAGCAACGACGACAGCACGAGCGCCCCGAGTGCCACTACCGCGCTCGCGTCGGCGGCCTGCGCGGGCGCCCACCAGAGCAGAGCGAAGCCGGCGCCGAGCGGGAGGGCGCCCCAGCGCACGAACACGAGCCGCCCCCACCGCGGTCGCATCCGGTCCGAGAACATCCCCATGAGCGGATCGGTGACGGCGTCCACGACACGCCCCGCGACGAAGATACCGCCGGCGAGGAGCGGGCTCACGCCAGCGACGTTGACGAGGTAGTAGAGGAGCCAGGTGTTGACGCTCACGAACGTGAGCGAGGCGCCGATCTCGGCGATGCCGACGCCGAGCGCGACGCGCCGAGGGACGGACCGTGCCGACCCGGGGGCCTGCATGCGCGGAGGCTAGCACGTCCGTCAGGCGCCGTACAGATCCGGCTCGGTCGGGTCCCCCTCGCCACCTTCGGCGAACGCGAACGGCGCATCGATCCCCGCTCGCGCCGCATCGCGCGCGTCGACGGGCGCCCAGTCGAGCGCCATCACCCCCCGGTACGCCCGGAGGGCGTCGTTACGGCGCCCGGCCACGTCGCGGAGCTGACCGAGCCGAGCGAGCACGAGCGCGGGCAGGAAGGGTGGCCGTGCGAAGTCGAGCCGGAGCACCCCCTCGAGCTCCTCGAGCGCCTCTGCGACGTGGCCATTGGCGAGCAGCAGATTCGCGGCGTGGTAGCGCGCTTCCGCGTGTCCGAGTGCGCGTAGGCGCGCCACTACGCTGCCCGGGTCTGCCCCCTCGCCACGCCAGGCGAGGTCGAGCAGCGCACGCTCACCGGCGGCCTCCGACGGGTGTGGGGAGCCGGGAATGCTGACGTTCGCGCCGCGGCGTTCGAGCGCTTCGCGCAGGGCCGCGAATCGGTCGACGGCGGCCACGAGCGTCGTGCGCTCGACGCCCAGAGCGAGCACGCGCTCGGCGGACGCCTCGGCGCGGGCTTCGAGCCAGTCGGTGCCGGGACCATCACCGAAGGCTTCGAGTCGGAGTGCGCGCGAGCGCGCCAGCGGGGGGAGGATGTCGTGCTCCACGCGTTCGATCGTGAGCGCCTCGGCGAGCAGTCCGGCGAGCGGACGCTCCTCGGCGGCGGCGGCATCGAGCGCCTTGCGGGCGCTCGGGTAGGTCGCCAGGTAGCGCGCCATGTCGGCCTGCGCCCGTGGGTCTGGGGAGGCCTCGTACACCCCGATCGCGCGGAGGCGTCGCCGCTCCGCCCACGGGACCACCACCCAGGGCACGAGGAGCTCTTCGGTGTCGCGCCACGCCGGTTGTCGCTCGAATCCTGCCGGCAGCGGTTCGATGGCGAGCGCCTGCGGCCTCGAAGCGTTGAGGAGCTCTTCGACCACGGCGGCGTTGTACCTCGGGTAGCGCAGGTGGAGGGCGCCCAGCAGCGGGATCATCGTGACGTGCGGAGCATCACCGGCCATGACCGGCATGCTACCGGTGCCCGGCCCCTCGGCGCGTCGTGGTCGTGTGCGGGCGCTCTGGGGCGAGAAATCGCGCAGGGGGCGTCACGGGCACCGGGTAGAGTGGGCATCCGCGGCGAGGAGGACCGATGCGCAACGAGCGACGCCCGGCATGGCTGGTCGACCTGAAGTGGATGTCCGCGCTCGTGCTCGTCGCATGCGCCGCCGTCGCCACGCTCGCGGCCGGTGCGGCGCGGGTCACCCAACCGGCCTCGGGTGAGCCCCTCGCGCGGCAGGTGCTCATGCTCGTGCTCGGCCCGTCGGGCGACGACGTCGAGGTCACCGTCGGCGCGCGAGGCTATCAGGCGGGCCGACCGCTCGCCATCTTGCCGGGCGTCGACGCCTTCGTCGACCCGAGCGAGCTCGACGCGTTCGCCGTCGACGAGGCCGTCTCGCGGGTCGCCGGCGTGCTCACCGAGCGCGTGCTCGTCGACGGCACGCTCGCCACGTGGGCGCTCGTCGAGGACGACGCGTTGCGGGGCCAACTCGAGGCCCTCGACACCACCACGCTCCGGCCGCTGGCGAACGCGGCGCTGCAGCGCGCGCTCCTCGGGGTCGGGCTCGACAACGGCACCCGCGCGGCGAACTGGCCCGCGCAAGCCGCGCAGAACCCGGGTCAGGACGTGCAACCGCTCGTCGGCATCGTCGTCCTGGTCCCCCCCTCGGAGATCACCGGCCGGACGCACCGGCAGGTCGGTGAGCGCGTGATCGACGGCCTCGCGACCGTCCTCATGGACGAGGGCGCGGCGCGCGCGCAGGCGGTCGTGACCAATTCCGACGTCGCCGAGGCGTTCGAAGCTGCGATCGACGGCTCCGTACGCGGCGCCTTGCACGCTGCGTTCGAGACGAGCATCGCCACGCGCCGGGGTGAGATCACCCTGCGACTCGCCGAGGCGCGTGCGGTCGCATCCGGGGCACGGCGGAGCGACGACCCGTGGGCTGGGGTACTCGACGAGGCCGAGGCGCTCGGTCTCAGCGGCGAGGAGCGCCGCGACCGCGTCCAGATCGTGTTGGCGCGGCGGGCACTTTCGTCGGGGAGCGCCGGCGTGCTCGAACTCGTGCAGGACGCCGCCGTCGCACAGCGCGTGTCGGCGGCGGCGGCGGTGGTGGACGGGATCGGGCGCAGCGCGCACGGGCGCTATCTCGCATGGGCCTGGGCCGGGGGGCTGGCGGCGCTCGTGTTCATCGCGGTGCTCGTGCTGGTGACGCAGGGCCCTGGACGTGCGCTCTGGCCGGGCGTCTGCCTCCTCGCCGCCGCCGGTCCCGGACTCGTGCTGGCGCTCGTCTGGCGCGATGGAATGGGTGGCGGGGCGTGGCCGGCAGGGAACGTCGCCGAGGGCGCGATCGCCTCCTTATGGGGCACCCTTCGGTTGCTGAGCGGATCGCTCGCCCCGGTCGCTGCCGAGCGGATCTACTGGGTCTACCTGCTCGTGGCGGGCACGGGCGCCGCGCTCGTGCTCGTCGGCGTCGCTGCCTGGATCGGGTCGTACCTGCGTCCGCGGCGTCGCACCCTCATCTAGGCCGCAACCGCTCGCCCACGAGAACCGCGGTGCTCGGGCGTCGCTGCTAGACTCCGGCCATGACCCTCCCTACCCACGCGCGCGTGAGCGTGATCGGTGCCGGCATGGCGGGCTCCGACGCCGCGCTCGCCATCGCTCGGCACGGCGTCGCCGTCGACCTCTTCGAGATGCGCCCCGTCAAGATGACGCCCGCCCACCACACGGACCGCTTCGCCGAACTCGTGTGCAGCAACAGCTTCGGGGGGGACTCCAAGGCCAATGCCAAGGGGCTGCTGCAAGCCGAGATGCTCGCAGCGGGCGGCCTGGTGATGTCGTCGGCGCAGGCGACGCGCGTCCCCGCAGGGGGCGCCGTTGCAGTCGACCGCGAGCGCTTCGGCGACCTCGTGACCCGCACACTGCGAGAGCACCCGCTCGTCACCGTCCACACCCAAGAGGTGACCGACATTCCCGACGGCGTGGTGGTGCTCGCCTCCGGCCCGCTCACCAGCGACGTGCTCGCCGAGCGCATTCGAGCGCGCGTCGGCATGGAGTTCCTCGGCTTCTACGACGCCGCCGCACCCGTCATCGACGGCGACTCCATCGACATGGACGTGGCGTACCGCAAGGGACGCTACGGCCAAGCGGCCGATTACCTCAACCTGCCCTTCACGAAGGAGGCGTACGACCACTTCTTCGAGGCGCTCACGGCCGCCCGTGCGCACGTGCCGCACGACTGGGAGAAGCTCGAGTTCTTCGAAGGGTGCGTGCCGATCGAGGAACTCGCACGCCGCGGCTACGACACGCCGCGGTTCGGCCCCATGAAGCCGGTCGGGCTCGAGCACCCCGACACCGACCGGCGACCCTTCGCGGTGGCCCAACTCCGCCAGGAAGACGTCGCCGGCCGCATGTGGAGCCTGGTCGGCTTCCAGACCGGCCTCAAGTGGGGCGATCAGTTGGGGGTGGTGCGGTCCATCCCCGGACTCGAGGAGGCCGAGATCGTCCGCTACGGCGTCATGCACCGCAACACCTACCTGTGTGCCCCACGCCTCCTCGACGCCACGATGGCGCTGCGCGACCACCCAGACCTGTTCGTGGCAGGCGTGCTCGCCGGCACGGAGGGCTACCTCGAGTCCTCGGCCACGGGGTGGCTCGCCGGGACGAACGCGGCACGACGTGTGCTCGGCCGGCCGCCGATCGTGCCGCCCGAGGCGTCGATGCTCGGTGGTCTGGTGCGGTTCCTGGTGAGCGCGACGCCCGAGGGCTTCCAGCCGATGAACGCCAATTGGGGACTGGTGCCGGTGGAGCCGAAATCGCGCCAGGGTCCGGGCAAGCGCGAGCGTCGCGAGCGGGCATACGAGCGCGGCCTCGACGCCTTCGTCGGCTGGCTCGCGGAGGCGGGCGCGACGGAGCTGCAGCGCGCTTGAGGCGCGGGCGGATGGTAGAACACGCACCACTATGCCCCGCACCGTGATCGACCTCCGTTCCGACACCGTCACCACCCCCGGCGACGAGATGCGCCGCGCCATGGCCGAAGCCGTCGTCGGTGACGACGTCTACGGCGAGGACCCGACCGTCTCGCGCCTCGAGCGTCTCGTCGCGGAGCGCGCCGGCTTCGAGACCGCGCTCTTCGTCCCGAGCGGAACGATGGCGAATCAGATCGCCATCGCCGTGCACGCCGATCGGGGGCAGGAGGTGATCGTGCCGAGTGGCGCCCACGTCTACGAGTACGAACTCGGCGCCATGGCGGTGATCGCCGGCGTGGTGCCGCGCATAGTCCCGGCGCCTGGCGGCGTACCCGATCCCGCGGACGTGCGGCGCGCCGTCACCCGCTCGAAGCATCAGGCACCCACGGGCGCCGTGGTGCTCGAGAACACACACAACCGAGCCGGCGGCACGGTGGTGCCCCTCGACGTGGCCGCGGCGATCGGCGCGATCGCACGTGAGGAGGGCTTGCCGTACCATCTCGACGGCGCCCGCGCCTGGAACGCCGCGGTGGCGCTGGGCGTGCCACTCGCCCGCGTCTGCGCCCCCTTCGACAGCGTGGCCCTCTGCCTCTCGAAGGGGCTCGGTGCTCCCGTCGGCAGCATCGTCGCAGGATCGCGCCATTTCGTCGACGCCGCGCATCGCTACCGCAAGCTCCTCGGTGGCGGCATGCGGCAGGCGGGCGTGATCGCCGCGGCCGGCATCGTCGCGGTCGAGACGATGGTCGAGCGGCTCGCGCTCGACCACGGCCGCGCGCGAGTCCTCGCCGAGGGGCTCCACGGCCTCCCGGGCGTCGCTGTCGACCTCACCACGGTGCAGACCAACATGGTCTACGTCGGGGTCGATCACGCCGACGCCTTCGTGCGCGCGCTGGCGACCGCGGGCGTGCTCGCGAACGCGGTGTCGAGCACGGCCGTGCGGTTCGTGACGCACGTCGACGTCGACGACGACGACGTCGCGCAGGCGCTGCAGGTGATCGAGGAGATGGCGACGCGCGCGGCGGCGGCCTGATCGTGCCCGACGAGGGGGTGCCATCGGCGCGCGGGCGGGGGCATGTGGAGCCATCGTTCGAGCTGCCGTGCGTGGCGGTCCTCCTCGCCCACCCTGCCGGGCACTCCCTCAGCCCCGTCATGCACGACGCCGCCTTCGCGGCACGTGGCATCCGCGGGCGGTACCTCGCGTGGGACGTGCCCCCGAACGATCTCGACGCCGCCGTGGCACGACTGCGTGACGACGACGACCTCCTCGGCGCCAACGTCACGGTGCCGCACAAGGAGCGCGTCGCCGCCTACCTCGACGACCTCACGCCCGAGGCCGCGCGCCTCGGAGCGGTCAACACGATCGTGCGCCGCGGCGACGCGCTCGTGGGCGACAACACCGATGCGCGCGGGTTCGCGCGTGCGTTGGCGGAGACCGGCGTCGTGCTCGCGGGGGAGCGTGCGCTCGTGCTC
>JACCWH010000084.1 GCA_013697735.1 Trueperaceae bacterium | reverse complement strand
GCGCACCGGCCACGGATGAAACGTGAGCGTGCCCATCTGCGCCGCCCAGCCGACGACCGCCACCTCCGTGGGGCAGACCTCGTCCGCGTGGCGGCCGGACGGGAACTCGATCCGCGCGGTCTGCACGTAGTCCGGAGCGCCCTTCGGCAAGCGCTTCTGGAAGAAGGCGTCGCCGCCGCCCTTCTCGCGCGTCGAGAGGACGATGCCCGGGTGCACGCCCTTGGGCCAGCGCTCGAGCGTCGTCGGCCGCCGGTGCAGCGCCCGCATGATCCCGTCCTCGACGGCAAGGTAGTACTTCACGACGTCGAGCTTGGTGACGGCCTCCGAGCGCTCGATGCTCGGGAAGATCACGCGATCGGGGCTGGACACCCGCAGCTCGCGCCCACCGGCATCGATGATCTCGGCCTTGGACGTCGCCATGGCCATGAAGTTCTACGGCAACGGTCCGTGCCCTACGACCCCTTCGCGATACGAGCGGAGGCTTCCATCGGTCAGTGGCACGTTGGCGTCTTCTTCTGGAGATGCTCGCGTGGATGTCGGCCTGGACGTGGCGCAGCTCACGCTCCAGCCGTCCGCTGCGCATCTGGTCCCGGGCGTCGTCGTCCAAGGCGCCGCTGTGCAGCGTGGCGGCGACGCGCTCGAGGACCGTCTCGCTCGACGCGCGCCCCTCGGAGGTCAGCAGGCCGCGGGCCGCGTCGAGGAGCACATCGACCGCCGCCCGCTCGCGCTCGCTCGCGGTCCGAAGGCCGGCCGGGTCACGCCGGCCGGCCATCAGCTCCGCGTGGGCGTCGCGCAGCGCATCGCCGGCGGCGAGCAGCTCGCCCACGGCGGCGCGTTGGGTGCGCACCAGCTGGTTGACCGCCCACGCGGCCACGGACGGCTTGCGCAGCCCGGCGACCTCCTTGGCCTCCTCGCTTCGCCCGTCGCCGCGCAGTGCCTTGGCCAGCTCACCGCGCGCGTCGACGAAGCGGTCGAGCGGGAGGCCGTAGAGGTCATTGACGTCCATGCCACCAATGTGGCGCGTCGCGCGGCGCTCCACGACCGCAGCGAACCTGTCGCCGCTATCCGCCCAGCTTGCGCGTGAAGCTCTTGGCGCCCTCGAACGAGCGGTAGATCTCTTTGAAGTCGAAGGCGTAGTGGAAGTCGTCCTGCTCGTCGTCGATGGCGCCCTCGATGTCGAGGTTGTGGACGATCAGCAGCTCCTCGTTGTAGCGCGACGCCTGGATCAGGCACAGCCCCGACGGCGCCCAGATCCCCGAGCCGCCCCAGAACGCGGCCCCGCTGACGCCGTGGTGGCCGACGGCGTTGCAGGCGATCGTCCAGAGCTGGTTGGTGGCCGACGACGCCGGCATGACGGAGTCCCACAGGTCGCCGTAGTAGTGGTCGGTGCGCAGGTTCATCGCGGGGTAGTCCCGCGACGCCGCGGCGCGCCACGAGGCGAGCTGGAAGATCGCGTCGGCGTGGTCGGCGACCGAGTACTCGCGCAGCAGCTCGCTGAACAGATAGTCGTAACAGGTGGTGAAGCCGAAGCGCCCGTAACGCGTCTCGAGCAGCAGCCGATCGTCGCGCCCGCTCTCGGTGTGCTGCTTCTCGACGCCCGGCAGGAACACCTTGTCGTAGGTGTTCTCGTCGGCCAGGTAGTCCGGCTCGCCGGTGACCATGAACGTCGTGTTGTAGAAGCGGCCCGCACCCGCGTCCCTGAGGTTGTTGAGGAGGATCCCGGCGAAGTCGTCGTCGAGCAGCGGCTCGAGCTCGCGCTCGATCCAGTCGGTGTGGTTCTCGGTGCTCGCCTCGCGCATGTAGGGCAGGCAGTCGTCATCCTCGTCCCAGAAGTAGCCCGACAGGGCGAACTCCGGGAAGACGGCGAAGTTCACGCCGCGCTCCTTGAAGATCTTGCAGACGCGCAGGATCTTGTCCTTGTTCGCCTCGATGTCCGGGACGACCGCCTCGATGTTCGCGAGCCCGACCGAGAGCTTGGCCGGGTCGTCCGAGAAGGTCCGCTCGGCAACGAGGAATCCGTCGACGGTCTCCATGCGGGGACCCTAGGCGAAGGCGTTGCCGCGGTGGTCGAGGTGGAGGTAGCAGCGCGTCGAGTGGTGCTTGACCGCGGGCGTAGCGGCGGTCACGGCAGCAGGCGTGGGCCCGGCGGGCAGGCGCGCCGCTCTGGGGTATCTCCTCGACGCCGGACTGGGCGGCTGACGCCTACGCTCCCCTCATGGCCTATGTCAGCGCCGAAGCGCGCCAGCAGCTCCTGGACAACATCGCCGAGGCCATCGACGAGATCGGGGTGGCGCTCGCGGCGCTGGGCGACGCCTACGAGCAGCTCGACGAGTACAACGCCGACAAGCTCGAGGAGGATCTCTTCCGGCCGGTGCAGGTGGCCTTCGGGCGGGCGAAGCGTACGCACGCCGAGTTCGCGGCTCGCCACGGCCTCAAGATCCGCGAGTTCGCCGCGCAGGCTCCTCCGGGCGCCGCGTCGCGCGGCGTGAAGGGCTTCCTCGATTCCGCGGTGGAGTCGGTCACGGTGGCCGACAGCGTCCTCGCGCGGCTGCAGGACTCGATGATGCCCGTCGAGGTCGGCGACGAGCAGTTGCGGGCCGGGCTTGCTGAGGTGCGCAGACTGCTCAGCCCTCTGGGTGAGGGCGCGCGGCGGTTTGTGAGCCTGCTGGGGCGCTGACGCCGCGCGCCAGCTCAGCCGCCCGGAGATAGCGAGGAGAGCTACTTCGGCAATGGCCGGCTCACGACAAGGTAGCGGCGAGGACATCCCGCTCGCCCGCCCGGGCCAGCCCGGCGAGCTGGCCCCTGCCTACGTCTTCCTGGCTACCGCCGAGTCGCGCTACATCAGCGGCGAGGTGATCGGCGCCACCGGGGGCAAGCCGCTGCACTGAGCTGAGGGCACCCGGAGCTCCGGGGGCAAACCGAACCACGACCGGCGGGCTTACACCACCCAACCGGGCGGCCGGGCGTGGGAGGCTGCTTCCACAGGGCTTGACCGCCTGCAAGAGAACCGCCAGGAGAAAGCCACGGAATGGCACCGCTCGCCGCGTACGCAGACTGTGCAGTAGCGCCCGTGGGCACGGGTGGCTCATCGGGTGCGGGTCCGACGCCGAAGTGCGACCACGCGAGCGCGGTCTGCGAGCCGTCGTCCAAGGCGGCTCCCGGCGCCAGGCACATCCGGGGGAGCATCATCATCGCGCTGGTCGTCGCGGCGGCCGGCCTTCTGGTCCTGCTGGGTCCGCCCGACCTGTCGGAGCTGGCCGAGGTCCCCGGGCTTGTCGCGAACGGCCATCCCGGCTGGCTCGCCGCGGCGCTGCTCTTCGAGCTCCTTTCCTTCGCCGGCTACGTCGTGCTCTTTCGGGCTGTCTTCGTCGACGACGATAGCCGGGTCGGATGGCGCGAGAGCTACGCGATCACCATGGCCGGCCTCGCGGCCACGCGTGTCTTCGCGAGCGCCGGGGCGGGCGGGATCGCGCTGACCGTCTGGGCGCTCAGACGCCTGGAGATCTCCGCCCGGCGAATCGCCGACCGCATGGTCGCCTTCCTGATGCTCCTCTACGGCGTGTACATGGCGTGCCTGGTGCTCGTCGGCCTCGGCCTGTGGACGGGGCTTCTCCCCGGGCCGGCCCCCTGGGCGCTGACGCTCGTGCCGGCGATGCTCGGCGCGCTGGCGATCGCGGCGGGTCTCGCGCTCGTTCGCATCCCCGCCGACCTCCAACGCCGGCTTCGCGGGCGCGCCTCCGACGCCGGCGCACTCAGGCGCACCCTCGCCGGGATCGGACACGCTCCCGCGGCGGCCGGACGCGGTGCTCGCGTCGCGGTCTCGCTGATTCGTCGTCGTGAGCCCGGCATCCTCGGCGCGCCCGCCTGGTGGGGCTTCGACATCGCCGTCCTGTGGGCGACGTTTCACGCCTTCGGCGAGCCACCGCCCGTGGCGGTGCTCGTGCTCGCCTACTTCGTCGGCATGGTCGGCAACGTTCTGCCCGTCCCCGGCGGAGTTGGGGGCGTCGAGGGCGGGATGATCGGCGCCCTCGTCGCGTTCGGAGTCGGAGGCGGCCTCGCGATCGTCGCCGTGCTCGCATACCGCGTCTTCGCCTTCTGGCTACCGACGCTGCCGGGTGCGCTCGCCTACCTGCAACTGCGCCGAGACCTGCCGGCGCGACCGCCTCCTGCGGTCCCCGACAGGGAACCGCCTCCTGCGGTTCCCGACGACGGATCGCACGACTCGCCACCGAGTGCCGGGCGCCGGCCGATGTCTCTCCGCCGACCAGCCGCGACGGCGGCGCTCCGCGTCCGCGGACGGCTCACGCGCGGTCGTCTCGCATGGCTCGCTGCCGGGGCGGTCGTCGGTGGCGCCTATCTCGTCGGTGCGTTCCCCGACCTTCCGGGCGCCCAGGAGGCGGTCGCCGCGCTCGGTGAAGGCCTCGGAGACTGGACCTACGCGGTCGTCGGAGGTCTGGCCCTGCTCGAGACGGCCGTCCTCGTCGGCCTCGTGGCCCCCGGGGAGTGGTCGGCGATCGTCGGCGGCGCGGTGGCGGGCGAGGGCACGGTGAGCGTGGTGGCGCTGATCGCCACGGTCTGGGCGTGCGCCGCCGCCGGCCATGCCCTCAGCTTCGTGGCCGGCAGGCGCTTCGGACGCGGGGTCCTCGTCCGCCACGGCCCTCGGTTTCGACTCGGCCCCGAGCGCCTCGCCGGAGTCGACCGGTTCTTCGCCCGGCATGGCGCGAAGGCGGTGTTCGCAGGCCAGTTCATCGGCCTGTTCCGTGCGGTGATGCCGTTCCTCGCGGGCTCATCGGGGATGCCCTTCCGGCGCTTCGCTGCGCCGAGCATCGCGGCGACGGGCGCGTGGACCACCGCCTACATCCTGCTCGGCTACCTCTTCTACCGATCACTTGCCGATGTGGAAGGCGTGCTCGGCTTGGCAGCCGCCGCGGCCACCGCGCTGGCCGCCCTGGTCGCCATCGCCGCATGGGTGCGCCACCGCCGCGGTATGCGGGAGGGGTTCCCGCAGCCGATGTGACGGTCACTGTCGCGGCGGCAGCGTGGCGTGCACCGCTCAAGGCCCACCCGGTCGCACCAGCCCGGACTCGTAGGCGAACACGACGGCATGGACCCGGTCGCGCAGGTCGAGCTTGGCCAGGACGTTGCGCACGTGGGTCTTCGCGGTGGTCTCGCTGACGAAGAGTGCGCGCGCGACCTCGAGGTTCGACGAGCCCTTCGCGAGCAGCTCGAGGACCTCGCGCTCGCGTGCGGTGAGCTTGGCGAGGGCGGCCGTGAGGTGATCCTGGCGCCCGGGGAACCGGGGGAACGCCTCGACGACGCGACGGGTGACGAGGGCGCCAGCACGGCCTCGCCCTCGCTGATGACGTGGATCGCCGCGATGAGCTGCTCCGGCGAGGCGTCCGTGAGCAGGAAGCCGCTCGCGCCGGCGCGCAGCCCGTCGTAGACGTACTCGTCGAGATCGATGGTCGTGAGGATGAGGATGCGCGTGGAGGATTCCATCGCCGCGAGGCGCCGGGTCGCCTCGAGCCCGTCGACGTTGGGCATCCGGATGTCCATCAGCGCGACGTCGGGTGCAAAGCGCCGGACGGCGGCGACGGCCTGCTCGCCGTCGGCAGCTTCGCCGAGGACCTCGACGTCCGGCTCCTGGTTGAGCAACGAGCGAAAGCCGGCCCGGACCATCGCCTGATCGTCGGCGATGACGACGCGGATGGTCATGCGCGGCAGGACGGCGCGGACGACGAACCCCCCGCCGTCCGCCGGCCCGGTGGCCAGCGAGCCGCCGTAGAGGGCCGCGCGCTCGCGCATCCCGATGATCCCGTGGCCGGCACCGTTGCGATCGGGGCCCGGCCCACGGCCCTCGTCGGCGACCTCGAGCTCGATCTCGCGGTCGCCGATAGCGCACGACGACGCGCGTGCGGGCCGGACCAGCGTGGCGCAGTCTCGCCGAGGATCGCGTTGAGGTGGAGATAGTCGCGGTGCTCGGCGCTTCCATCGCGCGGGGACACTCCGAAGGACTCACACGTCTGGACGACTCCGATCGGAAGGTCGTAGTTGATGTGGGCGTTCATTCCGGCGAGGACGAACTGGATCGGCGCCACGCGCTTGCGGGCACGAGCCTCCAAGAGCGGAGCCCAGGCGCGGGAGACCGCGGCGGGGGTCACGCTCGAAGTCATCGAGCGCACGGAAGTAGGCGTTGACGAGGACGGCGAGGTGCTCGAGGAAGCGCGGCTGCTCGAACTCGCCGCCTCGAAGTCGTCTCACGATCGCTCGCGTCACCTCCAGGTAGAGCTTGTTGAAGTAGCCGACGCCCGTCGCCCACCGGCAGTGCGGCCTCGAGCACGACCATTCGCTCCACGACCTCGTCGAGGGTGACGGCCGCGTCGTGGTTCGTCGGGAGCTCGGGAGGAGTCATGGCTGGGGCGAAACGGTCAGCTTGCTCATCGGCTCATCGGCTCATCGGCGCCGTCACCCGGACGTCGCGTCGTGGTACCCGAAGGAGCGTTCCCACCGCTCGTCGAGCCGGCGCAACGCCTCGGCGAGGGGCACGGCGGTCAGCTTCTCGCCGTCGGCTTCCTCGGCGAGTCCGAGGCGTCGCAGCTTGGCGACGCTGTCGTCGACCTCGAAGTTCAGCCGGCAGCTCCAGTGCTCGGCGAACCACTGCTCGATTGCGTCGTCGAGCTCGTGCGCGCTCAGGGGCCGGTCGGCCGTGCGTAGGAAGTACCAGCCGAGCAGGGTCTCCT
>JACCWH010000073.1 GCA_013697735.1 Trueperaceae bacterium | reverse complement strand
CCCACCGTCCATGAGGCGCACGTCGGCGTGGCCGTTGTACTTGAAGAACCAGAAGGCGTACGCCGCCCACCAGTTCGACTTGTCGCCGTAGAGGACGACCGTCGTGTCGTTCGAGATGCCCTTGCGCCCCATGAGCGCCGAGAACCCCTCCTCGTCGACGAAGTCGCGGACGTCGGGGCGCTGCAACTCCGTGTGCCAGTCGAGCTTCACCGCGCCCTCGACGTGCCCTTGCGTGTAGAGCAGGACGTCTTCGTCGACCTCCACGAGCCGCACGCCCTCGTCGCCGCCGTGTTCGGCGACCCACGCCGTGCTCACCAGGACCTCGGGATTGGCGAATTCGCTCATGGCTCCTCCTCGCCCGCGGCGCTCGATACGCCGCGCAGAGATCCAGCCTACACGCCGAGCGTGCTACGCTCTGCGCGTGCCTGACGTGCTGATCGCCCCATCCGTGCTCGCAGCCGACCTCGGCCACCTGGCCCGGGACGTGGGCGCGGTCGAGGCGGCGGGCGCAGACTGGATCCACGTCGACGTGATGGACGGCCACTTCGTCCCCAACCTTTCATTCGGACCGGTGCTCGTCGCCGCCGTTCGACGAGCGACCACGCTGCCCATCGACGTCCACCTGATGATCGACGCGCCGGAAGACACGATCGACGCCTACGTCGACGCCGGCGCCGACGCCATCACCGTGCACGCCGAGGCGACGCCCCACCCGCACCGCGCCCTGCAGCGCGTGCGCGACGCCGGCCTGCGCGTCGGCCTCGCCGTGAACCCGCTCACGCCTCTGCACGTCTTCGACGACGCCTGGCCGGACCTCGACCTGGCGCTCGTGATGAGCGTGAACCCGGGCTTCGGGGGGCAGTCGTTCCTGGCGTCGGCGACGCGCCGACTCGAACGCCTACGCGCCGCGCGAGACGCTGCCGGCGCCGAGTGCCGTATCCAGGTCGACGGGGGTATCGACGTCAGCACGGCACGAGGGGCCGTGGACGCGGGCGCGGACGTGCTCGTCGCCGGTAGCGCGGTGTTCGGTGGGAACGACCCGGGGGCTAGGCTCAGGGCGTTGCGGGGTTCGCTCGGCACGTGACTGGAGTGCCGGGTCTGGAGTGTCGCTAACGACGCGGCCATACACCAGGGAACAGCCGCAGGTAAAACTGCCGTCCGGTACTTTGGATCCTCAACGCCCACAGGGTCGAGCACTCGTGCGCGACGGGATCAAGGCGCTGCTCGACCTCGAGGATGGCATCGCCACCACCGCGGTCGCCGATGGCCGCGAAGCGGTCGAGGCGGCCGCCATGGCGGCAGGGGCGGGGGGCGAACCGTTCGACCTCGCCGTGCTCGACGTGCGCATGCCCGTGATGGACGGGATCGAGGCGACGCGCGCCCTGCTGCCCTGCCGGTGCTGGTGTTGACGACGTCCGACGACCGCGCCCTGGTCGAGCGCTGCGTCGACGCCGGCGCGACCGCCTTCTTGCTCAAGGACGCTCATCCGGAAGACCTCGCGCGCGCAATCCGATGGCTCGTCGAGGGGCGGCGGGGGATCCCGGGGGACCTCGCTCAGACGTTGTTCGACGCTGGTCCGGGGACGGGCACCTTGGGCGCCGAGCCCCACGCAACGTAGCCGTTGACGCCCGGCCAGCGCCGCGTGCTTGCGCTGATCGCCGACGGGCACACTAACGGCGAGATCGCCGACCTGCCCGGCCTAACGGTCGGGACGGTGAAGAACGTCGTGAGCGAGGTCTATGCGCGCTTGGGAGTGCGGGATCGGGTGGAGGCGGTGTTGAAGGTGCGGAGGGACAGGACATGAGGGATGGCACGACGGTGGCGAGCGCATCGTCTGGTACGGCGACGAGGTCAACGAGCCCGATGGTGACCTGGTGGCCGTGCACGAAGCGGTCGATGCACATGTGCTCCAGGAAACGGCCTTCCGGGAGCGCGCGGTCGATGGGTCGAACGACCTTCGACGTGTCGATCGACGAGTGGGGAGACGAACCGCCGATCCACAAACCCTGCTTCGAGCTCACCCACCGACCCTCGCCACCCGTCGAGCGGCGGGGTGGGACGTCCTTCACGTTCGTCACGAGCCTCGGCGAGGCGCTGCGCCGGGCCACGCTGGCCGCTGAGGGCGGCGACGTCGTGATCATGGGCGGTGCGGCGACGGTCGCCGGGTTCCTCGCGGCGGGCAAGGTCGACGAGCTGCAGCTGAACGTGGTTCCGGTTCTGCTCGGGCGTGGCGTGCGCCTGTTCGACGGAGGCGGTCTGGAGCACCTTCATTTGCGTCCGGTGAGCGCCTCCGTGGGAGCGGAGGCGACGCACCTGGTGTACCGCGTCGCTCCATCGGATGCTCGCGAGTGACCGGCGGCTTCGACACCACGAAGTCGACGGTCTCCGCTACGCATCGACGTTGTCGACCGCTAGACAGCCGCCCAAGGTCGCTCGGGTCGAGGCGACCACCGAGCCGACCTGGCCGCTCGACTATTGGCTTTTCGAGGCCGTCCGCCAAGGAGCGTCCGGTGCGCCCCTTGACCCCGCCCCAACGTCGTAGTTTCTGCTGGAGTCATGAACCGCATCCCGCTCGCGTACCTCGCGTCCTACCTGCTATCGCTCCTCGGCAACTCGATCGCTGCGGTCGCGTTGCCGCTGATCGTGCTTCAGGTCACCGGCAGCGCGTTGGGGGCGGGCGCGGTCGCGGCAGCAACCGCAGTCCCGGCCGTGGTCTTCGGTCTTCTGATGGGGGTGGTGATCGACCGGGTCAACCGCCGCACCTCGTCGGTTCTCGCCGACCTCGTGTCGGCGGTGTCGATCGCGGCCCTACCGCTCGTCGACATGGTCGTGGGGCTGAACGTTGGCTGGTTCGTCCTGTTCGGGATCGTCGGCTCGGTGGGTGACGTGCCGGGCATGACCGCCCGGGATGCCGTGTTGCCGGCGATCGTCCGCCACGGCCACGTCGCCGCGGAACGCCTGATGGGGATCCGGGAGACGCTGGGCGCGGTCGCGTTCCTCTTCGGACCTGCGGCGGCCGGCACACTCATGGTTTTGTTCGACGGGTCCACGGTGTTGTGGATCACCGCAGCGACGTCGTTCGCCGCCGCGCTGCTCACACTGCTCGTGCCGCACCAGGTGGGGGCGGTCACAACGTCCGACGGCGCGTCGGCGACGCCGACGGGCGGGGGTTGGTCGCAGCTCAGGGACGGCTGGCGCGTGCTGTTCCGCAGCCCGTTCCTCGTGGTCACGACGGTGCTCTCGCTCGCTTCGGTGGTGGTGCTGGCCGCGTACCAGGCGCTGATCTTGCCGGTCTACTTCACGCTCGTCGAGCGACCCGGCATGCTCGGCTTCGTGCTCACCGCCCTCGCCGCCGGTCTTCTCGTCGGCGGCGCGATCTACGCGGTCGCCGGCACGAAGGGCCAGCGACGGGCGTGGTTCCTGACCGGGCTCCTCGGCAGCACCCTAGGCTTCGGCCTCTTCGCGGCGCTCTCGTCGGTCTGGGCGGTCTTCGGCGGTGCTTTCGTCGTGGGGTTGGCGAGCGGTCTGTTTGGCAGTTTGATCGGGGTGCTCATGATTGAGCGCGTCCCCGAGCAGATGCGCGGGCGCGTCTTCGGAACGCAGAACTCGATGATGACCGCCGCCGCGCCGGTCGGGATCGTGGCCGCGGCGGTCATCACCGAGTACGCCGGCGTGCACGTCGCGGCGGTCGCGCTTGCCAGCGTGTGGCTGGTCGCGCTCGCCCTCGGGCTTTTCGCGCCGTCGCTGCGTACGCTGGAGCCCGAAAGTGGAGGTGCGTAGTGCGCAGCGGAGCGTTGGCGCGGCTCGCCGGGGTGACCGTCCGGGCGCTGCGCCACTACCATCGGGTCGGCGTGCTCGCCGAGCCCGATCGCGGCAGCAACGGCTACCGTGCGTACGACGTGCACGACCTGATCCGCGTGCTGCGGATAAAGCGGCTCGCGGCGCTCGGGATCCCGCTCGCCCGGATGCCCGCTCTCCTCGACGAGGCGAGTGACGGTGCCGACGAGGAGCTGGCCGCACTCGACTCGGAACTGGCGGCGCAGATCGACGCCATGACTCGGCAACGCAGCCTCATCGCACGCCTTCGCGAGCAAGGTGCACGCCCGGATCTCCCACCGGAACTCGCGCCGTTCCTCGCCGTCTTCGCGGGAGCGGGCCTGCCGTCGGAACTTGCCGAGTTCGACCGCGACCAATCCGTGCTCCTCGCCCATCTCGCGGGTGAGGACGGCATGGCGCGCCTCGCGCACCTCTACGAACGCCTTACCGAACCCGAGCTCGTGCCGGCCGCGATGGCCGTCTCCGAACGCTTCGCGCGACTCGGGCCCGACAGCACCGCGCACGAGGTCCACGACTTGATCGAGAGCGCCGTGGCGATCTTCGCGCCCGTGATCGAGGAGTTCGACGCCATGGCACGGCCGCTCGACCTCGGTGGGTTCGAGAGCCTCCTGGACGAGTACGCCGAGGGCACGTTGAACGCACGGCAGCGCGCGTTGCTCGAGGAGGTCGAGGCGCGCATCGACCCGTCCCGTTCGACCTAGACCCCGGTGTCCTCCGTGGAGGTCGAAACTGTTGGCAGAAGACCAACGTCCTCTGCAGACTCGGCTACGCAAACCGCCCACAGTTCATCGCGCATCTGCTGCTCGGAGGTCACTCCATGCGTTTGATGTCGTGCGCGCGCTTCGTCGCTGGATGATAGGGCTCTGGCCCCTACGCGACGATCTGCGTGCGGCTGGGGCATGGGCCGCGACACGCTCGGCACGCGTCCGTTCAGCCGATTTGCGACGGACACACGGATGAGCATGCTGAGGCGTGAACTATCGAATTCCCTCGCTCCACGAGGCCGCATCCGAGGATCGCGGCCCCGTGCCTTCATCGGGAGCAGCATGCCACGATGCATGGTATTCTCTTCCCATGCGCACCACCATCGATTCGGCCGGACGCCTCGTGATCCCGAAAGCCCTGCGCGCCGCCGTCGGCATCGTGCCGGGGGGAACGGTCGAGGTGACCGTACGAGACGGCCGCATCGAGATCGACGTGCCGCCGGCCGAGGTGCGGCTCGAGCGCCATGGTCACGTGTGGGTCGCGCTGCCGGACGCGCCGGCGCAAACCCTGCGCTCCGCGGACGTACAGGCCACGCTCGACGCGCTGCGCGCCGAGGGGTGAGCGCGGTCGCGCTCGACACCAGCGTCGTGGTCGCCGCTCTACTTGGGGCGCACGAGCACCACGAGGCGGCGCGCCGAACGGTGGACGATGCCCTCTCCAGCCCCGGTGGCGCCATCTTGCCGGTGCCCGTTCTTTTCGAGGCATACGCCGTACTCACGCGGCTGCCGGCACCCTGGCGGCTCCGGGCCGACGTGGCCGAGCGGCTTCTGCGCGACACTTTCGAGGAGCATGCGACCGTCGTCTCGCTTCCTGACGAAGACGGCGCCTGGTCCGTGGTCCGGAACCTAGCGCAGCGCGGGCTCATCGGCGGAATCGCGCACGACGCCCACATAGCCGCCTGTGCGCAGGCCGCGGGCGCCGACGCCCTCGCGACGCTCAACCGCCGCGACTTCGATCGACTCGACCTCGGCTCGATGGCCTTGGTGCCGTGACCGTCTTCACCACATCCACGCGTGGGCCACGCGCAGCACCAAGCTCGCGCGAAGAGGGTGCCCCTTCGTGCCTTCACACCTGACCCTCGATCGTGTCAGCGCCGAGCGCCCCTCGAGCTCCTCGACCTACGCCTCGACCTCGTCCCCCGACACGAACCCGACCCGATTGCGCCCGCCCGCCTTCGCACCGTCGAGCGCTCGATCGGCTCGTTTCACGAGCGCGGCGTCGTCGTCGTCGGCTTCGAACGAGGCGATGCCGATGCTGATCGTGAGGGTGCCGATCTCGGGGAACGTATGGCGCTCGACGCGTTCACGCACCCGCGAGGCGACGGTGTGGGCCGCCTGCACGGAGCTGTGGGGGAGGATCATCATGAACTCCTCGCCCCCCCCACCGTCCCGCCATGTCGGGGGCGCGTCCAGCTTCCGTGAGGATTCGGGCCACCGCGAGCAGCGCGGCGTCGCCCACCTCGTGGCCGTGCTCATCGTTGACGACCTTGAAGTGGTCGAGATCGAGCATCAACACCGCCAACATGCTGCCGTAGCGTGCTGCGCGACGGATCTCTCCGGTGAGCCGATCGTCGAGACTTCGCCGGTTCGGGAGCCGCGTGAGCGAGTCGGTGCGCGCCAGGGAATCCAAGATCCCCAACTCGGCTGCGTGTGCGAGCAGAATCGCGTTCAGCCGCTTCAGCGTCTCCGTCTGTTCGAGCTGCGCCGCCTCGAGGTCGGTGAGGTCGATGTAGGTGAAGATGCCGCACGCCTGGCCGTCGACCTCGATCGCCTGTGCGGAGATCAGGACGTGCACCTCGCTGCCGTCCGCACCGAGCATGCGCCGCTCCAGCCTGTGGATTCGCGCGCCACCGCGCAGCCCCTCGATGGCGACGTTCAAGTCTTTGCTCTGATGGAGCGGCTTGAGCTCGGTGAGTATCTGCTCCTGCAGGACGTTCATGGCGAGACCGGTGAGCGCCGTCATGCCCTCGTTGGCCTCGACGATGCGCAGGTCCGAGAGACGGGCGATCACCGAGGGTGCCCGATCCGCTTCGAACGCGACGCGGTGGCGCCGCTCGGAGCGCCAGCGATCGGTTTCGTCGCGCACCGTGAGGACGCCGAGCGGCGCATCCCCGGCGATCTGGTTGCTACTGAAGACGTAGACGCGGAAGTCGTCGTCACCCGCACGCTTCACGAGCAGTTCGGCATCCCGATAGCTCTCGCCGCGCAGGGCGCGCACCAGGGGCCGATCCGCATCGCCGACGGCCCGTCCGTCGAGGGTGCGAACATCGAACGTCTCTCGGGCGTCGTCGAGCAGCCTGAGGGTGCCGCGCTCCGACGCGACGCTGTCGAGGAGGCCGGGAAGCTGCGCCGCGGCCGCGTTCATGTAGACCACCACACCCGCCGGGTCGGTCACGACGAGCGCATCCTGCACGTCTCCGAGCAGTGCGTAGAACTCCTCGGTCGTGAGGGTGCGTTCTGGTGCACTGGGGCTCATGGCTGCACCGTACCGGCTCGCCTGGCTCTGGTCGGCGTCCGAGCGACCATTACCGTGAAGTCGCGGCCGGGGGAAGCGGCAGGCGCACCGTGTCCGTCGGTGCCGTAGGCGTGGACCATGTGCTCGTTTCCGCCGACGCGGGGGTCCGTGCGTCCTACGCCGCCTCGGTGAAACGCCCGAGCTTCCGGAAGCGCTGCCGCCGCTGCGTCAGCAGCGCCGCACGATCGAGCCCCCGCAGCCCCTCGAACGCCGACGACACGGCCGCCTTCACGTTCGCCACGGCGCCCGCCGGGTCCTTGTGGGCACCGCCGATGGGCTCGGCGACGATCTCGTCGATCACGCCCTGCTCCAGGAGGTCGGGCGCCGTGAGGCGGAGCGCTTCGGCCGCCTGGGGCGCCGCACCCGCGTCGCGCCACCTGATCGCCGCGCACGACTCCGGGCTGATCACCGAGTAGACCGCGTTCTCGAGCATGAGCACCCGATTCGCCACGCCGATCGCGAGGGCGCCCCCCGATCCCCCTTCGCCGATCACCACGCTCACCGCGGCCACGCCGAGGCGGCTCATGCGCTGGATGCTCTCCGCGATCACCCACGCCTGCCCCTGCTCCTCGGCGGCGATCCCGGGGTAGGCACCGGGCGTGTCGATGAAGGTGAGCACCGGGAGCGCGAACTTGTCGGCGAGGTCGAAGAGTCGGATCGCCTTACGGTAACCGCTCGGGTGCGCCATACCGAAGTTGCGGTGGATGTTCTCCTTCGTGTCGCGCCCCTTCTGCTGGGCGATCACCACCACGCTGTGGTCGCCGAGGCGAGCGAGGCCACCGACCACCGCGGGGTCGTCGCCGAGGGTGCGGTCGCCGTGCAGTTCGGTGAACTCGTCGAGCACCCCCTCGAGATAATCCACCGCGGTCGGCCGGCCCGGCGCACGCGCGACCTGCACCCGCTGCCACCGCGAGAGGTTGGCGAAGGTGTCGCGGGTGAGCGTGGCGAGGCGGTTCTCGAGGAGTGCGACCTCCTCCCCCATGTCGACCTGCTGTTCCTCGGCGTACGACTGCATGTCCCGGATGCGCGCCTCGAGATCGTCGATCGGCTTCTCAAAGGACAGCGGCACGCGACAGCTCCGGCTTCTCGACCTTGACTCGCTCGGCCGCACGCTCGCGGTCGACGGGTGCGCCGCGGAGCAGCCGGACGTACGTCGCGAGACGCGCCTTGAGCTCGCGACGCGGGATCACGTCGTCGAGCATCCCCTTGCGCAGCAAGAACTCGGAGCGCTGGAACCCCTCCGGGAGATCCTGCTTGATCGTCTGCTGGATCACGCGCGGCCCGGCGAAGCAGATGAGGGCGCCCGGCTCACCGACCACGAGGTCGCCGAGCGTCGCGAACGACGCGGTCACACCGCCGGTCGTCGGATCGCTGAGGACGGTGATGCACGGGAGCCGGCGCTCCGTGAGCGCTTCGAGCGCCACGGTCGTCTTCGCCATCTGCATGAGCGACAGGGCGCCCTCCTGCATCCGCGCCCCGCCCGAGGCGGAGACCACGACGTAGGCGCGCTCCTCCTCCGCTGCTCGCTCGGCGGCGCGCGCGAGCTCCTCGCCGACCACCGACCCCATCGAGCCACCCAAGAAGCTGAAGTCCATCACCGCCACCGCCACGCGCTCGCCGAGCATCTCGCCGGCGCCGGTGACGATCGCGTCGGGGCGCTCGGCCTTCTTCTGGACCGCGGCGAGGCGCTCGGCATAGGGTTCGGTGTCGACGAACTCGAGCGAGTCGACGGGCAAGATGTGCCCGGACCAGCGCTCGAAGGTGCCGTCGTCGGTGAGCATCGCCACGCGGGCGTCGACCGGCATGCGCTCGTGGTGATCGCACTCGGGACAGAGGTAGAGGTTGGCGACGAGATCCTTGCGGTAGATCTGCGCGTGGCACGATGGACACTTCAACCAGAGGCCTGCCGGACTGCCCTCGTCTCCCCGGGTCGGTCGTTGTCGCCGGAACCAGCGCTCAAGGGCCATGGGTCCTCCTCAGCCGAAGCGGCATATCGACACTTCATCGATCATACTAGCGGCCAGCAACCCACTCGCGCATGTCGCCACAGGAGCGGACGACTGCTTCGTGCGTCGGCTCGTCGTCGTGGTGCGGTGACGGGTCGACCGCGAAGGGGCGCTCGCCGTGCGCTTCACCATACACATGATCGTCTGTGGGTCCAGTTCTCGTGGCGGACCGGCCGCACGGCGGTCGCGTCCTGGCCGCGTCGTCGGGCGAGACGTCGTATCCTGCCCTGATGGAAACCGCGCGTGTCGTCCTGGTCACGAACGTCGGGCAGGGATTCGGCCGCGCCGTCGCCCTGTCGTACGGCCAGGCCGGCTACGACGTCGTCTGCGCCGACGCCGACGTCGACCTGGCGTCGAAGACCGCAGCCGAGGTCGAGGAGCTCGGAGGCCAGGCCATTCCGGTGCAGGCCGACGTCTCGGCGCAACTCGACGTCCGCGGCGCCTTCGCCAAGGTCAACGAGATCTTCGGAGCGCTCGGTGGCGTCGTGCACGTCGCTTGCCAGGTGAGCCAGACGCCGTTCGCGCGCCTGACCGACGGTGAGTTCGCCGAGTTGCTGCGCGCCGACGTGACCAGCACGTACCTCGTGCTGCGCGAAACGGCGCGGCAGTTCGCGCCCGCCTGGGTGGTGATCGTCACGCCACCGCGCGCGTCGGAGCGCCCGCAGATGGCCGCCGTGCACGGAGCGATCACGAGCATGGCGTCGGCGTTCACGGGGGCCGACGTGCCGCACCGGCGCGAGGTACTCTTGCACTCCGACCTCGGCGCGCCCGAGCCCGCCTCCTCGGGGCGGCCGCGCGTGAACGTGGTCATCCCCTCGCGGGGACCCTCCGACCCCCGCCACGATGCGCGGCTCGCGAACACAGTGCGCTACCTCGGGTCCGCCGCATCGCGCGGCGTGAGCGGCACCACGATCACCGTGGAGCTCCCGCCGCCGCCGCGGCTCGTGGAGACCCTCCTCCCCGAGGTGCAAGCGGCGCTCGACGACACCCTCCGACAGGACGATCGCGGCAACGATCGCGACGACTTCGACTTCGACGACGAGGCCGCCGCAGAGCCCGACGGAAGCGACGGCCATCGCGACGATTTCGACGACTTCGACGATCTCGACGACGACGGCTACGACGCCGACGGCGACGGCGAAGACGGCGAAGACGAAGGCGACGACCCCTCGGATCTCGACGCGGATACCCGCGCGATCGAGCTCGAGGGCCTCGACGACGCCGGTATCGACGTCGCCGATCGGGCGATCTCGGGGGTCTCGATCGACGTGAACGACATGCGCGATCGAGATCCGCCCTTCGCGGCGCGCCGCCGCCCGGCGCGGCGGTGACCCGGTGAAGTGCCCCTACTGCTCGTCGGACGACACCCGCGTGATCAACTCGCGCCCCTCCGACGAGGGGGCCGCGATCCGCCGGCGGCGGGAGTGCAGCGCCTGCCTGCGCCGCTTCACCACCTACGAGCGCGCCCAGTTCGAGGCGCTCATGGTGAAGAAGCGCTCGGGCCGCCGCGAGGCCTTCCACCCCGACAAGCTCCTCGACAAGCTCCGCATTGCCTGCAACAAGCGCCCGATCACCGAGAAGCAGCTGCGCGAGTTCGCCTACGGCTTCGAGGACGAGATCGCGCTCCCCGAAGTAGCGAGCGAGGAGATCGGCCGCAGAACGCTCGCCTTCCTCAAGTCCGTCGATGATGTCGCCTACATCCGCTTCCTCTCCGTCTACCGCGATTTCGACTCCGTCGACCGCTTCATCGAGGAGATCAAGCACCTCGGCGTCGTCCCTGCCGGGCGCGGAGCCGCCACGCAGCCGCCGCTCGTCGAAGTCGACGAGGAACCGAAGGGGCCCTCCTGACGCCGTCCTGACGCCGACTCGTCGACGTCTCGCGATCCTCTTGCCCGCCCCGTGGAGCTGTGGTAACATCGCGTTTGGTCTCGCGCACGTCGGTCGGGCGTCACCACCGCCACACGCAATCTCCCGACGGCGCCACCTCACGGAAGGGTGACGCATGAGCACGTACTTTCCCAAGGAGCCCACGAACGACTGGGTCATCGTCGACGCCACCGGCATCCCCGTCGGACGGCTCGCGACCCGCGTCGCGAGCGCGCTTCGTGGCAAGCACAAGGTCGATTTCACGCCCAACCAAGCCGGGGGTGACTTCGTCGTGGTCGTCAACGCGTCGAAGGTCGTCTTCACGGGCAACAAGCTCGACGGCAAGGTCTACACGCGCTACAGCGGATACCCGGGCGGATTGAAGTCCACCACCGCTCGCGAAATGCTCGACAAGCACCCCGAACGGGTGATCGAGCACGCCGTCTGGGGCATGCTGCCGAAGAATCGTCTCGGCCGCAAGATCATCAGGCGTCTGAAGGTGTACGCCGGAGACGCGCATCCCCACGCTGCCCAGCAGCCCGCGCAGATGGAGCTTCGTTGATGGAACAGTATTACGGAACCGGTCGACGCAAGGCCGCCGTGGCGCGTGTCTTCCTCCGCCCCGGCCAAGGTCGCATCACGGTGAACGGCAAGGAGTTCCAGGACTACTTCCGCGGAATCCTCGTGGGCGTCCAGGCGCTCGAGCCGCTCAAGGTCACCAACACCGCCGGTCGGTACGACGCGCTCATCACCGTCGCCGGCGGCGGTCCGAGCGGCCAAGCCGACGCCATCAAGCTCGGCGTCGCCCGCGCGCTCCTCAAGGTCGACCCGAACTTCCGTCCGTCGCTCAAGAACGGTGGCTACCTCAAGCGCGACGCACGGATCGTGGAGAGCAAGAAGTACGGCCTCAAGAAGGCCCGCCGCGCTCCGCAGTTCAGCAAGCGCTGATCGAGCCGCCCCCACGGGGCGCCCGACATCAGCACCGCCGAACCCGGCCCGGAGACGTGAGTCCCGGGCCGGCATCGCATCGGCGCCAGACGGCGCGAGGGACAGCGCGTGGACCTGCTGCAAGCCATCATCCTCGGAGTCGTCCAGGGTCTCACCGAGTTCCTCCCCGTGTCGAGCTCCGGGCACCTCGTCCTCGCCAACTACCACTTCGGCTGGGGGAGCGAACTCCCGCTCTGGGTCGCCTTCGCGACGAACACGGGCACCCTTTTCGCCGTCCTCGTCTACCTGCGCGCAGACGTCGCTCGCGCGATCCGTGGCACGTTCACCGGACTCGTATCGGCCGAGGGGCGACGGAGCGACGACTGGCGGCTCGCGATGCTGGTGCTCGCCGGATCGATCCCGACGGCGGTCATCGGCCTCGCCCTCCGCCCCGTCTTCGAGCACCTCAACGCGATCGTGCCGGTGTCGATCGCGCTGGTCGTGACGGGCATCGTGCTCTGGACGGCGCCGAAGGGGGGACCCAAAGACACGATTCGCTCCCTCACCTTCCGTGATGCGGTCCTCGCCGGTATCGCGCAGGGCCTCGCGGTGATCCCGGGCATCTCGCGGTCGGGCGCCACGATCGCGCTGCTGCTCTGGCGCGGCGCCGCTCCCGGCATCGCACCGCGCCTCTCGTTCCTCATGTATCTCGTCGTCTCGTTCGGCGTGGCGATCCTCGGAGCCGACGAAGTCCTGTCGTCGGGCATCACCTGGGGGCCGCTGCTCGGTATGACCGTCGCCTCGTTCGTGGTGGGCTACGGTGCGCTCGTGATCCTGTTCGCGCTCTTGCGACGGGGTCGATTTCGCGTCTTCGCCCCGTACCTCTGGGCCGTCGCCGCGCTCACGCTCGTTCGCGTCGCGTTCGCCTGATCGCGCCGCGAGAGTCGGGGCTATGATTGCCCCGACAAGGAGGACCCCATGTCCGTGGTGACCCGTATCGCCCCCTCGCCGACCGGAGATCCGCACGTCGGCACGGCGTACGTCGCGCTCTTCAACTACGCCTTCGCGCGCCGCCACGGTGGGCGCTTCATCCTCCGACTCGAAGACACGGACCGACAGCGATTCCAGAGCGAAGCCGAAGCGCGAATCCTCGCGATGCTCACCTGGCTCGGCCTCACGCCCGACGAAGGTCCGGGCGTCGGCGGCAGCGCCGGCCCCTACCGACAGAGCGAACGCCTCGACATCTACCGCGAGCACGCGAACGAACTCCTCGCGCGCGGCGCCGCCTACCGCGCCTTCGAGACCGCCGAGGAGCTCGACGCCATGCGCGCCGAACAGCGCCGGCACGGTCGCGATCCGGGCTACGACGGCCGCGGCCGCACCCTGCCGCGCGACGAGCAAGAGGCGCGCGCCGCCGCCGGCGAACCGCACGTGGTGCGCCTCCGGACACCCGACGACGGCCACACCTCGTTCGTCGACCTCCTCCGAGGCGAGGTGCGCATCCCCAACACCGAGATCCGCGACACGGTGCTGCTCAAGTCCGACGGCTTCCCCACCTATCACCTCGCCGTCGTGGTCGATGACCACCTGATGCAGGTCAGCCACGTGCTGCGCGCCGAGGAGTGGGTCACGAGCACGCCCATCCACGTGCTCCTCCACGACGCCTTCGCATGGAGCCTCCCGACCTTCGCCCACCTCCCCCTCCTGCGCAATCCCGACGCGAACAAGTCGAAGATCAGCAAGCGCAAGATGGACACGTCGGTCGACTCCTACCGCGAGGGGGGCATCCTCCCCGAGGCGCTCCTCAACTTCCTCGGCACGATGGGTTGGAGCATGCCCGACGGCCGCGAGGTCTTCTCGCTGCAAGCGATGATCGACGTCTTCGAGCTCGAGCGGATCTCGCTCGGTGGTCCCGTCTTCGATCTCAAGCGCCTGCGCAACCTCAACGCCCGCTACCTGCGCGACGAGCTCAGCGTCGAGGAGGTCGCGCGCCGCGTGCGCCCCACCCTCGCCCTCGATGGTGGACCGGACGACAGTGTCGACGACGAGTACCTCTGCGACGTGATCGACGTGCTCCGGCCCCGTGTCGAGACGCTCGCGGAACTCGCCGAGAAGGCCTCGGGGTACTTCGTCGAGCGCCTCGCCTACGACGAGGATTCTCGGAAGCGACTCGCGACCGGGCAGTCGTACCTCGAAGACCTCGAACGTGCCTTCGCGGCGCTCGAGTGGTTCGACGAGGACGGCATCGACGAGCTCCTCCACGAGTACGTCCAGCGCCAAGCGGTCCCCATGGGCAAGGTGATGATGCCGCTCCGGGTGGCGCTCACGGGCACGACCGACGCCCCGGGCGTGGTCGATCTCGTCGCCATCATGGGCAAGCAGCGCACCCTGCAGCGCATCGGGCACGCCCTGGAGTCCATCAGTCAGGCGCTCCCCGACGACGATCCCGAGCGCCTCCGCCTCGAGGCGCAGGCCGCTGCCAAGGAGGCCGCGCAGGCCGCCAAGGGCAAGCAGCGCCGACCCGTGGCGACGGAGCGAGGCTGACGTGTCGTGGTTCGATCGTCTCCGCGCCGGCCTCTCGAAGACGCGCGACGCCGTCCTGCCCGGCGGCGCGAGCGACGGCCCGACGCCGGCGCCTGCGGGCGCACCCGTCGATCGCGCGGCGCAGGAGCGCGCCGAGCGCGAACGCACGAGGGCGCGAGCGAACGCGTGGGAGATGGATTGGGACGACCTCGAGTTCGCGCTGATCGGCGCCGACGTAGGCGCGAAGATCGCCGCGGAGGTGGTGGCGGAGGCGCGCGGTCACCGCGAGCGCGGCAAACCCTTCATCGAGGCGCTCGAGCGCGCCTTGCTCGACCAGCTCGAACGCGACGAGATGCGCCAGAAGCTTCGCCGCGTCGGCTTCGATCTCGACGTCAACCGCCGGATCGTCGAACCGAAGGGGAAGGTCATCATGGTCGTCGGCGTCAACGGCGTCGGCAAGACGACCACGATCGCCAAGCTCGGTCGCTACTACCAGAGCCACGGTCGGAGCGTCGTGTTCGCCGCCGGTGACACCTTCCGCGCGGCCGGCTCGAGCCAGCTCGCCGTGTGGGGGGACCGCCTCGGGATCGACACCGTCACGGGCGCGGAGGGGAGCGATCCCGCCGCGGTCGCCTTCGAAGGGGCGCAGCGCCGCATCGCGACCGGGGCCGACCTCCTCTTCGTCGACACCGCTGGGCGGCTCCACACGAAGCACAACCTCATGGAGGAGCTGAAGAAGGTCAAGCGCGTGATCGCGAAGGCCGATCCCGAGGAACCGAAGGAGTCGTGGCTCGTGCTCGACGCCGTCACCGGGCAGAACGGCCTCGAACAGGCGAAGCGCTTCCACGACGCCGTCGGCCTGACCGGCGTGATCGTCACCAAGCTCGACGGGACCGGCAAGGGGGGCATCCTCCTCCCCATCGCGCGCGACCTCGGGCTGCCGATCCGCTTCGTCGGCATCGGCGAGGCGGCCGACGACCTGCAGCCCTACGACGCCGCCGCCTACGTCCGCGCGCTCCTCGACATCGCGCCCAGCGCGCCGAGCCCCACCCCCTGAGCGGCGACGCGACCCCGCCGCAGCCCCCGAGCGTGCCCCTGCGGGTGCTGGCGATCGCCGCCACCGACCTCGAGCTCGCGCCGCTCGTCGAGCACCTCGCCGGCGGCGTCCCGAGGAGGAGCCGCTGGGGGCCCGCCACCCTCGGCACGATCGGCGCCACGGAGGTGGTCGCGCAGGCGCTCGGGCTCGGCAAGGCGAACACCGCCGCCGGGCTCGCGCTCGCCCTCCTCGCCTGGCGGCCGCACGCCGTGCTGCAGATCGGGGTCGGCGGCGCCTACCTCGGATCGTTCCTCTCGGTGGGGATGGTCGCGGCGGCGGTCGACGAGATCGACCTCGACCTCGGCGTGCGCGACGCCTCGGGGTGGCACGGGCTCGACGCGATCGGCTTCCCGCTCACGCCCGCGCGCGACGGGCGCCCCGAGCGCCTGAACCTCGTGCCCACCCACGCCGGTCTCCTCACGGCCCTCATGGCCGCCGCCGAGGTGGCGCCCGTGCGCTTCGCCACGCTCGACACCCTCACGGGCGACGTCGACGCCGGGGCGGCGCTCGCGAGCGCGCACGACGTGGCGATCGAGAGCATGGAGGGCGTCGCGGCGGCGCAGATCTGCGACCGCTTCGGCCTGCCGTTCGCGGAGGTCCGCGGCGTGAGCAACATCGTCGGCGAGCGCGACCGGACGCGCTGGAACCTGCGCGCCGCCGTGCACGGCGCGGCCGACGCGGCCCGGGCGCTGCTGCGCGACGCGGGGGCGATCGAGCGGGCGCTCGCCGCCGACGAGAGCGCCACCTAGGAGCCCGTGTGGCTACGCCACTCGGGGGCCCCCTGCCGCTCTTGATCTGCCCGAAATCGCGCGCGGCACATGGCGAATGGCCGACGGCCCGGCACTCGAGTTCGAGATCGACGACGCCTGGACGAGCCAGCTGCGGGTCGGGTCGTGCGTCGACGTGCTGGTCGGGGGTCCAGGCGACGCGCGCGTGTACCCCTTGGGTCCATCCAAAGGATGGGCGGCATGAGCGCGGCGGCTGCGGCGGGAGGCATCGCCATGCCGTGCTCCCTCGGAGGGCACGTGTGGCCGGTCGCAGTGGCGTCGCGATATCGTTGCGCCGCACGGGCGATCAGGCGACTTCACCCGGTCACGACCGAGGCGAGGGCACCTTCGACTCGACAGGTGCCCTCGCCTCGATCGACACTCTTGCGTGCGGCCTACGCGTTCGGCATCACCGACGAGCGGACGGTCGCGGCCCGCACCTGGTGGTGCTCGTGGGCGGTCGTGCTCCGGGGCCATGCCCAGGCGAAGCGGAGGATGGCCGCGAGCACGGCGACTTCGAGCGCCGTTGCTACCCCGCGACCGCGACCGGGACGGGTGCAGCGGGGCGGGGGCCGTAGGTCAACCTTCGCAGCAGGACCTCGAAGGGCCCACGACGACCGGAGACGGCCAGCGACCACGCGACGCCCACGGTGAACAGCCACACCGCGAAGGCGATGCCGTAGGCGGTCGCCGTGCCCATCCCCTCACCCAGACCGAGTCCCCACGGCGACAACAGCGGAGCCAGGATCATCGACTGCAGCAGGTAGCAGGTGAGCGACCGTTCGCCCACGCCCGCCAGGACCGCCGGAGCGCCGCGACGGGGAGCGCGGCGCTCGTGCAGCCGGGCCGCCCAGAGCGCGAACAGGCAGACGTAGGC
>JACCWH010000056.1 GCA_013697735.1 Trueperaceae bacterium | reverse complement strand
CCCAAGTACGACACGTGGTTGCGCCGCGCAGGCATCCTGGGCCCATATGCGCGGGGCGACATCGTGGTGCTGCGCCAGCCCGCGAATGCGCCGAGCGTCCAGGAGGGCGCTCGGCGCGTGCTGCTCGTGAAGCGGGTCATCGCCGTACCCGGGGACCGGCTTCGCATCGAGGCGGGGGAGGTCTACGTCAACGGTCACCGCCTCGACCAAGGCTTCATCACACTCAGCGGCGAGATCCGCCCGGATCGACACGATTTTCCGGTCATCACGGTGGCAGGGGGACGGGTGACGGGCATGGTCGTTCGCTTCGGAGCGACCCCGACCGGAACTCCGCTGCCGGATCTGCCCTGGATGGGTCGCTATCCAGCGCCGGTGCCGGTCGCGGATCCGCGACTGCAGTTCCATTACGGCTCGACCATCGACGCCCTGGCGCCGCTCCCGACCGGTGCGCCAGAGCGCACACCGTTCGTCCACGAGCTCGTCGTGCCTCCCGGCCACTACTTCGTGATGGGCGACAACCGCGACTCGTCGCAGCTCGGGAGCGAGGACTCGCGGGCGTTCGGCCCGGTGCGGGCGATCACCATCGCGGGCAAGGCGACGGCCGTGATCTGGCCACCCAGGCGGGACGGCGGCTGGAACTGGCGCGTGCTGGAGCCGCCCGTGAGCTTTCTGGAGGCAAGTGGCGACGTCCGTAACTGAAGGCCTGCTCGGCTCCTCGACGCGCGCGCCTACTTGGAGGGGGCGGCGCCGACCTGATCGTGGCCCTCGGCCCTCGGCCCTCGGCACGTTGCGATGTGGCTCCCGAGTTCATGCAGGTGAGAACTTCTCGACGCAGCCTCGTCCCACGTCGGATTACCGTGTAGGGCCGCCGGCCGCTGCCGTCCGCTCGCAGCCGCACATCGTCGCTCCCGTGCTGGGGCGACGCATCGTCGTCCCGTCCGAGAGAGGATCCCCCCATGCATCATCTGCCATCGATCGACGCCCGCCTTCTTCCCGTACACCGCGTCGTGTACGTCGTCGGCGCCATGCTCACCCTCGTGGGCGCGACGTTCGCCCAGCAGCCCGTCGACTGGACCGAGACGGGCGTCCTGCAGCTCGAGCTCGAGGGCGAGGCATCCCAATTCCACACCTACTCGACGCTGATCTCCGAGGAGATGCCCGACGACGTCGACAACGAGCTTGCACAGGAGATGCTCGACGACCTCGCGGGGACGACGCAGCACACGGCTCGGTGGATGGTGCCGGAGACGCGCATGATGGGCACCATCGTGCTGATGAAGCCGACGGTGATGTTCGTATCGATCTCGGCCCGCCCTCAGGGCGACGACCGCACACCGGGACGCCAGATCATGCTCGATTTCGGACTCGATCTCGCGACGCTCGAGTTGGCCGAAAGCGCCTCGGCCACGATCCGGTACTACCTCGAGGGCTACACCACCTCCGACTACTATGCCCTCACCGAAGGCGGTCTCGAGGTCACATCGGTCGAGCGGATCGACGAGCACACGCTCCGCATCACCGGCGCCTTCGCCGGCGCGTTTACCCATCAGGGCGACTGGCGCGGGATCGAGCACAACCCGACGGATGCGCTCTCGGTGCAGGCGGACTTCGACTTCCTCCAGGTCGTCGGTCGCGACCTGCTCTCGGAGGTCCTGCTCGAGGGTGAGTAGCGGACCCTCCCGCCCTCCGGCAACTCCTTCCGAGCACGGCGAGGATCACGTCCAGAAGAACACGAGGCCGGTCACCCCTCCGAGCACGATCAGGAGCGCGGGGTGGAGCGACGTGCGTAGCGTGGCGACGAGCGCAGCGGCCGCGATCAGCCAGAGTGGCCAGTCGCTCGCGGTCGCGCCGCTCGGCAATAGTGCCGGGGCCGCGAAGTCCCACACCACCACCGCCAGCAGCGCCACGACCACCGGCCTCACGCCTCCCAGGAAGTCGCGCACGATGCGCGTGTGCCGGTAGCGCTCGTAGAGCGAGGCGAGCGCGAGCATCGCGACGATCGTCGGCGCTGTGATCGCGAGGAGCGCGACCATGGCACCGGCGAACCCTGCGACTTGGTAGCCGACGTACCCCGCGAGCTTCGTGGCGATGGGACCGGGCAGGGCATTACCGAACGCGAAGGCGTCGAGGAACTCGGCGGGCGTGAGCCAGCCGCGCAGGTCGACCACCTCTACCTGGATGAGCGGGATCATCGACGGCCCGCCGCCGAAGCCGAAGATGCCGGCGCGAGCGAAGGAGATGAGGAGGTCGAGGAGGTCGGTCACGCCGACCTCAGCAATGTCGTGCCGATCAGCCCGCCAGCCACGATGAGGAGGGCGGGATGGATGCCGGCACCGACGGCGAGCGCGAACGCGATCGCGCACAGCACGGTGCGGGCGACTCGCCGGTCCGTGTGTACGAGCGCCGTGGGGACGAACGTGATGACCACCACCAGCAGCAGCGCGATCACCACCGGCCGGAGCCCGGTCAGGAAGGCGGTGACGGCGGGAGCGTCGCCGTAGAGCGTGTAGAGCGACGCCAACGCGATCATCATCACGATCGTCGGCACGCACAGGGCGAGTAGCGCCACGGTGGCTCCGGCGGCGCCGGCGACCGTGTACCCGACGTAGCCGGCGAGCTTCGTGGTGATCGGTCCCGGGAGCGCATTGCCGAACGCCAGCGCATCGATGTAGGCCTCGCGTGAGAGCCACCCGCGCCGCTCGACCTCACGTTGGATGAGTGGCAGGAACGCCGGGCCCCCACCAAAGCCGAAGAGGCCGACCCTGCCGAAGGCGACGGCGAGGTCGACGAGTCGACGGGCCTTGGGCGCTCCCGGTGATGCCGCTGGCTCACCCCCGTCGCTGGGGGCCTTCACCGCGGTCGACCGCGCTCGTCCACACTCATCAGGAGGTGGCCATCAGGAGGTCATCGACGGTGCGGCGGGCGCGGTGAGTGCCATGCTGCCCGATCGTACCAGCGCTCGGTACGCCCGCAGGGCTCCCCCACGCTGCGGGACGCTCGCCGGGCGGCTAGCGGACGATGCCCGGCCGCTGCCGCCTCCCAGTGGTGGCCGCGTGCGTAGTAGCATCGCTTCAGGAGCGACGCTATCCGGCTCCTCCTGTAGGCCGTCGCATGAGATCGCGTCGAGTGGTGAGGTGCGGGGATGTATGACGAACGAACGGATGGAATCGATGAGAGCCCCACGCCGCCGGCTCTACGCGCCGTGCTCGACCAGATGCCGGCGGGACTCGTGGTCGCAGAGGCGCCGAGCGGCCGGATCGTGGTGTTCAACGAGGAGTCGGAGCGAATCCTCGGGCACCCTCCGATTCCGACCCGCGAAGTCGCCAACTACGACGGGTTCGGCGCCGTCCACGACGATGGCAGGGCGTATGGTCCCCACGAGCATCCGCTCGCCAGGGCGTTGCAGGGCGAGACCCTGCACTTCGAACGGGTGTGCTATCGGCGCCCGAACGACGCCCTCGTCGAGCTCTCGGTAAACGCGGCTCCCGTTCGCGACGCTTCCGATCGGATCGTGGCGGCGGTCGTCACGTTCGTCGACGTCGACGAGGGACGCACGGCGGAGGCCGAGCTTCGCCGTGCACTCGAGACGCTGGTCGCGCAGCGCACGGCGGAGCTGTCGGCACGCAGCGAGGAGCTCGACCGGGCGAACGCAGAGCTCCGGCGGCTCGGTGAGGGGCTCGAGGAGCAGGTCGCACTCCGCACCGCCGAACTCGAGACGAGCCGAGCCCGCCTGGCGCACGAGGTCCAGCACGATCACCTGACGGGTCTCCCGAACCGCACGCTGATCGAGGAGCGGCTCGAGCGCGCGGTCGCCACGGCGGGGCGGTACGGCCGCACGCTCGCGGTGCTCTTCCTCGACCTCGACGGCTTCAAGCTCGTCAACGACACGTTCGGGCACAACGCCGGCGACGAGATATTGCGTCAGGTCGCCGGACGCCTCTCAGCCCAACTCCGCACCAGCGACACCTTGGGTCGGCTCGGCGGTGACGAATTCGTCGCGGTCATCACCGAAGTGAGCGAGTCGCACGACGCGGTCGAGGTCGCCCGATCGCTCCTCGCCAGCATCGATGCACCCTTCGCGGTGGGTGACGAGGCGATCGTGCTGAGCGCCTCCGTCGGCATCAGTCTCTATCCCGACGATGCGCTCGACCCGTCGACCTTGCAGCGGCACGCCGACATCGCGATGTACGCCGCCAAGGCCGAAGGGAAGAATCGGGTCGGGATCTACGCTGCCGTCGACCGGGAGGCGGTTATGGCAAGGCTTCGACGGACGTGATGGGCCCGAGCGGCGCTCCGCGACGACGGATCGCTCGAGGTGACGTCGCGCTCGCAACGTGTTGCCGCGCTCGGCCGCATCTGATACAGTGTTCGTTCTGACGCCTCGGCCCTTCGGGTCCGGGCGGCCATTGGCACGGGCAACTAGCGCGCATCCGTCATGGCGGCGCGCGTCAGTAAGTCGCCACACCCTACGGGCCTGAGCCCGTTCCGAGGTCCCGGAGGTCTCACCATGTTCGCCATCATCAAGTCCGGCGGAAAGCAGTACCGCGTTCAGGAGGGAGACGTCCTCCGTCTCGAACTCCTCGACGCCGACGCCGGCACCACCTTGGAACTCCCCGTCATGATGCTCGGCGGTAGTGACGTCACCATCGGCACGCCCATGGTCGACGGTGCGTCGGTCTCGGCCGAAGTCATCGGTCACGGCCGCGGCGAGAAGATCGACATCTACAAGTTCAAGGCGAAGAGCAACTACCGCCGGCACCTCGGGCATCGCCAGTCCTACACCGAGGTCCGCATCACCGGGATCACGGCCTGATCCCAGGCTAGAGGAGACTCGACATGGCTCACAAGAAGGGCGTCGGCAGCTCCAAGAACGGGCGCGACAGCCACTCCAAACGCCTCGGCGTCAAGCGCTTCGACGGCGAAACCGTGCTCGCGGGCAACATCCTGGTGCGGCAGCGCGGCACCCGCTTCAAGCCGGGGATGAACGTAGGCCTCGGCAAGGACTTCACCATCTTCGCGCTACGCGATGGTGTCGTGCGATTCGACAACAAGGGTGCGCACGGCCGGTTCATCCGCGTGGAAGCAGCCGTCGGCGAGAGCATCGCCGCCGACTGAAGGCGCGTCCTACTAGAGTGGCCGTTCGACGGCGTTGGACCGTCCCGCCACACATCACCATGCGCGGTCGCGTCGTCGTGACCGCGCATCGTCGTCGGTGCGCTCGTGCGCAGCGCCGCGACGGACCGAGCCGATCGTTCGGCCGCGACGCAGTGGACGTGCGGAAGAGGAGACCCCATGCCGTTTCGTGACGTGCTCGAGATCACCGTGCAAGGCGGTAAGGGGGGCGACGGCGCCATGTCGTTCATGCGCCTCAAGTACATCGAGAAGGGTGGTCCGGACGGCGGGCACGGTGGCGAGGGCGGGAGCGTCTGGCTCGAAGCCGTCGACAACGTGACGTCGCTCGACAACCTCGTGAACAAGCGCTCGTATCGCGGCGGCACCGGTCTGCAGGGGGAGGGGCGCCAACGCGCTGGAGCCGGGGGCGACGACGTCGTCATCACGGTGCCCGTGGGGACGCTGGCGACGAGCGCCGATACTGGGGCCGTGGTGGCGGATCTCGTCGAGGTTGGCGAACGCGTGCTCGTCGCTCAAGGTGGCCTCGGGGGGCGCGGCAACGCCTCGTTCGCGAATGCGCGGCGCCAGGCGCCGCGCTTCTACGAGCGTGGCACGGGGGGGGAAAAGATTCATCTCCGACTCGAACTGCGCACCATTGCCGACGTCGGCCTCGTCGGCTACCCGAACGCCGGCAAGTCGAGCCTACTCGGCGCACTCTCGAACGCTCGGCCGAAGATCGCCGAGTACCCCTTCACCACGCTGAGCCCGAACCTCGGCGTGATCGAGCGCGACGGTCCGGGAGGGCCGGAGCGAATCACGATGGCCGACATCCCGGGCATCATCGAGGATGCGCACCTCGGTAAGGGCCTCGGACTCGACTTCCTGCGTCACATCGCCCGCACGCGGCTGCTCCTCTTCGTGCTCGACCTCGCCGAGGGCCCGGTGGCGACGCTCGCGGCGCTCCGGCACGAGCTCGAGGAGTACGACGCCGGGCTACTCGACCGACCGGCGCTCGTCGTGCTCAACAAGATCGACCTTGCGGACCCGTCGGAAGTGCTGGAGGTCGCCGACGAACTCGCCGCGGCGGGCATGCCGGTCGTGAGCGTGTCGGCGCTCGAAGGGCGCGGCTTCGACGCGCTGGTGCCGACGCTCTTCGATCTGCTGCCTCCGCGCCCGCCGGCGGTCGCACAGCCGGCCGAGGCGGAGCCGTTCGAGGCCGACCCTACGCGCGTCGAACGCGACATGAGCGGTTCCGGCTGGGTGGTTCGCGGACGTGATCTCGAGGCCGTCGTTGCCCGCTTCGACGCCGACAACCCAGACGCGGTGTCGTACCTACAGCACCACTTCGCGTCTCTCGGCGTGAACAAGCTCCTCAAGCGGGCCGGTGCCGCGACGGGTGACGACGTGCAGATCGGTGGCGCGGTGTTCGAATACTTCGACGAAGAGGCTGCAGAAAATGAGGCGCGCGCGGCGGAGCGGGCCGAAAAGGCGGGGCGCGAGGCAGCGGAGCGTCGCTACCTGTCGGGCGCGGACGACGAAGATGCCGACGAGGGAGAGGCGGACGATCCGGCCGCAGACCACGTCTCGACGGCATCGGCCGAGGATGAAGGTACCCCTGCCAAGCCTACGAACTGAGACGCGTGAAGTGCGTGCTACTCTGGTCGGGCCGGCGGGCGACCGCCGAAGGGAGCGCATGAGCGACGGTCTCGGAACCGACATGCAGGGCGAGGGGCCTACCAGCCTCTTCTCCAGGAGTGGCCCGTGTGGTCGAAGGAGCATCGCGCCCTACTGCGAGCGCGTGCGTTCCACCGTCACGGCGCCGCGCTTCGAGCACATTCAGCGGGTGGCAGAGCTCGCGGAGTCGATCGCGCGGGCGAACCGTTTCGACGAGCGCGAGCTCCGCGCCACGTGCCTCGCCGCGGTTCTGCACGACGTGGCGCGCGACTTGCCGAGCGACCGGATGTTCACCCTCGCACCCCCGGACTGCGATTTGGAGCGGACGAATCCGCTCTCCCTCCACGGGCGAGCGGGGCGATCGATCGCGCGTGCCTGGGGTGTGACCGACGAGCGCGTGCTCGACGCCATCGAAGGGCACGTCTTCGGCGTCCGCTACGGCGACCGCGTCGGTATGGCCGTCTACGTCGCGGATATCTCGGAGCCCGGTCGCGGCGTCAACGCCGACATCCGCGAGCAGGCGATGCACGACCTCACGCGGGCCTACCGGCGAGCCGTGGAAGCGAAGGTCCGCTATCTCCGCAGATGCGGCAAGGACGTCCACCCGCGTACGCTGAAGGTCCATGACGAGATCTCCCACGCCACCTGAAGTCCGATCCAGCGAGGTGCTGACCCCTGCTTCCGATGCGGAGGCGGGCCGAGCGCGGCGCCGGCAGGCCTGGTCGCTCCAACTCCTCGGAATGTGCGTCGCGTTCGCGGGTCTCGTCGGCTTCTGGTTCACGAAGGACGTCGCGCGCGCCGAACTCAGTGTCACCCAACGGGAGCTCCTCGGTGTCGGCGAGCGTGATTTCACCGCCAGCTTCGTGCTCGCCGGTCGCGACCGCTTCTACGCGCAGGGGTACAGCCTGCCGATCTACGGTGCGGAGGGACGCATCGTCGGCTGGAGGTATACCGGCCCCGTCGACGCGGACGGCACGCTCACCGACACCATCATCTACGTGCAGATCGTGAACGATCAGGTCACCATGATCTCGATCCCGCGCGACGTCTACCTCGAGCGCTGGCAGACGCGGATCAACGCGATGTACTACCACCAAGGGGCAGATGGCCTCCGTCGCACGGTCGAAGACGTACTCGGCGTACCCGTCGACTACTACGCCGTCATCAATCTCGACATCTTCAAGAACCTCGTCGACGCGCTCGGCGGCGTGCAGGTGACGGTGCCGTTCGACATGCGCTACACCGACATCGCCGGCGGCCTCCGCATCGATCTCCGGGCAGGACCACAACTCCTGGACGGGAAGGGCGCGTCGGATTTCGTGCGCTACCGACAGACCGCCCGCGGCGACTTCGACCGCATCGACCGGGTCAAGACGGTCGCCTTCGCGATGCTCGCTCGCCTGCGCGACCTCAACGTGCGCGCCGTGGCGGCGCTCCCCGAGCTGATCGACACCCTCTTCGAAGACGTGGAGACGAACGCCACTCCGGCGCTCGCTCGATCCCTCCTCGGGCGCATCGGCCGCCTCCAGATCAACGCTGCAACGTTGCCGACGATCGAGTCGGAGACGAGCACCCTGCAGTTCGTCGATCGCGGCGCGACGGAGCGCTTCCTCGCCGCCACCTTCGGCGGCGCCACGCGAGTGCTGGCCGAGGCGCCCGACGTGCTCCTCCACGTACAGAATCGTTCCGGCGTCGAGGGACTCGAGGAGCGCTATCGCGACCGGCTCGTGGCGATGGGCGTCCCCGAGGACCGCGTCGTGCTCTCGGCCGCCTCCCTCGATCCCGTTCCGAGCCGCCTCGTCGCCACCACGACGCACTGGGGGGACGCCGACTTCTACGGCGACCTGCTCAGCCTCGGTAAGCAGACGATCGACCGCCTGCCCAACGTCCAGGGACGCCCGATCGGCGTCCTGCTCGTGCTCGGTGCCGACGCCATCGCGCCCGGTCCCGACTTTGCCCTGCTCGCCGCAGCGGTTGCGGCCCCCACCGCGTCCGTCGCGGCAGATCGTCCTTAGGAGGCGCCTGGTGTCCCAGAGTGACGTCGTCAACGGTACCGAAGTTCCCGAAGAGGTTCAACTCATCGTCGACGCCCTCGACGACAAGCGTGCGAAGGACGTCGTCGTGCTCGACCTCAAGGAGGTCTCCGAGAGCCTCGACTGGTTCATCGTCGCGACGGGGGAGTCGAGTCTGCAGCTCAAGGCACTCGAAGATGGTGTTCGTGAGCGCCTCAAGTCGGAAGGGCACGTACCGCGCGCGGTCGAAGGCCCCTCAACGCGCTGGGTCCTGATCGATTACGGCTGGGTCGTCGCCCATCTCATGAGCGCGGAGGCGCGCGAGTTCTACGACCTCGAAGGTCTCTGGGCCGACGCTGCACGCGTCGGCGTCACACCGAGGTGATCTCGACCGGGCGCCGCGTGGCCGGTGAGCGAGCCCTCGAGACGGGTCGCGACGGCGAGGTGCGCGCGCGACGCGAACTCGAGGCGCTCGGCTGGCGCACGCTCGACGTCAACGTCACCTTCCGCGGCGGTGAGCTCGATCTCGTGATGGAGGACGGCGCCACAGTGGTCTTCGTGGAGGTCAGGCACCGCAGCCGCGCTACGTTCGGCGACGCGGCCGCGAGCCTCGGAGCGCGAAAACAGGCGCGCGTTCGTCGCGCTGCCGCGCTGTGGCTCGTGCGGCACGCCCGACACGACGACTCCGTCCGTTTCGACGCAGTGCTGCTCGACGGGCACGGGCCCGCCGCGCGGCTCACGCATCTGCGCGACGCCTTCTAGGCCGTTCGGTGCGTCGCATCGCGATCATCGACGTCGGATCCAACACCGCGAAGCTCGTGGACTTCGCCTACGAGCCCGGTCGCTCCTATCGCCAGGTCGACGAGTTGCGGACGGTCGTTCGCCTCTCCCAGGGGATGGGGGACGCGGGGCTGCTGCGCTCCGAGCCATTCGAACGCGGACTCTCGGCGCTGCGGACGTTCGCGAGCTACTGTCGTGCCACCGAAGTGGACGACGTGGTGGCGACCGCGACATCGGCGGTGCGCGCCGCGTCGAACGGTGAGCGGTTCGTGGCCGCAGTGCTCGAGCACACCGGGATCGACTTGCGCGTACTGAGTGGCGAGGAAGAGGCGCGGACCGGAGCGCTGGCTGCCGCCAACGCGTTTTCGACGGGCGAGGCGGTCGTCCTCGATGTCGGCGGCGGGAGCGTGCAACTCTCGCGCCTCGCGCATCGCCGCTTCGCGGCGGGTGCGAGTTGGCCGCTCGGCGCGGTACGTTCGACCGAGACCGTGCTGCGCGGCGATCCACCGAAGGCGAAGAGCGTGAAGGCGCTCGCCGCAGCCGCGAAGTCGGCGTTCGTGCCGTGGTTCGATAGCCACGTGGCTGACGGTCCTCTCCCCATGATCGGCATGGGCGGGACGCTCCGAAACCTCGCGAACGTCGAGCAGGCGCGCAGCAGCTACCCGCTCGACCTCCTCCACGGCTACCGCCTCTCACGAGACGCACTCGCGTCCCTGACCGAAGAACTCCTCTCGCTGTCGGCCGCGAAGCGGGCCGATCTCCCGGGACTGAATCGCGATCGGGCCGACATCATCGCGGCCGGCGCCGTCGTGATCGGCGAGGCGCTGGCGGCGAGTGGCACCGACGCGATCGACGTCTCGGGCCAAGGGCTGCGCGAGGGCCTGCTCTACCCGTACCTCGTTCCGGGCGGTGAACACCTCCTCGACGACGTCAAGGCCTTCAGTATCCGCAACCTCATGCGGCAGTACCACGACCACAGTGCGCACAATGAGCACGTCCGAGCGCTCGCCTGGCGGCTCTTCGACGCGCTCGCGAGCGTGGACTCGCTCGCGAGCGCGCACGCGCTCGACTCCGATGCGCGCGCGCTCCTCGGCCACGCGGCGCTCGTGCACGACATCGGCATGGCGGTCGACTACTACCGGCACGAACACCACGGCTTCCGGCTTGCGATCGGTCGTGCACTCCCCGGGTTCACGCATCGCGAACAGGTGATGGTGGCGCTCCTGGTCCGCAACCACCGCAAGGGGCAGATCGACGACGGCGGCCTCGGCTCCTTGCTCGCGGACGGCGACATGGAGACCGTCAAGGTGCTCTCTGGGCTCCTCCGCGTCGCCGAGTATCTCGACCGCGGCAAGGCGCAACGGATCACGAGTCTGCTCGTCCACGTAGGCGACGGTGTGGTGCAGATCGAGGCGCAGGCCGACGGCGATGCCCGCGTCGAGGTTCACGCCGCCAAGCTTCGCGCCGATCTCCTCGCAGCCGCGCTCACCATGGACGTCGAGGTGGTCGCCGGCACGTCCGAGACGACCACGCACCGAGCGACGGGGGAGGCGAGCGGGTGAGCGTACGCGTCAAGATCTGCGGTGTGACGACGTCCGAGGACGCGGTTGCGGCCGAGAGGGTCGGGGCAGACGCCATCGGCATGATCCTGCACGCCCGCTCCCGGCGCCTGATCGATCTCGAGCAGGGGGCGAGCGTGGTGGCGAAGCTCGGTCCGTTCATCGCGCGCGTCGGCGTCTTCGTCGACCCACCGGCAGCGTTCGTCGAGGCGGCGATCGGTCGCCTCCGGCTCGACGCCGTGCAGTTCCACGGCCATGAGAGGCGCATCGCCGCGGAGCGATTCCGCGACCGGGTTCGGTGCATCGAGGCAATCTCCTTCTCGGGCGACCTCGACGTCGACGACCTCGCGACCGGTCCCGCCGACGCCGTGTTGGTCGATGGCGCCCAGCCGGGCTCCGGCGTCCCCTTCGATTGGGACGCTGGCGAAACGCTCGCTCGGCTGCCGCGCTGGATCCTCGCGGGCGGTCTCACGCCGGCCACCGTGGCCGCAGCCGTCCGCCAACTCGACCCGTATGGCGTCGACGTCGCCTCGGGGGTGGAGCGTTCCCCGGGCGTGAAGGACCACGACGCCATGGCCCGCTTCGTCACCGCGGCGAAGGGCGCCCGGTGACGCGACTTCGCGAGTTATCCACAGGTTTGGCGAGTTCTCCACAGGCGTGTGGACAAGGGACGGGCGCTGCCCTCATGAACGCGCGCTGGCTTCGCCGAATGGAGAAAGGTCGTGCGGGACGCACTTTCTCGATATGCGGCCACGCGCAGGGTCTCTACCAGACGAGTGGCAGCGTTGTCAATACCCCTCACTTATCCACAGTTGCGACGCGGTATCCACTTGACCGGCGCGTCGTAGCATGAACCCAGAAACACGTCCCCGTTCCCCTCGAGGAGGCCTCCCGTGAAGACCGTGACCATCGCCGATGCCCGCGCCTTCTCGCTCCGCGACGTCCAGCGCCGCGACCTCGTTCGCGGCGACGACCTTCACATCGACCTCCTGTCGTTCGAGGCCGGTCAGCGTGACGCCGAAATCCTGGACGCCCGTCAGCGTGTCTACCAGGTGATGGAGGGCGAGGCGATCGTGCGCGGGCCCGAGGGCCGAACCCGTCTCGGTAGGGGCACGCTCCTGAGCGTGCCGGCGTCGACGCCGCACACGCTCGAGAACGCCGGTGGTGGGCTGCTCGTGGTGATGGTCACGATGTGCGCCGCCGGCGAAGCGGGCTGAGGCCGAGGGTGTCGCTCGAAGGCGATTGGCCCACCCTGTGCGAGACGGTCGAGCGCGACCGTGCGAGTATCGCCGAGGGTGGCGGAGCGCGCGCCGTCGAGCGCCAGCACGCCAAGGGGCGCACCACGGCCCGTGAACGCGTCGCGGCGTTGTGCGACCGCGGCGCGCCGTTCGACGAGCTGATGGGGTATGCCGGCCGCGGTCTCTACCCCGAGATCGGCGACGTACCGGCTGGTGGCGTGGTGACCGGAATCGGACGGCTCCATGGCCGACCCTGGATGATCGTGGCCAACGACGCGACCGTCAAGGCCGGCGCATTCTTTCCGATCACTGCGAAGAAGGTGATCCGAGCCCAGACGATCTCGCTCGAGAACCGGCTGCCGATCATCTATCTCGTCGACTCCGCGGGCGTGTACCTCCCCATGCAGGACGAGGTCTTTCCGGATCAGGACGACTTCGGTCGAGTCTTCTACCTCAATGCCCGACTCTCCGCGCTCGGTGTGCCGCAGCTCTCGGCCATCCTCGGCAACTGCGTCGCCGGCGGCGCCTACCTGCCGGTCATGAGCGACGCGCTCGTCATGACGGAGGGGTCGGGTCTCTATCTCGCCGGGCCGGCGCTCGTGAAGGCGGCGATCGGGCAACAGGTCGATCACGAGGCACTCGGCGGCGCGACCATGCACGCCGAGGTCTCCGGCACCGTCGACTTCAAGGAACCCGACGACGCTGCCGCCCTCGAGCGCCTTCGGGCGCTCGCCGCTGGTTACGCGGCGCCGACCGAGGCCGGCTGGGCGCGCGCGAGACGAGCGTCGACCGATGCCGCCGCAGGCGGCGACCTCGCCTCGGTCGTTCCGTCGGCGGGCGGGAGCGCGCCCTACGACGTGCGCGACGTGCTGGAGCGGTTGCTCGATGATGGGCGCTTCGAAGAGCACAAGGCGCGCTACGGCGCGACGCTCGTGTGCGCCACGGGACGACTCGGCGGGTTTCCGATCGGCGTGGTCGCGAACCAGAAGAAGACGGTCAAGGCGCGCGGTCGCCTGCAGGTCGGCGGCGTGATTCATGCCGACGCCGCCGACAAGGCGGCCCGATTCGTCCTGCAGTGCAATCAACAGGGTGTGCCCCTGCTCTTCCTCCAAGACGTCACCGGCTTCATGGTCGGACGCGACAGCGAAGAGGAGGGCATCATCCGGCGCGGCGCGAAGCTCGTGAACGCGGTGTCCAACAGCGTCGTCCCCAAGATCACCGTGATCCTCGGCGGTTCCTTCGGCGCCGGCCACTATGCCCTCGCGGGCAAGGCCTACGCTCCCCGTTTCATCTTCGCCCTGCCGAGCGCCCGGTACGCGGTGATGGGCGGCGTGCAGGCCTCCAAGACGCTCCTCGACGTGCACCTCGCGCAGCGAAAGCGACAGGGACTCGACCCCGACGAAGAGGAGCTCGCCGAACTCGCGCGCGCCCTCGAAGCCGACTACCGCGAGGCGCTCGACGTCCGCTACGGAGCGGCGCGGTTGTGGGTCGACGACGTCGTGCTCCCGCACGAACTGCGTGGACGCCTCGTTCGTGCGCTCGAGGCGTGCGCGCTCGACGCCGAGGTGCCGCCGTGGCGCGTCGGCGTGCTGCAGACGTAGCGCGTCGGCGTGCTGCAGACGTAGCGCGTCGCTCAGCCGATTACGGGCACGTTCTCCGGCTTCCACTTCACCGTGCACCCCACGGCCCAGGTCTCGCTCCGCTCGACCTCGCCCCCCGCGAGGAGCGTATCGAGCGCGTCGCGCAGATCGTGGGAGCTGACCCCGTCCGGGTCCTTCGGCGCGTCGTCGATCCGCCCGTGGTACCGCAAGCGCCGGTCACCGTCGAAGACGAGCACTTCGGGCGTCCGAAACGTCCGATAGGCCTTCGCCACCGCTTGGTCCTCGTCCCAGAGGTAGGTGAAGGCGAGGTCGTGATCGTCGGCGAAGCGTCGCATCGCCTCGAAATCGTCGTCGGGATGCCCGACGGCGTCGTTCGAGTTCACCATCACGAAACGAACGCCGCGGGGAGCGTACGTGCGGGCCGTCTCCTGGAGACGCTCGAGATAGGCGTGCACCATCGGGCAGTGGTTGCACCCCTGGACGTAGACGAAGACCTCGTCGGAGATGTCGTGCAGCGCCAGGCGCGATCCGTCGGTGGCCGGCAGATCGAAATCGGGGGCGCTCGCGCCGATCGGGAGTGGTTCGGGATGCGACTGCACGATGGTCCTCCTGATCGCGGATGGTGCGCAGCTGCGGTGACACGAAAGGGTCGCGCGCACGGTACGAGGCGGCGAGATACGCCGCGGTACGATCGGTGGAGAGTGTACCCGCCGCGCCTCGTCCTGCACGCACCCTCCCCGACATCGGCCGTCTGCGCGGCCCATGGTCGGCACGCGGCTGCGGTCGTGGGCGCGTGACCCTCTCGTTCGCGGCCCCGGCGTTCTTGTGGCTGCTCGCCACACTGCCGGTCGTGGTGCTGCTCCACTTCCTCCGGGCCCGAACCCGCCGCGTCGAGGTCTCCGCACTCTTCCTCTGGCAGCAGGCGCGCTCGCTCGCGGAGCGACGACGGCGCTGGTCCCCCACCTGGTCGCTCCTCGCCCAACTCCTCGCGGTGAGCGCCGCGGCCCTCGCGCTCGCGCAACCCGACCTCCGCATGGGCGGGCCACCCGATCTCGTGGTCGTGGTCGACGCGTCGGCGAGCATGGCGGCGGTCGATCCGGAGGGGGCGCGGCTCGAGCGCGCGCTCGCCGTCGCGCTCGCGGCCGCCGACGAGGCCGGTCGGGTCGCCGTGGTGCGCGCCGGATTCGAACCGACGCTCGTGCAGCCGTTCACCCTCGATCGCGGTGAAGTACGAGCCGCGATCGAGGGTGTTGCCCCCTCCGACGGTCGGACCGACCTCGACCGGGCCGTGGCACTGGCGCGTGATCTTGCAGGCGACGACGCCGAGATCCTGCTCGTGAGCGACGACCCGGGTCCTCCACGAACCGGAGTGGTTCGTGCGAACGTCGCTGGCAGCGGCGAGAACGTCGGCATCGTCGGCTTCGACCTCGGCATCCAGCAGGCCTTCGTCGCGATCGCGTCGAACGCGTCGCGGCCGCGGTCCGTCGCGGTGGAGCTCCGCCAGGGAGAGCGCGTGTTGGCGTCGACGGAGGTCTTCATCCCCGCCGGCGATCAAGCGACCGTGACCTTCCCCCTCGAGATCGCAGGCGGGGTCGTGGAGGCGCGCCTGCTCGTCGAGACCGGCGACGCCCTCGGACTCGACGACGTCGCCTATGCGGGGCAGCGTGCACTGATCGTGGTACTCGATGGGCCGGTCGACACGATGCTGCGCGCGCTCAACGCCGTCTCGGGTGTGGCGCCGAGGGTGACGGGCGCCGCCCGCACCGCACCGGCGGACGTGCGCGTACTCGTCGGCGCCGATCCCGACGACGTGCCTGCGGGCGACGTCATCGTGCTCCCCGCGCCGCACGCCGAGGCCGAGTTTCGGACCATTGCCGCATGGGACCGGGCCGATCCCCTGCTTCGTTTCGTCGACCTGCGCGAGGTCGTCGTTGGGCTCGCACCCGTCGTCGAAGGCGCAGCCGTCGAATCGACGGCTGCGCCGTGGCGCGTCCTCGCGAGCACCGACGACCTCAGGCCCGTGCTGCGCTACCGGGAGGATTCCCGAGGGCGCGTGCTCCACTTCATGTTCCATCCGAGCCAGAGCGACCTCGTGTTCCGTCCCGCATTCCCGACGCTCGTCGCGAACGCCCTCGAGGCCTTCAGGGGCGAGGCGCGGGTGCCGCTCGGCGTACGCGACGACGATGGGAGACGCGTCGAGCAGCCTGGCGTCGTGACGCTCGGGGGACTTCAGCTGGTCGCGAACCTGTTGGAGCCGACGCAGACGAGGCTGCCACGACCCGCGGCCGACGATCTCGAGGCCGCGCGCCCGCCGCTGCAGGTGGAGCGACTGACCCCCATCGCCGGCTGGCTCGTCGCTGCGGCCCTCCTCTTCCTCATCGCGGAGTGGGTGTTGTGGTCGCGGGGAGCAGGTGCGCTCGCACATCGACCTCGACGTCGACGCGATCTTCGGCGACGAGCGTGAGGAACCTTGGAGGTGGCAGCCCGTACGCCTCGAGCGACACTTCGAATGACGCGGTCGCGTCGATGACGTCGCCATCGCGGGTGACGACCACCTCGGCCGTCACCGGCCCCGTCACGCCGCGGAGCTCGAGCGTACCGAGTGCCCGGAAACGCCGTGTGGCGCCGTCGGGGAGGTCGAGCGACGGCCCCTCGAGCTCGCCCAACTCGAAGACGGCGTCGGGGTAGCGCTCCGTGTCGAAGACGGATCTGCGGGCGGTGAAATCGCGAAAGCCGACGCCGGACGTGAAGTCGCCAGGGTGCACCACGGCGCGGAGCCGTGTCCGGCCGAGATCGGCGGGATCGATCTCGAGGGAGAACGCCGCGAGCGGCGCGACGCCGATCCAGACGCTCACCTGATCCCGGGCCCGATACCGAACCTCGCCATCGAGGAGTTCCACCGGGTGCGACACGCCGATCACGGCAGAGGCGAGCACGGCAGAGACGAGGACTGCCCAGGCGAGCACGCTCCAGGCGAGCGCCGTGAGCGCCGGCGCGAGCGTCGACGCGGGCACACGGGAAGTGGAGGGCATGCGGCTCGAGTGCATGCTCGAGCATGACGCCTGCGTGCCTTCGGCACCGTGCTCCAGGCGGCCGACGGCGGCGCTCGACGGCCGCAGACGCCGGCGTGAGCGACGAGTGGTGTTCGTGCTGCACCTGCGAGTTGCGTTCTGCACGACCGTGCTAGCGTAGTGGCATGCGTGGGCGCCTCTTCGTCATCGTGGTACTCGTCGTAGCCGGGGTCGTGATCGCGGCGTTCAACTGGGACGCCATGGTCCGGCCGGTTCCCATCGATCTCCTCTTCGTCGCCGTGACCACGACGGTCGGGGCGATCGTGGCGCTCGTCGCGGCGACGCTCATCGGCGTCTTCCTCCTCGCCAGCCTGCTCGATCGATCACGTCACCTCAATCAGATCAGTCTCCTCGAGCGCTACCTCGAGGATGCGCGCGAGCAGGTCGATCGGAAGCGCGCGGCCGACGTCGACGCCCTCGGCGTGGAGGTGGGCGAACGGCTCGACGGGCTCAGGGCGGCGTTCGACGGGGGCTTCGCGCGGCTCGAGGATCGGCTCCTCGAGCGCCTAGGTGAGGCGCAGGTCGAGATCGACGATCGCGTCGACGCCTTGCGCGACCGTGTGGTCCTGGTGCGCGACGAGCTCGCGGCCGACATCGCGGAGGTCGAAGATGCCCTGCTGCGAAGCGGGAGAGACGAGCCGCGCGAGCATGTGGTAGAGCAGCCCGAGTCGTGAGCCGTCCGTTGCAGTCGGCGCCGCAGTTCCGCGCGTCGTCGCCCGGCCGCCCCGCCCGCGCGGGGCGCGTTGGTACGCTAGCCCAATGAGCATCGATCCGGTCGCCCTCCGCGAGGCCTGTTACGAAGCGCTCAAGGTCGTGCGCGATCCCGAGATACCCGTCAACGTCGTCGACCTTGGTCTGATCTACGGACTCGAGGTCTCGCCCGAAGGCGACGTGACGGTGGAGATGACGCTCACGAGCATGGGCTGCCCCGTCCAGGACATGATCCAGGCCGACGCCGAACTCGCGTGCATGAAGGTCGAGGGCGTGAAGAAGGTCGTGGTCGAGTTCGTCTGGTCACCCCCGTGGTCGCTCGAGAAGATGACCGACGACGGCAAGAAGCAGATGCGCATGTTCGGCTTCAGCGTCTGATGAAGCGCGTCGCGCGCTCCGCTGCGCGGGTGCCGTTGCGGCACTCGGTCGCCTCGCGTCTGATATGACCTGAGCATGTTCTTTCGCCGCAAGCGTCGCGCCGACGGGACGGCAATCGGTCGCTGGCACGAGTTCGCCGAGCGGCTCGAGCTCCGCGACGCGAGCGACGTGGCGGAGCGGATCCGACGCTGGCTCGATCTCGGCGACGCCGAACTCTCCCCGGTCTACCTCCTCCAGCGCACCGACATGCCGGCGATCTACCTCTACGACAGTCGCACGTCGCGCCACGGTCCGACCGGAAGCGTCCGGGCCCTGCGGCGATCGGTCCTCGTGCGCTCCGATGATCCGATCAGTCACGTCGCCTTCCGCGCCTGGCCTCGGCAGAACGCAGTCCTCGAATCCCTCGAGGCGAGTCGCTCGGGGGCCGTTCGCGTCGACGTCGCGGATGACCCCGTGTTCGATGCGGCCGTGTCGGTCTTCGCGCGCGACGTCCGCGCGCCGCTGCGGGCACTCCGTCCGCACGTGCGCGAGGTGCTCGCGCGTCTCCTCGTCGAACGGGGCGCTCCGAGCATCCGGATCGTCGTGGGTGAACGCCACCTCGTCACCACGTTCGACGCCGCCGACGGCGACGCGCTCACGACCCTCGAGGAGGTGCTCGCCGACACCCTGGCGCTGACGGCGCTGTTGCCCTCGGCCGGCGGCGCCGCGACGCCCGCAGGAGGCGGGTCGCCCGCAGGAGACGTGCCGATCGCGCCCGATGACCGACCCGAACTGCACTGAGGCGGTCGCTCGCCGCGCCGACCCTCCCTCGGTGCACGAAGTCGCGAGGGTAGGATGCGACATGGCTCGCATCACCGTTCCCGAGGCCGAGGCGCTGCTCGACGCGCGCCTCGACGTCCTCGATCACGGTTTCGTCCGGCTCGTCGATTACCTCGGTGGGGACGCACGCATCGTGCAATCCGCCCGCGTCTCGTACGGCGACGGCACCAAGACGGTCCGCGAGGACCGCGCCCTGATCGACTACCTCCTCCGACACCAGCACACCAGCCCATTCGAACAGGTCATCCTCACGTTCCACGTGAAGATGCCGATCTTCGTGGCGCGCCAGTGGATCCGGCATCGCACGGCTCGCCTGAACGAAATCTCTGGCCGCTACAGCGTGATGCGCGACGAGTTCTACCTCCCCGGACCCGACGAGGTCCGCTTCCAGTCGGCACACGACAAGCAGGGTTCGGCCGATCACGAGGTCCCCCAGGCATTGCGCCAGCGCGTGATCGACGGTCTACGCGATGCGCAGCGACACACCTTCGAGGCGTACGAAGGGATGCTCGCAGACGGCATCGCTCGGGAGCTCGCGCGCGTCAACCTGCCGTTGTCGCTCTATACCGAGATGTACTGGCAGATCGACCTCAACAACCTCTTCCACTTCCTGCGCCTGCGAATGGATTGGCACGCACAGTACGAGATCAGGGCCTACGGTGACGCCATCGCCCGGTGCGTCCGTGCGGTCGCGCCGGCTGCCTTCGAGGCGTTCGAGGAGCATGTGCTCCACGGTCGGACGTTGTCGCGGAGCGAACTCGCCGTCGTGCGCGAGGCACTCGACGGCGATCGCCTCGCGCGGGCACTCGAGGACAGTGACCTCCGTCCGTCGCGGCGCCGCGAGCTGCTCGCCAAGCTCGGCGTGAGCGATGCGCGTGAGGAAGCGTCGTCCGTCACCGAGAATGGTGGCGTCGGCGAGCCGGCCTGAGGCCGTGCGCTACCGCCTGGTCGTGATCGGGAGGTCGTCGCGCGGCACCTTCGCTGCACCGATCGAGCGCTACCTCGGCCGCCTCCGCGCCCTCGCGGGCGACGCGGAGTTGGTCGAGCTCAAGGAGGCCCGAGGAGCCGTCGGCGAGGCCCGACGCGAGGTCGAGAGTGCGTCGCTCGCCTCCGCGGCGCAAGGGAGGACGATCGTGTTGGACGAGCGGGGAACGGCGCGCACGACGGAGGAGCTCGCGCGTCACGTCGGCGAACTCGAGGGTCGCGGTGAGCGACGCCTCTCGTTGCTGGTCGGGGGCGCCGACGGCACGACCGCCGCGTTACGGGAAGGGGCAGACGAGACGTGGGCGCTCTCTCCCTTGACGCTGTCGCACGAACTGGCGCTGGCGGTGGTGGTCGAGCAGTTGTATCGGGTGGAAGCGCTCCGCGCCGGCCATCCGTACCATCGCGGTTGACGCCCGTCTGCGACGGCACATGAGAACTCGAAATGCGTCACCGATGAGGCGACGGGTTCTCATGAGCGAGCTCTGAGTGACGGCTTTCACAAAGTAGCGAGGGCGCGTCCCTGACGGCGCTCGTGGATCTCATACCGGGTTCATCGTCCTTGACACCCCCCCGCCGTATGTGAGACAATCCTGATGGACCAGAGTGGTCTTGCGTCGCATGGAAGGAGGTGCATCCCTTGAACCGGCGCAAAGGACCTCTGAACGTCCCAGTACGGTGAACCGACAGGCTTCGCCAGGGCGAGGAAACAAGGACACTCCCCACGGCGAGATCGCACGGGCCCCTGTACTGCGTAGGTCACAAAGAATTCAAGGGGTACACACATGAACCGATTCCTTATCACGCTCCTGGCGGCCCTACTCGTGGGCGGCGCCTCGATGGCACAGCAGTTCCCGGACATTCCGGTGGACCACTGGGCCGGCGACGCCGTCTCCGAGATTGCCGACCTCGGCATCGTCATCGGCTTCCCCGACGGAACCTTCCGTGGGAACGAAGCCTTCACCCGCTACCAGGCCGCGCTCGTGGTGAGCCGGCTCCTGTCCGTCGTCGAAGCCAACCTCGACGACATGGTCGGCACGCTGCGCAGCGACGTGGAAGGCGAACTCAACTCGCTCCGCGCCGCCGTGCAGGACCTCGCGGGCGACGTCGCCTCCCAGGGCGTCCGTCTCTCCGCTGCGGAGAGCGCCATCGCCGGCATCAGCGACGACGTGGCTGCGAACGCTTCGCGCCTCGACGCCCTCGAAGCCGCGATGACCGACTCGGCCGTGCTCCGCGACCTGCAGAACCAGATCGCCTCGCAGCGCGTCGCCATCGACACCGCCCAGGCCCAGGCCGAAGCGGCTGCCGCTCGCGCCGACGCAGCGTACGACCTGGCGCTCCAGGCCCTCGCCGAGTCCGACCAGAACGCTGCCGATATCGCCGCGCTGAACCGCGTGGTGCAGCTCCTCGGCCAGCGCCTCGACGCGATGGGCGTTCCCATGGCCGCTCCGATGCCCGATCTCTCCGGCATCGAGCGCCTCGAAGGCGACATCGCGAACATCCGCGAGTTCGTCATCCTGCTCCGTCGTGACCAAGTCGCCCTGCGCGATCGCGTCGCCGCCCTCGAGGCTGCCGACGTCGTGACGCAGGGGCGCCTCGACGACCTCGACGCCCGCGTCACGGAACTCGAGCGCACCGCCCTCCAGATCAGCGGCTCGATCGCGCTGGAGTACAACGCCGTCCGCTTCGGCGGCTGCGTCGGTACCGGCGTAGATTGCGGGTTCGACATCGACCGCGTCTACGGCCGCGGCTTCAACCGCACGATGGGCGCCGGCCTCTCGGCCCTCTCCACCGGTGAGATCACGACCGGCCCGGGTGATGCCCGCCCGGCTCACCGTCGCGCGGAGTTCCGCGCCGATCCCGGCATGTCGGTCACGTTCTCCATCCGCGTCGTCGCCGATCGTGCCTTCGATGGTACCGGCGGTCGCCCGCGCATGCTCCAGGAGTTCGGCTCCGTCGCCGAGCTCGACTTCGTGCAGGTCGGCACCGACCTCGAGGACACGGCGGGTAACCTCATCAACCGCCCGTTCGTCCTGCGCGTCCGCTCCTTCACGAGCACCTTCACCCCCATCGGCATGGGGCCGTTGACCTTCGCTTTCGGCGAGCGGATCAACACCCGCTTCACGCCCTACGTCTTCGACATTCGTAACGAGGCCGGCTTCGTGGCGACCTTGGGCGCGCCCGACTTCCTGGCGTTCCTGAACCCCACGCTGACCTTCGCCTACCTCGATCCGGGCGACACCACGCTGCCTGTTGCCGATCGCGAAGCCCTTGGCCAGAGCAACCGGACCGCGATCCGCGGCACCTTGTCTCCGAGCTTCGGCGACGCCATCGTCCTCTCGGGCGGCTTCTCGTACGCCCGTTCGGCGATCAACACGGGCGACCTCGATACGACCAACAACGACGAGATGACCGTCTGGGGCCTCGACGGCCAGATCGGCCTCATCGGCGTCATCAACATCGACTTCGAGTACGCGACCAACAACGACGCCGCCAGCATCCTCTTCGTTCGCGGCTCCCTCGACGGCTCGGGCCTGCCCATCATCAACTCGCTCGCCGGCAACTTCCGGTCGATCGACGAGGACTGGGACGGCATCTTCACGAACCCCGGTGCCTCCGACGATTCGTTCCCCTTCGCGCTCGACCAGACCGGTTTCGGCATCGAGGGGAGCCTCGGGCTCTTCATCATCGACGTCGGCGCCTTCTTCGACTCCTACTCCGTCGCGGCGGGTGACACGGTCTCGGCATTCGGTGCCTCGACCGACCTCAACCTCTTCGGCGGCTTCTCGATCGGCGCCTTCTACGAGTCGGTCAGCGTGAACGGTGTGCAGGCTGACAACAACCGGCCGACGCTCCGCCGCGACAACCTCGGCTACGTCGACCTCGACGGTAACTACGAGACCCAGTTCGGTGTCCGCCTCGTCCACGACGGCGCCGCCCCCAACGCGTTGATCCGCGGCCTCGCCCTCTCGGCCGAGTACCGCCGCTTCAACGTCGGCTTCGTCGGAACCGACCTCAACATCAACGCCTCCTACGACGTCAACATCGCCATCGTCAGCCTGTCGCCGTACGTCGGCTACCGGATGTTCGACGACGCTGCGGGCAACGACTTCACGAGCATCATCGCCGGCACCAGCCTGATGACGACCGGTCTCGACTTCGGTTTCATCCGGCCCAGCCTGCTCGGTGCCGTGAACTTCCGCAACACCTCGTACGGTACCGCTGGCTACACGGCGAGCGAGCTCCAGTGGAGTGTCGGCCTCGTGCTCGACGAGTTCCTCCTCGGTGAGTTCTCGACGCTGACGGCGCGCTACGGCCAGTACAGCGGCACGAACACCAACACCTTCTGGACCGACGGGGCGCACGGCGGCCCAGGCGTCGGCAGAGACTTCGATGCGGACCGTGGCGGCGCGAGCACCACGACCACCGGCTGGGAAGTCGACTGGAACTACTACGACCTCGAGTTCGCGTACGGCATGTACAGCACGTCGGACACGGCCTTGGGCGATCGTACGGCGCAGCAGTTCCGCGTCCGCTACACCGTCGAGTTCTGATCCTCTGATCTGAACCCGACGCACGACGAGCGCGCCCCGGTCTTCGGACC
>JACCWH010000051.1 GCA_013697735.1 Trueperaceae bacterium | reverse complement strand
CCTCTCCACATCGTGACGCGCTACCTGTTCCGACGCACCCTCGAAGCCATCCCGACCCTGTTCGGGGTGACGATCTTGATGTTCCTGTTCGTACGGGCGCTGCCGGGAGACCCAGCGCGGCTCTACGCTGGCCTCGATGCGTCGCCGGCCGAGGTCGTGGAGGCGCGCGAGCGCTTCGGGCTCGATAGCTCGCTGCCGGAGCAGTTCGGGCGCTACGTCGTCGGCCTCGTCCAGGGCGACCTCGGGCGCTCCTTCCGCTCCAACCGCCCGGTCACCGACCTGCTCGCGCGTCACTTTCCGGCGACCCTCGTCCTCTCGGCGATCGCGATCGTCGCAGCGCTCGCGCTCGGGATCGCCTTCGGCGTGGCGGCCGCGGTCCGGCGCGGCTCGCTGGCCGACCTCGCGATCACGCTCGGTTCGATCCTCGGCGTGAGCACACCATCGTTCTTCCTCGGGATCCTCCTGATCTACGTTTTCGCCGTCGGCATGCGTGCGCTGCCGGTCGCGGGGAGCCTCACCCCCGAGGGGCTGGTGCTGCCGGCGGTGACCCTCGCCGCGGGCGCCGTGGGCACCATCGCGCGCTTCGTGCGCTCCAGCATGCTGGAGGTGATGGGCGAGGACTTCATTCGCACGGCGCATGCGAAGGGCTTGCAGCGCGGCCGTGTGCTCAGCAAGCATGCGCTCAAGAATGCGCTCATTCCGGTGATCACGATCGGCGCGCTGCAGTTCGGGTTCCTGCTCTCGGGCGCGGTGATCGTGGAAACGGTCTTCAACTTTCCGGGCCTCGGCTGGCTGCTCATCCAGTCGATCGAGGCGCGCGACTATCCTGTCATCCAGGCGCTCATGCTGGTGTTCGCCGTGCAGTTCGTCGTCGTGAACGTCTTCGCCGATCTCCTCTACGGCGTGGTCGATCCGCGGGTGGCCTATGCCTGAGCGCGCAGACGGTGACGCGAGCAGGGGCCGCCGATCGTGGTTCGTCCGGCTCTTGCGTCACCCGAGCGGCGTCGTCGGTCTGGTGCTGTCGCTCACATTCTTGACGCTGGCGGTCGTGGGTCCTGCCGTGACGCCCTACGACGCCAACCGCCAGAACTACCTCGTGCTCAACCAGGGACCGGACGCCGAGCACTGGCTCGGCACCGACAACTTCGGCCGTGACACCTTCTCTCGCGTGTTGGCCGGGGCGAGAACGTCGATCGGGATCGCCCTGACGGCGACGCTGCTCGGTGCGGTGGTCGGCGGCCTCTGGGGTCTCTGGTCGGGGTACCAGGGCGGCGTCGTCGACGGCATCTCCATGCGGCTGGTCGACGTGTTGCTCGCGTTCCCCGGGCTGCTCCTGGCGATCGGCCTCATCGCCTTGACAGGCCCCGGCGTCGGACCGGTGGTACTGGCCTCGGCCGTGTTCGGGGTGCCGGTCTTCACGCGGCTCGTGCGCGGCTCGGTGCTGGCCGCGAAAGAACGGGCATTCATCGAGGCGGCGCGGGGCCTCGGCGCCGGTGACGGCCGGATCATGTTTCGGCACCTGCTCCCGACCGTGATCGCGCCCGTTCTCGTCTACGCGACGCTCCGTCTCGGCGTCACCATGCTCGTCGCGTCGGGCCTGTCGTTCCTCGGACTCGGCGTCCAGCCTCCCACGGCAGAGTGGGGGGCGATGCTCTCCCAAGCCCAGCTCTACCTGCGGCTCGACCCCAGCATGGCCTTCGCCCCCGGCGTCGCCATCACGCTGGCGGTGCTCGGCTTCAACCTGCTCGGCGACGGCCTCCGCGACGTGCTGGACCCCAGCCTTCGTGCATGACGCGGCCCCCAGGAGGAACACCATGTCCGCGACCCCCTCGTTCGATCCCGAACTCCTCGCCGCCTACCAGGGCGTGTCGCCCTCGATCCTCGGCCATTGGCACGGTCTGCGCTTCATGGACCACGGCATCAAGCCGTTGATCGAGGGCGTGACGCTGGTCGGCCCGGCGTTCACGGTGCGGGCGCCGCACCTCGACCTCTCCGCCCTCGCCGTCGTGCGGGACGCTGCCGAACCCGGAGACGTGATCGTGGTCGATCAGGTCGGCGAACGCGAGCACGCGTGCCTCGGCGAGTTCCGCGCGCTGCACTCGATCCGTGCCGGGCACGCCGGCTACGTGATCGACGGCGCCGTCACGGACGTCGTCGAGCTACGTGCCATGGGCTATCCAATCTTCACCCGCACGGTGTCGGCGCTCGTCAGCAAGCGGCTCGAGGTCGACGGGGGGTCGGGGATGCCGATCGTGTGCGGCGGCGTGGTCGTCCATCCCGGTGACCTGATCGTGGCCGACGACAACGGCGTGGTCGTGCTCTCCGAGATGGAGGCGCGTAACCTACTGCCGAAGGTGCGCGAGGTGCTCGCCCGCGAGGCGGCGATGCGCGAGGGGTTCGGCGAGGAACTCACTCGGTTCGCGCGTCGCTGAGAGGCTCGGAGAACCTGAGGAACGCCGGCGTTTCCGTGCCTGGCGAGCGGCCATGGTGAGACGTGGTCAGACCCGACCATGCGATGATCAGAGGCGAGGGAGCGTCATGCGCATCATCAACATCGCGGAAGCGAAGGCGTCACTCTCGAAGCTAGTGGAGAGGGTCCTGCAGGGTGAGGAGGTCGTCATCGGCAAGGCCGGGAAACCAGTCGCGAAGCTCGTACCCTTCTAACACGACACGAGTCCGCGTGACCTCGAGCAGGGCATCTGGGAAGGCAAGGTCTGGCTGGCCGACGACTTCGACGGGCTCCCCGTAGGCGTGAAGGCGGCGTTCGCAGGCGAAGATCGAGCGGCTCACGCTCGTCACGCGTGATCGCCGTATGCGTGCCTACGACGTTCGGCTCATGGACGCCTGAGCGACCGCCGCTCAGGAGCGGGTCACGGCCAGCGTCCGAAGCGTGTACCCTCTCGGCATGGATACGCTCCCGGACGGCTACCGATACCGTGGCGCTCGCGCGCTGGTGATCCTGCACGAGCGCCACATGCGGCATTTCCTGCGCATCTGGCACGACGCCG
>JACCWH010000031.1 GCA_013697735.1 Trueperaceae bacterium | reverse complement strand
AGAACATTCACGAGCGGTGCTCCGAGGATCCATTCGCTCGTCTGGCCGCACTTCCGTGGCCCGACCCGTTGCGCTGTCGCTCGTGAACTTCGGCACGAGTGCCACGGCGATACGACGCCGGCTCGCCTACGGTGCCCTTGCACTGACTCCTGCACAGGAGGTGGAGCAATACCCAGCGATCGACCCCGACGACGAACGTTCGAACGAGCACCCAAGGAAGTAGGGCACCATGCATCGACATCGCCTCCGCATCCGTCTCGCCTCGCTCCTCGCACCACTCGCACTGGTGCTCGCCGGCTGCGCCACGCCGCCGCCGCCCGATCCCGTGGCGACGGCCGTCGAGTCGCTCGCGGAGCAGAGCCGCTCGACCTACCGCGTCGCCGCGGCGTCGTTCTCGCTCGACGAGCACTGCCGCAACGGCAGCGTCGACGTCTACGTCGACGAGAGCTCGTACCGCTCCGGCCCCGGCGGACCGCAACGGACCACGCTCGTCGGTGTCTGGGCTTACGTCGTCGACACGTGCTCGGTGTCGGAGTGGGACGTCCTCTTCTCTGCGAGCGGGTGGCGCACCGTACCGGCACGCGACTTCCACATGACGAGCAACCTCGGCAGCGCCCGTCTCACCACCTCGATCGACCTCCATGACTGGACGGCCGACGCGACGTATCCGATCGACGTCGACGTCGACTGGGTCGGCGTCGGCGACGCCTGGAAGACCAGGGATCGTCACCACGGGAGCTATGGCGAAACGAAGTATCGCTCGCACTCGAGCGCCTCGGGACGCTCGGCGGAGGCTTTCGCTTCGCTCCCCTTGACGGCATTCGGCATCTCCGAATCGCTCCACGGCTCCGGCTGGATGGTCACCAGTACGGGCTCGTCCATCGAGACCGAGAGCGGCCGCAAGCGTCGCAGCCCGCCGCAGATCGACTACCTGGCTGCCTACCCGAATGCAATCTTCCCGGGTGGCTCGGCGCAAATCTACTGGTGGGTCAGCAGTTCGGATCCCGTAACGCTCCACATCGACGGCGTCGGCGACGTCAGCGGCACCGACTCCACACCCGTCGCCCCGACGGAGACGACGACCTACACCCTCACGGCAACCAACAGGTGGGGCAGTAGTAGCGCCGCAGTCACCATTCACGTGGTCCCACCCCCAGAAGACGACGCCTTCGAACCGAACGAGACGTCCGGCGTGGCGAGGGAGCTGACGCTCGGCGTACTGCGCGAGCTCACCCTCACGACCGGCGACGTCGATTGGTTCACCTTCGACCTCCTAGAAGCGGCGACAGTGCGCATCGTGCTGAACACGACGTATCCCCCGATCCAACCCCTCGCCACCCTGTTCGGCGACGACCTTGAGCCGATCGCCCAGGATCTGTACTGGAACGAGGTCGCGCTTGCGGCGGGCAGGTACTACGTCGCCGTCACCGGCTACCCGGACTACGAGTACCTTGGCCATCACTGGGAGACGGGGTTCTACACACTTGAGATCAGCGTCATGGCGCCGACGCTCCCCGACGCGTACGAGCCGAACGACACTCCGTCCACGGCGAGGCCCATAGGACTTCACGAGCCGAGCGAGGAGCTGACGATCACCCCCCAAGACGTCGACTGGTTCTCCTTTACGCTCACGACTGCGGCCACGGTGGTCGCCGATGTGGACGCAATGGTGCTCGGATCCACCCTCGACTCGTACCTCGGGATCTTCGACGCGAACCTGGTCATCATCGGGGTGAACGACGATCACGAACTTTTAGACTCCAGGATCGAGGCGTACCTAGTAGCTGGTGACTACTTCATCGCCGTCACCGGTTTCCCCGACTCCGACTTCGACGGTAGTCATAGGCAGGTCGGGTTCTACTACCTGAGCGTCGGCGTCGAGCCGTAGCCGGCGGCGACTCCCGACGCGAAACCGCAACCACGACGATGGTCTCTGCCTGCCAGCCGAGCACGCTTGGCGGCGGCAGTGACCATCGAATACAGACGTTCAGGTCGGTCGCGGAAGGGGGAATGGCGAGCGGCCATAGTCAGACCTGGTCAGACCAGACCATGCTATGATCGGAGACGAAGGGAGCGTCATGCGCATCACCAACATCGCGGAAGCGAAGGCGACGCTCTCGAAGCTCGTGGAGAGGGCCATGCAGGGCGAGGAGGTCATCATCGGCAAGGCCGGGAAACCAGTCGCGAAGCTCGTCCCCTTCGAACACGACACGAGCCCGCGTGACCTCGAGCGGGGCATCTGGGAAGGCAAGGTCTGGCTGGCCGACGACTTCGACGAGCTCCCCGCAGGCGTGAAGGTGGCGTTCGAAGGCGACGATGAACCTACTCCTTGACACGCACATCCTGATCTGGATCTTCGCCAACGACCCCGGACTATCGGCGCTGACGAGAGCCACGATCGCGGATGCGAACAACCAGGTGTTCGTCAGTTCCGCCACCGCTTGGGAGATCGCCATCAAGCGAGCCTTGGGCAAGCTCGAAGCACCGAAGGACTATAGCGATGGCTTGAAGCGATACCGATTCACGCCACTCGACATCACGACCGACCACGCGCTCGCCGTCGAGGACCTCCCGCCGCACCACGACGACCCTTTCGACCGCATGCTGATCGCGCAGGCGAAGCTCGAGCGGCTCACGCTCGTCACGCGTGATCGCCGCATGCGTGCGTACGACGTTCGGCTCATGGAGGCCTGATAGGCCGCCGCTCAGGAGCGGGTCACGGCCGGAGTCCGAAGCGTGTACCCTCTCGGCATGGATACGCTCCCGGACGGCTACCGATACCGTGGCGCTCGCGCGCTGGTGATCCTGCACGAGCGCCACATGCGGCATTTCCTGCGCATCTGGCACGACGCCG
>JACCWH010000029.1 GCA_013697735.1 Trueperaceae bacterium | reverse complement strand
CGCCGCGCCCAGCGCTCCACGAAGGGACTGTCGAACGCGATCCCGCGCTCGTCGCGCAGCAGGAGCCCGTGCGCAACGAGCGCCTCGACCGCCTTGTGCACCGACGACGCCGCCGGTAGCCCGTAGCGATCGCGTACCTCGGCGCTGAAGAGCTGCGTGGCGCCGAGCGCGACGACACGCAGGACGTCCTGCTGGTTCGCCGCGAGGCGGTTCCAGATACTGCGGATGAGCGGCTCCTCGTTCCGCACCACGTCGTCGAGCGCGTCGGCCACGTCGGCAGGCTCGACGGGTCGGTCGAGGGCGAGTCCGCGGAAGAAGAGTTGACGCGCCACCTGGACGACGTCCTGTGTACGGGGCCCGGCGACGCGTACGATCTCGCCGCCGACGTCGCCCTCGACGCGCAGCGCGAGTCGCAGCCGTTCGTCGATCCACGACGCGAAGTGGGCATCTTCGAGCGGCCCCATGTGCAGCATGTTGAACGCCTTGTAGAACGCACGCGTCGGTCCGATCATCTCCTCGATGAGCGACTGCTGCGACCCGGCGCAGATGAAGGAGAGGTCTCCGTGGCGCTGCATGGCGTCGCGCAGGTGCCACTCCGCCCCCTCGCCGCCGATCGCGTTGATGGCCTGAAACTCGTCGAGCACGACCGCGACGGGGCGTTTGGTGCGGCTTCGGAGGTGGACGAGCCGCTCGATCACGTCCTCGAAGGCGCGGCGACGCTCCTCGTCGGTCGCGGTCCGGCGATCGATGCCGAAGGTGATGGCGGGCGGGTTGCCTTGCGTGTCGAACTTGAGCGTGACGCGCGGCGCCAGACCACCGAGCACGTCTTCGAAGCGCAGCCGGAGGAATCGCGTCTCTTGGTAGAGGGAGCGGAGGAGCCGAGTGGCGACGTCGAATAGCGACGTCGCCGTGGAGAGGTCGGCGCTCACCACGATCGGCTTCGGTCGCGCCGCCCGCGCGCGCTCGCCGGCGATGACGATGGCCGAGCTCTTACCCATGCGTCTGAGCCCGTACACGAGCAGCGACGAGGGCGTGAGCATAGCGGTCCGGATGCGGGCGATCTCCACGTGGCGGTTCGTGAAGTACTCGCCGCTCACGTGCTCGCCGATCCGGAACGGGTTGCTGATGGTGCTCAGGGTGCTCCCTGCAAGGCGATCGTGAAGTCGTCGTACTCGAAGCGTCCGGTGCCGGCGGCCACTATGCCGACGCCGGTGCCGCGCATGGAGGCGACTTCGAGGGTGTGTACGCGCTCGTCGTTGATCTGGCACGCGATCGCGCCACTGTCGGGCCCGACCGTGGACGTGAGGATCGCTCGCTACCCGTTGCCGCGTAGAACGGGTGGCCGTCCTCGCCGAACGACTCCTCATAGACCACCTGCCACGCTCCGGTCGCGTCTGGCGCCGCGGCAGCGTGCAGGGTGGCCTCGAAGGTGGTCGCGAGCCACCGGCCGACGGGCGAGTTCCGTGTTCCGTACGTCACATGCACCTCCTGTGCGACGCCGAGGGCTCGCCTCGCTCGGCGGCCGCCGCAGCGTCTCGAAGCCGTGCCACTGTTCACTATGCAACCGCCGGACCCCTCGCCGTCAACCCGTGTGGGCGGGCGTACAGGGTTTCCGTGGAGTAAGCCCAAGCGCCGAGGAGTAGGCCGAGGCACCAAATGACGTTTCGCCATTGAGCGTATCGCTAGGTGGTGAATCTCGCGCTGCCCGGTGTAGCTTTGGAGCGCTCGTGCGAGGCCGAGTTCTATGTCGCACAAGTACATGGCGTGTGCAAAATGCTCAACATTCACCCGCGCCGCATCAATGTTCAGAAAGGCGAACATCGTGCTACTATAACGCCATGTCCAGGATTCCGGACACGATCACCGAGGCCACCCTCTGGACGAACGCCTGGTCCAGCGAGGAGGTCGGTCGTCACATCGCACAGCTGCGTAAGGCCAAGGGCCTCCGTCAAGCCGAGTTCGCTGAGCTCCTCGGTGTCTCCCGCACCACCTTGTCCGCACTGGAGAACGGCAGATCGGTCTCCTTCAAGCTCGCCGTCAAGGCCGTGAGTTACCTCGGGTCGAGATTCGTGATCGTGCCGAAGTCGGCGCACATCACGGTGGGCGCTCGTGACCGATGAGCTGACCGTCTGGCTGCATGGGCGCGAGGTCGGCGTCCTGAAGCGCAAACGCAATGGGGCGACGTTCCAGTACGCGCCCAGAGTAGTGGCTGAGACTCCGGGTGTGCCGCTCCTGTCCGTCGCGCTGCCCGTACAGGCCGCGCCGTTCGACGCCTCGGTCACGAGGAACTGGTTCACTGGCCTCCTGCCCGAGGACCGGCAATTGCAGGAAGTGCAGCGGCGCTTCGGGCTCGAGGCCAGCGACTTCCTGTCGCTGCTCGGTGAGATCGGCTGGGAGTGCGCCGGCGCCGTGGTCATCGCACCGGCCAACAGCGACCCGCCCTCGGGGTCGCTGCAAACACTCGACGATGCGGAACTAGCAGCGCGCTTGGTCGCCCTGCCTGCCAGGCCCTTCGACGAAGCAGCCGCGCTGCGCGTCTCGCTCGGGGGCTACCAAGCCAAGATCGTGCTCACCCGTACGTCGAGCGGCTGGGCGCTGCCCTTGGGTGGCGCCGTATCGACCCACATCCTCAAACCCCAGCCGGCTACGCAATGGCCGGGCCTCATAGAGGCAGAGGCCTGGGCGATGGCCGCCGCCGCGAGTGCAACGCCGACGGCGGCCAACGAACTCCTGCATCTCGAGGGCGCGCCGCCCACGCTGTGCGTGACACGCTTCGATCGGGAGGCCGTGAACGGCGGCACACGCCGGCTCCACCAGGAGGACTCCGCGCAGGCGCTGGGACTGGCGCCGGAAGCGAAGTATGCGAAGTCCGGAGCCCCATCTCGAAGCGACCCGTCGTTCCTCAAAATCGCACGGATTCTGGAGCGCTACGCGGACGAGCCGGCGCGGCAGCTCGAGCAACTTCTGCAACAGGTCACGGTGAACGTTGCCCTCGGGAATACCGATGCTCACGCGAAGAATTACGGCCTACTGCACGTGGCGCCGGGCACGGTCAGTCTGAGCCCGCTGTACGACGTGGCGCCGACTCACCTCATCAATCCGGGGATGCCGGAACTCGGCCTGCGGGTGGGCGACACGTTACTGCTGGAGCGGGTGACCGGCAGCAAGCTCGTCGCCGAGGCAGTTCGCTGGGGGATGACCAGCGTCCGCGCACGCGCGGTCGTGCAGGACGCGCTGGATGCTCTGCAGGCGGGCGTGATTCGAGCCACCGAGAGATACCCGGCGAGCGCGCCGCGCTTACCCTCATACGTCGAGGCACGGATCGAAGGGCTTCGGCACGATGTGAGGACGTAGTGCCGGTCGCCGTTACCGCAACGACGCACCGACGTGGACAACTGCCGCGCTGGTGCCCCTCACAGCACCACGAGCCGCAACGCCACGATCACCAGCGTGAGCGACCCGATCGCCGCGAACGTCGACAGGACGACCGTCGCCGCGACCTCCTCGGCGTCGGCGCCGAACTCCAGCGCGAGCATGAAGATGTTGACCGCAGGGGGCATCGCCGCGAGGAGCGTCAGCACCGCCAGGTCGAGCCCCCGTGCTCCCACCGCGAGCCCGGCCGCGTAGCCGACGAGCGGCGCGACGCCCAGCTTGAGGGCGGCACCCGCGACGTTGACGCCGCTCGGTAGTCGCCAGCCCGTTCGCGCGACCTGCAGCCCGAGCGTGAGGAGCACGAGGGGGATGGCGGCGTCGCCGAGGAGGGCGACGCCGCGCGCCAGCCCGAGGGGCACGCTCAGCCCGAGTGCGTTCACCAGCACGCCGGCGATCGCCGCCCACAGCACCGGCAGGCGCGCGAGCGTGCCGAGGAAGCGGCGGCGGTCGAGCCCCACGCCGCCGCCCAGCACGACCGGTCCGAGCGTGAACAGCGTGACCGCCGAGAAGACGTAGAGGATGAGTGCTCGCTGCAAACCCTCCTCGCCGAAGGCGAAGAGCGACACGGGCAGCATGATGTTGGCGGCGTTGCCGAAGAGGCTGGTGGCGAGCAGCCCGCGCCGCGAGGAGCGCTCCACGCGCCACGACACCGTCCACGCGAGGAGCCCCATGCCGACGAGGAAGAGCGCGTTCCCCGCGAGCAGCAGCCCGGCGTTCTCGAACGTGACGCCCGTGCTCGAGAGCGACGCGAAGACCAGCGCTGGCACCGCGGCGTAGAGCGCGAGCCGGTTGACGGAGAGCAGGTCGGGTGCGAGCGTCCTCCCCAGCAGCGCGCCGACGCCGACGACGAGGAAGGCGGGCACCACCACCTGAAGAAGGACGTCGATCAACGCGTCGCGCCCTCGTCGAGGAAGGAGAACGTCGGCAGCGCGTCCATGTCGTCGACCACCGCGCGCAGGAGCCGGAAGGCGGCGTCGGCGTCGCGGAGATCGGCGACCTCGGTGGGGGAGTGCGAGTAGCGCCGCGGTAGGCAGATCGAGGCAGCGGGGACGCCGAGTCCCGACCAGGCGATGGTGGCGGCGTCGTTGTTGCCGCCCGTGAAGGCGGTGAGCTGGAGTGGGACGCCGGCGCGCGCAGCCGTGCTCTGCAGGTAGCGCTTGACGCTCTGATTCACGAGGAAGCCCTTGCCGCCCGCGCCGGCGAGTACCTGCAGCGCGGGGCCCGAGCCGATCGAAACGTTCAGGTCGGTGCCGGCGTCCATGTCGGGCGTGTCGCCGCTGGGCATGGTGTCGAGCGCGAGCGCGAGCTGGGGCGCGATGCGCGTGCCGGCGACGCCCGCCCCCTTGAGGCCGACCTCCTCCTGGCTCGTGAACGCCGCCAAAAAGGTGCCGGCCGGCGGCGGCCCTGCCTCGAGCACGCTCCAGAGCACGGCGCACCCGAGCCGGTCGTCGATCGCCTTGCCGGCCACGAGGGGCGCGCCGTGCCCGAACTCGACGACGTCGCTCACGAACGTGATCGGGTCGCCGATCTCGATGCCGAGATCCGCGACGCGCTCGGCGGAGTCGGCACCGATATCGATGTACATGCGGGTGTGCGGTAAGACGCGTGCGCGTTCATCGACGCTCTGGTAGTGGCCGGCCTTCATGCCGATCACGCCGAGGTGCCCGGCGACGCGCACGAGCCGAGCGGCGAGGGTGCCGTCGATCACGCCGCCGACCTTCTCGAAGCGGATGAAGCCGCGTTCGTCGACGCTCTTCACGACCATGCCGATTTCGTCGGTATGGGCCGCGACCATCACGGTGGGGCCGTCGGCGGCGCCGCGCCGGATGGCGTAGAGGTTGCCGACGGCGTCGACCGCGACCTCGTCGCACAGCGGCGTGAGGGCGTCGCGCAGGAAGGCGACGAGCGGCGCCTCCTGCCCCGAGATCGCGTCGATGGCGGCGAGGGTCTTGAGGCGCTCGAGGATGGTGGGCATGGGGGCTCCTGGGGTGCGGGCCTTGGGCGTGCGTCGCTCACAACCTAACAGGCACTGTCCGTGTCGGGGAGGTGTTCGCCCTTTCGGTCTATGTCCGCCGACTCGGGCACCAGTCCGCGATCGTGCAGACGTCGCAGCGCGGCGTGCGCGCCACACACACGCGCCGCCCGTGAAGGATGAGCGCGTGGTGCAAGAAAACCCAGTCTGCGGCGTCGAAGAGCGCCTCGAGGTCGCGCTCGACCTTGTCAGGGTCGAGGTGCGTGCTGAAGTTCAAGCGGCGCGCCAGCCGACCGACGTGCGTGTCGACCGCGATCGCCGGCACACCGAAGGCGTTGCTCACGACCACGTTCGCGGTCTTGCGACCGACGCCCGGCAGCGCGATCAGTTCCTCGCGGGTACTCGGTACTTCACCGCCGAAGCGTTCGACGATCAGCCTGGCCGCGGCGACGGAATTGCGCGCCTTCGTGCGGAAGAGTCCGATGGTGCGGATGAAGGGCTCGATCTCCTCGGGTGTCGCCTGCGCCATCGCCTCGGGTGTGGGGTAGCGCTCGAAGAGGACGGGGGTGGCGGCATTGACGCTCACATCTGTCGCCTGCGCGGACAGGAGCGTGGCGATCACGAGCTGGAACGGCGTGCCGAAGTCGAGCTCGGTGCGGGCGTCGGGGTAGGTGGTGCGGAGGCCATCGAGGACCGCAGCGCCGCGGGTGCGGCGGGCGGTCTTCGACTCGCGGGGCATGTCTGAGAGGCTACCGTGCCGACGTGGCGCGTACGCCACATGACGGAGCCCTCGAGGGTGCTCGAGGGCTCCGCGGTCCACGGTCGGTGCTTGGGGCTCAGTCGGGTGGCGAGATCGCGAGGCGGTACGACTGCGTGCTGAAGGCGCCGCCGGTGGCCGTGAAGCCCGAGAACGTGATGTCGGCGTACCACCCCATGGGGCTGCCGGCGGCCAGGTGCTCCACCGCAACGCGGACCGCAAGGAGTTGGTACGACTGCTCCGAGATGGCCTCTGGGCCGGGAGCGAAGCGCCAGTCTTCCATACCCATCGTGCAGCCCGTAAACGGATCGGGCTCGAGGCACTGGATGCCGGGCGGAACGAAGAGGCTGACGGCGTTCTCCTGCGAGTTGTTGCCCGCAGGGATGGGGCTGCCGTCTTGCGTGAAGTACTCGATGTCGAACCTGGTGATGGTGACGCCGTGGCCGCCAACGGTGTTGCGGAAGCGAAGGTTGCGGCCGATGACGGTGATCGTGCCGCTCTGGTCCACTTCGTAGCCCAGCGTGCCGCTCGGCGACATGCTGAACTGCAGACCGGCTTCAGTGACGGGTGCGCCGCACGCCGCGAGGAGCCCCATCATTGTACCGAGGACGGCAAATCGTGTGAGCAAACGCCTCATTCGAACTCCTCCCGAGAAAGCATTCATTGGCAGCATCCTAAGTCGTAGGGTCGGTCGGACCCGCAAAAAACCCACAGCGTGGTACTTGGTGCGGTCGTGCAGCCGCATGATGGTTTGGGTGAGAGGCAGAAATGACGTGAGGACGCCACCGAAACTTCTTGACATGCGCCGCTCTACGCCGTGGGGCACGTCGCGAGTGGAATTTCGGACCGCGGCCGGAGGGTTTGCTTCGTAGAGTCGACCAGTCTGGCCGGAATGCCGTTCTGGTACCAGGAGGAGGCCGCATGCCCGTATACACCTACAGAGCTCGCGATCGCGCCGGCAAGGTCGTTACTTCCACCATGGACGCGGCATCGCAACGAGATGTGGCCACGGCGCTTCGTGCCAAGGGCATGTTCGTGGCCGAGATCAAGGAACCGAAGTCCGGGCTGAGCATGGACATCAAGATGCCCGCTTGGTTGGACAAGCCCGGTTTTCGCGATATCACCATCTTCAGTCGACAGTTTGCCACGGTAATCAACGCTGGGCTGCCAGTCGTTCAGTCTCTTGCGATTCTGCAGAAGCAAGCGGATAAGCAGGGGATGAAGGACGCGTTGGGGAAGATCCGCAACGATGTCGAGAC
>JACCWH010000008.1 GCA_013697735.1 Trueperaceae bacterium | reverse complement strand
AAGCGGTGCTCGGTCGCGGGCCGCCAGCGCCGCAGGTAATCGTCAGGGGCGCGGGATGCCGAGCGTCGACGGATCGATGGGAGCGGCGCCGGAGTCGTAGAGCGACCATGCGCCCTGGGTGACCGTGACCATGCCGCGTTCGTGGGCCTCGTCGCCGTGGAACGGCGTGAAGATCGCGCCGCGCTCGAGGGCGTACGACTGCAGCACCTCGGAGGTGGCGATGCGGTTCTCCCAGATCATGGTGAACGTCTCGATCACCTCGTCCGGGACGCCGACGGGCACCCAGATGCCGAAGTACGCCGAGGCGAGATCGAGGTCGCTCAGCCAGTCGGTGACCGGCGGGATCGTGCCGTAGCCGGCGATGTCGAGCGGTTCGGCGCTCATCACGGCGAGGGGGCGGAGGCGGTTCCCGCGGATCATCTCGGCCTGCTCGCTCGCGAGTTGCGGGGTGACCTGGGTCTCGCCGCCGACGGTCGCGATCACGGCCGGGTTACCCCCTTCGTAGGTGACGTGGCGGTATTCGAGCCCCTGCGACTGAGCGATCGCTTCGATCGCCTTGTGGCCCGACGATCCGACACCGGCCGTGGCAACGGAGATCTGGCCGGGATTCGCCTCGAGCGCAGCGAGGAACTCGCCGAAGTCTTGATACGGCGCGTTGGGGTTGACGCTGATCACGGCGACGTTCGCGACCGCGAGGAAGACGTGCCAGTCATCGAGGCTCGTGTCGAGCATATCGAGGACGCCATAGGTGCCGAGGTTCTCGACGGCGCCCGAGGTCCAGGTGTAGCCGTCTCGCGCCGCGTCGAGCGTGTTCTTGGTGCCGATCGATCCCGACGCTCCGGGCTGGTTGACCACGACGACGCTCTGGTCGAGCTCGTCCTCGAGCTCGGAGGCGATGACCCGCACGAGTTGGTCGGTAGCGCCGCCGGCCGCCCACGGCACGATGATGGTGATCGGGCGCGTCGGGTTCCACGGGTACTCCTGCGCCCCGACGTTCGTAGCGAGCGCAGCGATCGCGACGAACAGCGCGCTCACGGTGGTGATGAATCGTCTCATGATGGTGCCCCTCGGAGTGAACTCGTACACGTGCGCGTGGTGGTGACGATCGCGGTCACCCGCGACGGGGCAGGAGATCGACCCCTCGAATGTCGTGGACGTCGACGTGGAACAGTCGTCGCGGTGCTGACATCTCCATTGATTGTGATGCATCGTACCATCCAGCATCCTCGGCTCGCCTGCGACGGACGCGTTCCAGGCTACTCGGCCCCCTCGAGCATCTCGCGCAGCATCCCCACGCTCCGCTCCACCGCGCTGCGCGCCTCTCGGGGCGGCATGCCCCAACGCCTCGGCTCGAGCTCGAGATCGTAGATCCCGTGGTAGCCGCTCCGTGCGAGGAGGCGCACCGCTTCGCGCAGTGGGCCCGTCGCGGCTGCGAGCGGGCCGTGGGTGCGGCCATCGACGGCGAGGTCGTGGATGTGCGTATGGCGGACGCAAGCGAGGAAGTCGGCGCGCGGAAGTGCATCGAAGTCGTGCGCCACGTGGTTCGAGCGAGCGTGGCCGAGGTCCCAGCAGAGACCGAGTTCGGGCGCTCCCACACGATCGCGGATCGATACGAGCTCGTGGTACGTGGTTCCGACCGGACCGCCCGGCTTGTGCCGGCAGAGCTCGAGCACGACCTCGAGGGGCGAATCGCGGTCGCGCAGCGCGGCACACAGGGCGGTGAGACTATCCACCGTTCTGTCGACCGCGTCGCTGCGGTGCTCCTCGTCAGGTGCCGAATGTCCGTGCAACACGGCGCGCACGGTGACACCGTCCGCGGCGAGGACGCGTTCGACCTCGAAGGCGAGCGGATCGAGCTCGTGGGCCTCGTTCGGCAACCAGAGGTGGAGCGACACGCCCATGCCAGCGTCGCGGAGGGTGTCGAGTGCGTGGACCACATCGTCCGGATCGGTGTGCTCGCGGATGTCGCGCAGTTCGACGCTGCGCACGCCGAGTTCGCGCAGCCGTGTGATGCAGGCGTCGAACGATCCGTACATGTCGACCCAGTCACCCTCCAAGGCGTTCGTCGCGCTCGCTCCCGTGACGAAGCGCGTGGGCAACGAGACGCCGATGGTCGTGGCCCGCTCACTGCCGCTGAAGCCGAGGACGATCGGTTCGGACTGCGTACCCGCTGGATGGGACGAGGACGTCATGGCACCTCCGGAGGCCCCTCGTGAGATGAAACCACGTCGCGGCGGCCCGTGCCTCTAGGCGTCGTCCGGGCTACGCGATCGGGTGAAGGCGAGCAGCTCCCGGCGGAATACCTCCGGCGCCTCCCGCGGAACCCAGTGCCCGCACCCGGGCACGCTCACGAGCCGTGCTCCGGGTATGCGCTCGCTCGCTCGCTTCGCCTTGCGCCAGGGGATGACCCGGTCGTTTCGCCCGTGCAGCAGGAGCGTGGGCACGCGCACGTCGTGGAGACGCTCGGCGTACGAGGTGCCGAGCGCGAAGGGGCGGAGTTCGCCATGAAGCCAGGCGACGAAGCTCCGCTCCGCTTCCGGGGCCCGCAGCTGTGCGTGCACCTCACGCACGAGCTCCTCGCTCACCAGCCGTCCATCCGAGAAGACGACATGCGTGAGCACGAGGCGCGTGAGTCGGCGACTCCGTCGGAGGCTCCACACCACGCTCCGGCCCAAGCGCGGCACGCGCATGGCGAGATAGGGAAGCAGTGGCACCGGGAGCCCCGCGTCGAGACCGTAGGCGCCGATCGCGGTGAGTGTGGCGACGCGCTCTGGGAACCGGAGCGCGAAGGCGATGCCGGCGGCGGCGCCCATCGAGAATCCGGCCAGGTGCACGCGCTCGAGTCCCATCGCGTCGAGGAACCCGGCGAGGAGCTCGACGGTGTCGTCCATGGTCGCCCGCGCGCGCGGGTGCTCGCTGCCACCGTAGCCGGGCCAGTCGAGCGCGAGCACGCGGTGATGCGCGGCGAGGTGCGGCAGGCTCGGGCCGTAGGTCAGCGTTGCGGAGTCGATCGCGGTGCCATGCAGCAGCACGAGCGGAGGTCCGCTGCCGGCCTCGAGTGCATGGCAGCGCAGGCCGTTCGCGACGACCTGACGATCCTCGATCGGTACTCGACTCGACACGCGCTCAGGACTCGCCGCCCCGGCGCAGCACCTCGAACTCACCGCGGCCGACCGCTTCACGCACGGCGCGGTAGCCGATCTCGAAGCCCTCGTCGAAGCGCGAGAAGTCTTGCACGCCGTACTCGAGCGGCAGCTCCGGGCGCAGCCAGACGTGGGGCGGGTGCATGGCGACCGTCACCTCCACGAGTCGCGACTGCGTGATGGTGTAGGCCTGCATCAGGATGTCGATGGTGACGGGTACGCCGTGTGAGAAGAGTTTGCCGATCTTGCCGAGGAACGATGCGGGCGCCTCTTTGTCGAGCGGAAGCGGTCGCGCGGCCGGTGGGCGGACGTCGACCGCGAGGATCGGGCGGCTGGTCATGGCGCGGATGAGATCGACCGGGAAGTTGTTGATGATGCCGCCGTCGAGCAGCTGGCGCCCCTCGTACTCGACCGGCGTGAAGAGCCCTGGGAAGGCGTTGCTGGCGCTGACCGCGAGGCGCAGCGGCCCCTCCCTGAACACGATCAGCTCTGCCCGCTCGATGTCGACGGCGGGTACCGCGAGCGGTATCTCGAGCTCCTCGAACGTGTCGGGAGCGTGCTCCTTCAGCAGCTCTTCCACGCCGTCGTGGCCGATGAGGCCCGTCGCGCCGTCGGCGTCGAAGAACTTCTCGTAGTCGATGCCGCGAACGATGAGGGCCACGGAGCGCGCGTCGTGACCGCTCGCGTAGAGCGCGGCGATGATCGCGGCGCTCGAATTGGCGGCGATCGCGCACACGCGCAACCCCTCCTCCTCGATGGCCTGCAGCGCACCGACCTGCGCGAAGCAGCGGGCACCGCCGCCGCTCAGCACCAGGCCGATGTCGAAATCGTGTCGCGGGGTCTCATTCACGGTAGGACCATACGCCACGTGCGCCCGAGGGGCAGGTGCACCGCGCCGCGCGGACCTTGCGCCGCGCCCGAACCCTCGAGCGGGAGCGGGCGTTCGCCGAGCGGGTGCGAAGGGGCTGACGGTCCCCGGCGCAGCCATCCGGCGCGCAACCGGAGCGCGTCCATCGATCGCGCGACCTCCTATGATGCATACTACGATCATCGAAACGAGGCCGCGCGTCGGGTGTATGTTCTCACGAAAGGAGATTGAGCCGCAGGTCTCGGCCGTCGATCGTGGTTCCAACGGCAATGGAACGTTCTTTACGTGCAGTGCACGAGAGGGAGAGGTATGCGCATGAAGATACTATTGGCGTTCGTGTTGAGCGTGGGCCTAAGCGTGGCCAGCGCGCAGGAACTCGAGATCTTCTCCTGGTGGGCGGGCGACGAGGGCCCAGCCCTCGACGCCTTGATAGAGCTCTACGAGGCGCAGTACCCGAACGTCGTGGTCGAGAACGCCACCGTCACCGGCGGCGCGGGCGTGGTGGCCCGGGCGGTGCTCAAGACGAGGATGCTCGGCGGGCAGCCACCGGACTCCTTCCAGGTCCACGCCGGCGAGGAGCTCATCGGCACCTGGGTGGTCGCGAACCGCATGGAGGATCTCACCTGGCTCTTCGAGGAGGAGGGCTGGCTCGACGTCTTCCCGCCCGACCTGATCGACCTGATCAGCACGGACGGGGGGATATGGAGCGTGCCGGTCAACATCCACCGCTCCAACGTGATGTGGTTCGTGCCCGAGAATCTCGAGGCGTGGGGTGTCGACGTCCCGACGACGTGGGACGAGTTCCTCGAGGTGTGCTCGTCGCTGCAGGGCCAGGGCGTGACGCCGCTGGTCGTCGGCGAGAGCTGGACCGTCCAGCACCTGTGGGAGTCGGTCGCGCTCGCCGAACTCGGGCCCGACGCGTACGGCCAGCTCTGGACGGGTGACCTCTCGTTCACCGACCCGAGCGTCGTCGCGACGTGGGAACGCTTCGGCGAGGTGATGGACTGCACCAACGACGACGCCTCCGGCCTCTCGTGGCAGCAGGCGACCGACCGCGTGGTCGACGGCGACGCTGCCTTCAACGTGATGGGCGACTGGGCCGCGGGCTACATGGTCACCACGCTCGGCCTCGAGCCGGGCGTCGACATGGGCTGGGCGGCCTCGCCGGGCACCGATGGTGTGTTCATGGTGCTCTCCGATTCGTTCGGCTTGCCGGTCGGCGCGCCCAATCGCGACGAGGCCATCGATTGGCTCCGCGTGGTGGGATCGCTCGAGGGGCAGGACGCCTTCAACCCGCTGAAGGGTTCCATCGCCCCTCGGCTCGATAGCGACCTTGGTCGCTACAACGCCTACCTACAGTCGGCTGCCGAGGACTTCGCGAACGATCGCCAGGTCGGCAGCCTCGTGCACGGCACCGCCGCCAAGGAGTCCTTCATGAGCGAGTTCGCGACGGTCATGGAGATCTTCCTCGACACCGGCAGTGCGCAAGCGGCCGCCAGCGCGGCTGAAGCCGTTGCGATCCAGACGGCCCTCGGTCGGTAGGGAACGGAACCGGATCCACGGGCGGGCTCCCGCGCCCGCCCGTACGATCCGCTGAGATGCGCCGACTGACCCGAGACCGCCTCACGGCAATCCTGATGTTGTCGCCGTCGTTGATCCTGTTGGCGATCTTCGTCTACGGTTTCATCGGCCAAACCCTCTACGTATCGCTGACGAACTGGGGCCGCGACCCCGCTCAGGCGCTCGCGCTGCAGCCACGGCTCGAGTTCGTCTGGTTCGAGAACTACGCCCGTCTCTTCTCCGGCGTCCTGGAGTCGCGCTTCCGCCAGGACCTCGTCAACCTCTTCTTCTTCACGACCTTCTTCATCGCCGGTTCACTCGGGCTCGGTCTGGTGTTCGCGATCGCGCTCGATCGCGACGTGAAGGGGGAGGGCTTCTTCCGTACCGTCTTCCTATTCCCATTCGCACTCTCCTTCATCGTGACGGGGACCGTCTGGCGCTGGATGTTGCAGCCGCAGGGCGGCCTCAACGTGCTGCCGACGCTGGTGGGGCTGCCGCGCGGCGACTTCGCGTGGCTCACTTCGCGCGAACGGATCTGGACGTTCGACTGGCGCTCCCTACCAGACATCACGGCGGTGGTGATCGCGGCGGTGCTGGTGCTCCTCACGGTGATGGCGTGGCGTGAGGGCCGACGAGGTCGCGCGGCGACGCTCGCCGCCGCCGCCGCCCTGCTCTCCGCCTGGGTGGCGACGGGTGCGCCCGGCATCGAGCTCCTGCCGTTCCCGGAGGGGCGTGGCTTCAACCTCGCCCTCGTGGGCATCATCATCGCCGCGATCTGGCAGATGTCGGGCTACACCATGGCGCTCTACCTCGCGAGCCTCCGCGGCGTCCCCGAAGAACTCCGCGAGAGCGCCCGCATCGACGGAGGCAGCGAACTGCAGGTCTACCGCTACGTCGTCTTTCCGCTGCTCGGACCGATCACGCTCTCGGCGATGATCATCCTGGGCCACGTCAGCCTCAAGATCTTCGACCTGATCTTCGCCATGACCGGCCCGGACCTTGCGACCACGAGCGTGCCGGCGCTGCTCATGTACATCCGGGCTTTCCGCGCGAACCAGTTCGCCGATGGCGCCGCGATCGCGATGGTGCTCCTGCTCATGGTCGCCACCGTGATCATCCCCTACCTCGTGACCAGCCTCCGCGGAGAAGTGCGCCGATGACCAATCGCCGTAGGCCCGTGAGCACGCGTTGGATCGTCTACCTCGTGCTGGTGCTGGGTGCCCTCTTCTTCCTGCTCCCCGTCTACCTGGTGGTGGTGACAGCCTTCAAGGCGCCTGCCGACATCCGACTCGCGACCGCCTGGCACCTCCCCGAGACCTGGCATCCGCAGAGCTTCGTGATCGCCTGGGAGGCGTTCGCTCCCAAGCTGCGCAACAGCATGGTGCTCGCGGTGTCCGCCACCGCCATCGCCGCCGTCCTCGGCTCGCTGAACGGCTACGTGCTCTCGAAGTGGCGGTTCCGGGGCGCCAACGTGATCTTCCCGCTCATGCTCTTCGGAATGTTCATCCCCTACCAGGCGATCCTGATCCCGCTCTTCGGGTTCCTGCGCGACATCGGGCTCTACGGCACGCTCCAGGGGTTGGTACTCACCCACGTGGTCTACGGCTTGCCGATCACGACGCTGATCTTTCGCAACTTCTACGCCGAGATCCCCGACGAGATGCTCGAGGCCGGCAAGATCGACGGCGCCGGCTTCTTCGGGCTCTATTGGTGGATCGTCTTCCCGCTGTCGGTTTCGGGATTCGTGGTGGTGGTGATCTGGCAGTTCACGCAGATCTGGAACGAGTTCCTGTTCGCGGTGACGCTCACGCGCAGCGCGACCGAGCCGATCACCGTCGCCCTGGCGCAGCTCGCGGGGGGCGAAGCAGTGCGCTGGAACCTGCCGATGGCGGGTGCGATCCTGGCGGCCCTGCCGACGCTGATCATCTACGTGGTCCTGGGGCGGTACTTCATCCGCGGGCTGTTGGCGGGGTCCGTCAAGGGCTGAACGACGCCGAAGGGTTCGGCCGCCCCCACTCCTCTCCGCATCCGTATCATGCGCCCAGTGCGAACCCGGGCGGCCGGTCGCCGGGAGCGGCGCCGCCTCCCGACGGGTCGTTCGCCAGGAGAGGGGTAACACATGGCTGGACACGCCGTATCCGAACGCATCATGAGGGTGTCGTCGGCGATGACGCCGTTCCTGCGGTTCGTGGGGGACTCGGCGTGGAGCCGACGGGACCCGCGCGACCCCGCAACGTGCGACTACGTATTCGGGAACCCGCACGAACTGCCGCTGCCGGAGTACGTGCGCGCGCTGCAGGCGAATCTGCCGCCGCGCGACCCGAACTGGTTCGCGTACAAGCTCAGCGAGGTCGAAGGGCGCCGCGTGGTTACGGAGTCGCTCCGTCGACTCCGGGGGCTCCCTTTCGAGGAGGAGGACGTCTTCCTCACGAACGGCGCGTTCGCGGCCCTGAGCGTGGCGCTCGCGACGCTCGTCGACGACGGCGACGAGGTCGTGTTCGTGAGCCCGCCGTGGTTCTTCTACGAGTCGATGATCGTCGCTTCGGGCGCCGCGCCCGTCCGCGTCCACGTCGACCCGAACACCTTCGACCTCGACCTCGGCGCGATCGCGGCCGCGATCACGAGCCGGACGCGCGCGATCATCGTCAATTCCCCGCACAACCCGACCGGCAAGATCGTGCCGAGCGAGACGCTCGAGGCCCTCGCGACGCTCCTTCGTGAGGCCGCCGAGCGTCACGGGCGCCGCATCTACCTCCTCTCCGACGAGGCCTACAGCCGCATCCTCTTCGACGGCCGCGACTTCCCGAGCCCGACGGCGTACTACGACGACACGCTGCTCATCTACACGTACGGCAAGACGCTGCTCACACCCGGTCAGCGCATCGGCTTCATCGCGCTCCCGCCCGCGATGCGTGAGCGCCCCGTGCTCCGCGACGCCATCCTCGCCGCACAACTCACGACCGGGTTCGCGTTCCCGAATGCGCTGCTGCAGCACTCGCTCGCCGAGATCGACACGATGTCGATCGACATCGAGGCGCTGCAGCGACGGCGCGACCACCTGGTGGCGGCGCTGTCGGGCATGGGCTACGAGGTGACGGTGCCCGAAGGAACCTTCTACCTGGTGGTGCGCTCGCCGCTGGGGGACGACATGGCGTTCGCCGACGTGCTCGCCGAGCGTGGCATCTACGTGCTGCCAGGGAGCGTGTTCGAGATGCCCGGCCACTTCCGCCTCTCGCTCACCGCCAGCGACGCCATGGTGGAGCGATCGCTCGAGGGGTTCGAGCGGGCGGTTGCGGGGGTCGTGGCCGGGTAGCGCCGTCGAACACGGTCGGTAGCGTGCTCCGGTACTCCGGGACGCCGGCCGGTGCGTGCCGCCGACGTCCGTTCTTGCATTATTCGATCACCAACAGCTCCCGGAACCCGGTCGTGAGCGGCGTGCCGCCGTCGGGACCCACCGCCACCACGTCCTCGACGCGCGCCGAGAAGGTGTCGAACCGTGTGATGCTCGGCTCCACCGTGAAGAGCATGCCCTCGCGCAGGACGGTCGGGTCGCCAGCCGTCAGGAAGGGCGGTTCGTGCACGTCCATGCCGATCGCGTGACCGAGGCGGTGGCGGAAGGCCGGTCCGTGCCCGCCCTCGACGATCACGCGCCGAGCGGCCCCGTCGGCGTCGGCGGCAGTGCCTTCGACGCGGAGCGCGGCGATGCCCGCCGCTTGGGACGCCATCACGAGCCGGAAGATCGCCTCGAACTCCTCGCCGGGTTCGCCGAAGAAGACGGTGCGCCCGAAGTCGTAGCAGTAGCCGTCGAGGATCGCGCCGAAGTCGAAGAGGATCGAGACCGGCGGCGTGAGCGTGCGCTTCCACGTCGCCTCGCGCTGTCCGAAGAGCAGCGGGTGGTTCGGCCCCGAATTGTAGAGCGACGTGGTGAACGAGGGACCGAGCGAGCCATGTCGCCGCAGCTGGTAGTCGACCTCGCTGACGATGTCGAGTTCGCTCATGCCGTGCACGAGCTTCGTGAGGACGTCGCCGAAGGCGGCTTCGGTGATCGCGCCGGCGCGGCGCATCGTAGCGGTCTCGTCTTCGGACTTGATCGTTCGTAGCGGGCGCAGTACCTCGGTGGCCGAGACGAACGTCGCGCGTGGCAGCAGGGACTGCAGTTCGCTCACCGTCGCACCGCGCGTGGCGTCGCCGATCGCGATCCGCGGCGCTTCGGGGAGCGAGAACGACGTGAGGAAGCCGCGCACCATTTCCCGGGCGTCGCCGTGATCGGGGAGCACGTGCACGGTGGCGCCGCTCGATTCGGCGAGGCCACCGAACTCCGCCGTCATCCGCGGAAGTGCGAGGAGGGGCCCGTCCGTGGGTGTGAGCCACGCCCCCTCGAGCCAGTCGCCCGGATGCAGCACGGCGCCGAAGTTCGGCACGTCACGCGGCACGCCGGTGAGGTAGTGCAGGTCGGCCGAGCGCGGGAAGAAGGCGAGGTCAGCCACGTCGGCGAGACGCTCCTGGAAGGCGCTCAATCGTCGTCGGTGTTCCACGGGCCCCCTTGCGGCGTTCATCGTCGGGATCGTGAGAGTATACGATGTGGGCCAGTTCACACGGCTGTAGAGGAGAAGCATTGATGACTATGCCATTGGGATTCCCGGTGTCCGTCCCGCGAGGGGTGCTGCTTCTCGGCGCGCTCCTCCTGCTGAGCACCGTCGGCTGGAGCCACGCGCAGGCGGAAGAGGTGATCGTCATCGGCCACGCCGAGATCACCGAGGCGTACGATCCCGCCCACGCCTTCAACCCGACCAGCGGTATGGTCAACCGCGTCGCGTACGACACGCTCGTGACCTTCCCCGACGCAGACGCCAGCTCGATCGAACCGCTCCTGGCGTCTTCGTGGTCGATCTCCGAGGACGGCGTCGTCTACACCTTCACCTTGCGCGACGACGTCACGTTCACCAACGGCGATCCGCTCACCGCCGACGACGTCGTGTTCTCCTTCAACCGGCTCAAGAACGTCCGTGCGCAGCCGTCGTTCCTCGCCGACCCGATCGCGTCGCTCGAGGCCGTCGACGAGCGCACGGTCGCGATCACGCTGGTGGGCCCGCGCCCGTCGTTCCTCGCCGAGCTCGCCAACACCGCCTTCTCCGTGACCAATGCCGAGGTCGTCCGCGCCAATGGTGGCACCGACGCCGAGGACGCCGCCGAGTCGGATACGGCGCAGCGCTACCTCAACCAGACGTCGGCCGGTACCGGCCCCTACGTCCTGGAGAGCTGGACGCCGCAGGACCGCACGGTGCTCGTCCGCAACGAGGCCTACTGGGGCGAGCAGCCCTTCTTCGACCGCGTCATCATCGTCAACATCCCCGAGGCCGCCACGCAGCGCGTCGCGCTCGCGTCCGGCAACATCGATCTCGCCACCGACCTCACGCCCGACCAGGTGGTCGCGCTCGAGAGCGACCCGAATATCGAGATCTTCCTCGGCCCCGGCCGCTGGACGCACTTCCTGCTCATGAACCGCGATCCCGACATCGGCGGCCCGATGGCCGACCCACTCGTCGCACGCGCCGTCCGGTACGCACTGGACTACGGGGGGTTCCGCAACCTGTGGGCGGGCAGCGTCACACCCGCAAGCAACATGTGGATCGGGCTCGCCGGCGCATACGGTCAGGACCAAGCGATGGAGCGCGATCTGGAACGCGCCCGCGAGCTCATGGCCGAAGCGGGGTACGCAGACGGCTTCGAGGTCACGTTGCAGTACCCCGACATGACCTTTGCAGGGGTCAGCCTCAGCACCAATGCCCAGAAGATCCAGGCGGACCTCGCCGAGATCGGCATCACCGTTCGCCTGTTGCCCGGAGAAGTTCAGGTCGCCCTCGAGGGCTACCGGAGCGGCCAGCAGGGCTTCGCCTACTGGTTCTGGGGACCCGACAAGCTCGACCCGGTCGACTTCCTGGAGTTCCTGCCCGGCGGCAAGGTGGCCGGCGAGCGCGCTCGGTGGATGCCGGACATGGTCGATGCGCACGTCCTCGAGCTGATCCGCCGATCGAACCAGGAGACCGACCCCGACGTTCGGCTCGAGCTCTTCGCCGAGCTGCAGGACTTCGCGCAGGAGGAGAGCGCCTTCGCCCCGTTCAACGTGCCGGCCGTCCAGACCGCCTTCCGCGCCGACATCGAGGGCTACCTCTGGCACCCGCAATGGGGATTGGACCTCGCCCTGCTGCGCCGCTCGAACTGACGCACGCGCCCGTACACCGGTGGGAGCGGACGGGATTCGTCCGCTCCCACGTCTCTCGACGTCGAGCTAGGTCTGGATGCCCCTCTACAAGTACGTCCTCAGGCGCGTTCTCTTCGCGGTCCCTCTCGTGCTCGGTATCACCGTGGTGGCATTCCTGATCGCCAACGCGATCCCTGCCGACCCCATCAACGCCAACTTGCCTCAGAGTGCGCTCAACAACGAGCGGCTCGTCGCCGCCTTTCGCGAGAAGTGGGGCCTCGACCGACCGCTGCACATCCAGTACCTCACGTACCTCGGCAACCTCTTGCGGGGGGACATGGGTGTGTCGATCAGGACGAACAACCCGGTGCTCGCCGACCTCCGGCAGTTCCTGCCCGCCACCGTCGAACTCGCGACGGCCTCGATCTTCGTCGGGCTCCTCCTCGGCGTCGGTTTCGGAATCGTCTCCGCGGTGTGGCGCAACAGCGCGATCGACTACGTCGTGCGCGTCTTCGCGCTGATCGGAGTCAGCTTCCCGGTCTTCCTCTTGGCCCTCATCGGCCTCACCGTGCTGCACGCGGAGCTCGGCTGGGTCGCGGGGCCGGGACGACTCGGCTTCTTGCTCGCTCGGCCGCCGCACGTCACGGGCCTGTTCACCGTCGATGCGCTGCTGGCGGGGCAATGGGCGACCTTTCGGAATGCCGTATCGCACCTCGTCCTGCCGAGCCTGGTGCTCGGCATGTACGTCTCGGGCATCATCGCGCGCATCACACGTTCGTCGCTCCTCGAGGTCCTCTACACGGACTACATCCGGACGGCGCGGGCCAAGGGGCAGCTCGAGGTCTTCGTCGTGTTGCGGCACGGTCTCTCCAACGCCCTCATCCCGGTGGTCACGCTCCTGGGCGTGCTCTACGGCAACCTCCTCGCAGGTGCCGTGCTCACCGAGGCGATCTTCGCCTGGCCGGGCATCGGCCGCTACGCCTACCGGGCCGCGACCTCGCAGGATTTCCCCGCGATCATGGGCGTGAGCATGCTCATCGCCGTGATCTACGTGATCGCCAACTTCATCGTCGACATCCTCTACTTCTTCCTCGACCCGCGGATACGGTACTCCTGAGATGATCACGACGCCCATCGCGCCAGCGTCCCCGTCGAAGGCACGAACTCCCGGACGCTTCCGGCAACTCCGGCGGCACCCCGAGGTGATCGTCGGCGCAGCGGTGGTGATCGCATGGATCGCGCTCTCGCTGCTCGCGCCCGTCATCGCGCCCTTCCATCCGCTCGAGCAGCACATCGGCGACCGTCTCCAAGCCCCGAACGAGACGTACCTGCTCGGCACCGACGAGCTCGGCCGCGACATCCTGAGCCGCGTGCTCTACGGCGGGCGCATCACCATTCCGGCAGGGCTCGCGGTGATCGTCATCAACGGCATCTTCGGCTGGCTCATCGGCGCCATCGCGGGCTTCGTGGGCGGCGTCTGGGACGAAGTCATGATGCGCGTCACCGAGCTCTTCATGGCCTTCCCGACGATCATCTTGGCGATGGCGATCACCGCGGCGCTCGGACCCGACATCCGCAACGCCGTGATCGCACTCGTGATCGTCCGCTGGACGGACTACGCTCGACTCACCAGGGGCCTCATCATCGAGGCGAAGACGGCCGAATACGTCGACGCCGCCCGCGCCCTCGGCGCCAAGAATCCCTACCTCCTCTTCCGGACGTTGCTACCGAACAGCGTCGCACCGGTGGTCGTCTTCGGATCGCTCGACATCGGCAACGCGATCCTGCTCTTCGCAGGGCTCTCGTTCCTCGGGCTCGGTCCGGAGCCGAGCTCTCCCGAGTGGGGTCGAATGATCTCGATCGGCATCCACTTCTTCGATCAGTGGTGGATGTGGCTCTTCCCGGGCCTCGCGATCGCCACACTCGTGATGGCGTTCAACTTCATCGGTGATGGTCTGCGCGACATGCTCGATCCGCGGACGCGGGGGTGATGGGTGATCCGAACCACGCCTCCAATCGCGCCCGCAGTCCGGACTTCGACGTGGCGCTCCTCGGAACGATCGCAGCCCTCGCCGCGACGCAGTTGGTGCTCGGCCTCGCGCAGCTCATGATGGTGCTCGCCGCACAGAGTCGCGTGGGCGCGGAGGAGGATCCACGCCGGCTACTGCGCGACTACGGCTGGTACTACGGCTTCCAGTCGGGGGGGGAAGTTCGTCGGACCCCTCGTCGCCGGCTTGAGCGCCGACGTGCTGGGCTTCGCCGCGGCCTTCGCGATCGCGGGAGGCGTCGCGAGCGTGAGCCTCGTCGTCTTCGTGGTGACCGTCGGGCGGGAGGCGCGACGAGATGGCGGCGCGGTCTCGGAGGAGCTCCACGCCACGGGCGAGGTGCTGCGCCTACTCGGGATCGGCGGCATCGGCATGGCGGTCGTCGCCAGCGCGGGGTGGGGTTCGCGCTCTCGGTCCAGTCGACCTTCCTCCCCCTGCACGTGGCCACCCTCGCGTTCTCCGCGACGTCGATCGGCGCGCTCTTCAGCATCAAGTCGCTCGTCGGGATGCTCGTGCGCCCGGCGCTCCGCGGCATGTGGCGTGGCGCGGTACGTTCGCGCGGTCACGCGGGACGCCCGACGTCCGCGAAGAGCCCTGAGTCCGCAGTCTAGGGCGTCCGAGCACGTCGTGCGCCCCGGCGGCACGCCACCAGGAGGTCCACCATGTCGTATCCGATCACGTCCACGTCGAGCACCCCGAGCACCGTTACCGCTGCGGAGCGCGCGACCGCCCGGGTGATCTCGTGAGGTTCGTCAGGTTCCTCGCGACCGCCGCCGGCGCCGAGGCGTGGCCCCGCACGGGCGTGGTCGAAGGCGAACGCGTGTTCGAGGTGGGCGGCGACGTGCTCGAGCCGGGAGCGCGTACGGGGAGGGCGCACGACCTCGCCGAACTCCGTCTGCTGGCACCACTGGTACCGCGCAACGTGATCGGCATCGGCAAGAACTTCGTCGCCGACGGCGAGCGGGTGCCCGAGGCGCCGGCGCTCCCCATCCTCTTCTTCAAGCCGATCTCGAGCGTGATCGGCCCGGACGACGCGATCGTGCTGCCGGACGGGATCGACACGGTCAAATTCGAGTCGGAGCTGGCGGTGGTGATGGGGCGGACGGTGCGCGGCGTGTCGGCGTCCGAGGCGCTCGACGGAGTGCTCGGCTACACCGTGGCGAACGACCTCGCCGCTCAGGAGTTCCACCATCCCGATGGGCATTGGACGATCAGCAAGTCGTTCGACACGTTCTGTCCGCTCGGACCGGCGATCGAGACCGACGTCGACCTCGACGCGATCATGGTCGAGGCGTACGTGAACGGGGAACGAGCCCAGCGAGCGGGACTCGATCGCATGATCACGGGCGTCGCCGAGATGATCGCCTACGTGTCGAGCTTCATGACACTCTCGCCCGGGGACGTCTTGCTGACCGGCACCCCCGCCGGCGCGGGCATGGTCGGCCACGGCGACGTGGTCGAGTGCGCCATCGAACCGATCGGCCGCCTGCGCAACCCGGTCCACCGGTCGAACTGACGCGCGCTCAGCCGGGCGACCAACCGAGCCGACGCGAGACGTCGGCGGCGCAGCGAACGAGCTGTTCGCCGATGGCGTGGAGGCGGTCGTCGCCGAAGCGCCCCAGCGGGGCGGAGACGGAGATGGCAGCCACCGTGCGTCCGCCAGCGTCGCGTACGGGCGCCGCCACGCAGCGGACGCCCAGCTCGTACTCCTCGAGGTCGACCGCGTAGCCCATCGCGCAGGTGGTATCGAGGTCGCCGGCAAGCCCTTCGGCGGTCGTTCGGGTGTTGGGGGTGTAGCGATCGAACGTGCCGCCTGCTGCGAGCGCGTCGAGCATGCTGCGCTCCTCCCACGCGAGGAGCGCCTTACCCACGCCACTGCAGTGGAGCGGCGCACGTGCGCCGACGCGGGTGAACATCCTGACCTTCTGGCGCCCCTCCACCTGGTGGAGGTAGATCGCGTCGGCGCCGTCGCGCACGGCGAGGTTGACCGTCTCGGTGAGGTCCTCCATCAGCGCCACCATGGCGGGATCCGCTGCTTCCGTGAGGCCGCTCCGCACGTAGCTCGAGCCGATCTCGAAGGTGCGGACACCGATGGCGTAGGGGCCGTGCGGTTGGCTCTGTTGCACGAAGCCGCGCGCCGCTAGGGTGTCGAGCAGCCGATGCGTGGTGCTGTACGGGAGGTCGAGGGCGCTCGCGATCTGGCTGAGGGTTCGCGGCGTGCCCGCCCCGAGTTCACCCAGGATCGCGAGCCCGCGGTCGAGCGCGCGGACCCCTTCGTTGCGGCGCTTCGGCGCCCGGTCGGGTGGAGGATCTGCCATGCCGTGCATGATGGCACATCCGACGGGTGGTTCCATAGAACGGAAAGCCATTCCGTCTGTTGACACGATGGCGACATACTGCCTACGATTGCCGTCGGCACCATCCGTCCGCACACCCCGCGGCGCGAGTCGCGACAGGCTCGAGAGAGGTCATACCCATGCCCCTGCAACACGCGCCCTTCGCGACCGGTTCCAACGCCGCCGACGTGATCCTCACACAGGAAGCCCTCGACTTCGTCGAGTCGCTCCACCACGCGTTCGAAGGGCGACGGCAAGAACTCCTGGCGCGGCGCGACGAGCGTCAACGTTCGTTCGACGCCGGGGAGCTGCCGTCCTTCCGATCCGACACGGTCGGGATCCGCGAGTCGAATTGGCAGGTCGCCGTCACGCCCGCCGACCTACAGGATCGCCGCGTAGAGATCACCGGCCCGGTCGACCGGAAGATGATGATCAACGCGCTGAACTCCGGCGCGCGCGTCTTCATGGCTGATCTGGAGGATTCGCTCGCCCCGTCGTGGGGGAACGTGGTGGCGGGGCAGGTGAACCTTCGCGACGCGGTGCGGCGCGAGATGACGTTCACCGACCCTGCCAGCGGCAAATCGTATGCGCTCGGCGATCGGCTCGCGACGCTCAAGGTTCGGCCTCGTGGTTGGCACCTCGACGAGCGGCACGTGCACGTCGACGGTGTGCCCGTCTCGGGCTCCCTCTTCGACTTCGGCCTCCACCTCTTCCACAACGCCCACGAGCTCCTTGCTCGCGGGAGCGGACCCTACTTCTACCTGCCCAAGCTCGAGAGCCGCGAGGAAGCGCGGCTTTGGAACGACGTCTTCGAGTTCGCTCAGGACGCGCTGGAGATTCCGCGGGGCACGATTCGCGCCACCGTGCTCATCGAGACGATCCTGGCGGCGTTCGAGATGGACGAGATCCTCTACGAACTGCGCGATCACGCGAGCGGCCTCAACGCCGGCCGCTGGGACTACATCTTCAGCGTGATCAAGAAGTTCCGGAGCCGAGACGACATGATCCTGCCCGATCGTGCGCAGGTGACCATGCGCGTGCCATTCATGAGCGCCTACGCCGACCTCCTCGTCCAGACCTGCCACCGCCGCGGAGCCCACGCCATCGGCGGGATGGCGGCCTTCATCCCCAGCCGTCGCGATCCGGTCGTCAACGAGCACGCCATTCTCAAGGTCCGAGACGACAAGGAGCTCGAGGCCGGGAAGGGCTTCGATGGGACCTGGGTCGCCCACCCCGACCTCGTGGGCGTCGCCGAGGCGGCGTTCGGCGCGGTGCTGGGCGATTCGCCCCACCAGAAGCACGCTCCCGGTCCCGAACGTCGCGTGGGTGCGAACGACCTCCTCGATACCACCACCCCCGACGGCGCCGTCACGCGCGAAGGGGTACGGGCGAACGTGAGCGTGGCGTTGCAGTATGTTGCCGCCTGGCTCGGCGGCAACGGCGCCGTGGCGATAGACAATCTCATGGAGGACGCCGCCACCGCCGAGATCAGTCGCGCTCAGCTCTGGCAGTGGATCGTGCGGGGCGTGCCGCTCGACGACGGAGGCGTGGTCGACGAGCGCCTCTACGTCGAGATGCGCGACGCGGAACTCGCCCGACTCGAAGAGGCCGGCGCTGGGGGCGCGAACGTGCGCCGCGCGGCCGAGCTCCTCGATACCCTCGTGCTCCGAGAGACGTTCGAGGAGTTCTTGACGCTCCCGGCCTACGGTGACCTGGTGGAGCGCGAGGTTGCGTGGAGCGACGCCGGGTGAGCAGCTAGACCGACCACGTCCGGCACCTTGGCTGGGCGAGCCACCACTGCGGCTCGCCCAGCCAGAGATCCTACGGTGCCCGCGCCGCCATGAAACCGCCCTGGAATTCGTGTGCCCCGATGTCGGGGGCGGCGCCCTGGGGCACAGGCTGGCCGTTGGCGTCGGCGGCGAACGTCACGGGGATCGTGGTCCCCGCGTTGATCACCGGACTACGGTCCTGCACGCGGAAGTCGAGGAGCGAGGGATTGACGAAGCCCGGATCCACGATCATCGACGTCGAGCTCATCGAAGATCCACCGAAGAACTGCACGAGCGTGCGGCCACCCGGGCGCCAGTAGAGGTTGTTCGACTCGTTGAACGCTCCGTCCGCGTACAACGCCTTCCAACCGACGACGAGCACGTTGTTGCGCAGCGTCATGATGTCCGGACCGCAGCCGGCGTGGCAGACGACGCCCTGCGTCCTATCGGTGTGCGGTAGGTACACGGTGTTGTTGTACGCCTCGGTGCGGACGGTCGGCCCGAACGATCCGCCGGCGTGCACGACGAGAAACTCGGCGATGGGTCGGCCCGTGGTGTAGGTGTTGTACGCGATCACGTTGTCCTGCGAAGCGCGCGTGCGCGATGACCCCACCTCGATGAAGGTCGCATCGTCGATCGACACGTTGTGATGGATGAGGTTCCGCTGCGCCTCGTAGATCTCGATCGATGCCCCCTCCTGACCATAGTCGTAGGAGCACCAAGCGAAGTTGTTGCTGAAGCGGTTGTTCGCGATCACGTTGTCCGAGCCGTTCAAGACGATGCCCCAGGCGCCCGAGTCGTCGTCGCCGCCGACGGTGTTGCGGCTCAGGACGACGTTGTCGCGGAGTTCGTTGTGCAAGATCCGGTTGTGATGCGCTCCGCGGCCGACGTGGATGCCGGCCGTGTTACCGAATGCGAGCGAGTGTCGGATGGTGACGTGATGCGCACTGCTCTGCAGCGTGAAACCCGTTCGCCAGGCGACGGGTTGGTTGGCGCAGCCCCGATCGACGGGGAGCGTACCGGCGGTCGTGAACGCTTGAAGCTGTTCGATGATCAGGTACGACCCCGAGATGTTCACGTGGTTCGCGCTCGAGTCACGGATTGCCGGTCGATCGCCCACCCCGTACGCGCCAACGGTGATGGGGTCGGTCGAAGTCCCGTTCCACGGAACTTGCAGTGGACCGACCCACTGGCAGCCTCGCCTGAGTAGCAG
>JACCWH010000233.1 GCA_013697735.1 Trueperaceae bacterium | reverse complement strand
CCTCTCGGGCGCCCACGGAGATCTCGAGCACGCTCCCTCTCACGCACGAGCCCCTATCTACTTCGATCACTGGACGGTATCCACGTGGCGACCACGGCACCACGAACCCACTATCGCAAGCCCGGCTTCTGGCGCCGGCTCCGCACCGGGAACCCGAGCGAAGCGCAGCTCGGTTTCCTCCTGCTCGTACCCACCGCGGCCGTTTTGATCCTGGTGATGCTCTGGCCCATCCTCCAGGTCCTCTGGCAGTCGCTCCACTTCGAACGGCTCAACCTTCCCGCCCGGGGGCGCCCATTCATCGGCGTCGAGCACTACGGACGGATGCTCTGGGGCACGGAGATGACGTGGGACCTCCGGCATCTCCTCGGCTGGCGCCTCGCGGGTCTCGCTGCGATCGTCGGCCTCGTGGTCGCCGCGAACCGCGGCTGGATGCGCCGCTCCTCGGCGATCTGGTGGACACTCGCGCTCGCCCTCGTCGCGGGCGTGCTCCTCGGCTTCCATCCCGGCGAGGGGGGGCGCTGGAACGACGGGCGCTTCTGGAACAGCTTCTCCATCACGCTCTTGCTCGTGGTGGCGAGCGTTGTCGGTTCGTTCCTCGTCGGTCTTCCGCTCGCGCTCCTCGCGAACGTCGAGTCGCGCTGGCGCTGGCTCGTGCGCATCGCACTCCTCATCCCCTGGGCGATGCCGCGTGTGCTGGTCGGCATCATGTTCGCCTGGCTCTTCAACTCCACGAGCGGCGTGATCAACGACCTGCTCGCACGCGTCGGGATCGAGGGGCCGCTCTGGCTCGCCCGCTCCGACCCTGCCATCGTCGCCACCACCATCACGATCATCTGGGCCACGTCGGCGTTCGTGGGCCTCATCCTGCTCGCCGGGCTGCAGTCGATCGACGGGAGCCTCTACGAAGCCGCCAAGGTCGACGGCGCCAACGGCGTGCAGCGCTTCTTCGCCATCACCCTGCCGCTGCTGCAGCCCGCTATCGCCGTGGCGCTCATCTTCCGAACCCTCACCGCGATCCAGACGTTCGACATCCCCTACGCGATGACGCGCGGGGGTCCCGGGCGGAGCCTCGAAACGCTCGGCATCTACATCACGAGCACCACCAACAGTCTCAACCTCGGCTACGCGGCCGCCCTCTCCGTCGCCCTCTTCGTCATGAGCCTCGTGATCACCGTGGTCTACTTGCGGTGGATCTACACGGACGCTTGATGCAGCGCTCCGGAATAGGCACCCGCGCGCTCGTCCTCGTCGGCACCACGCTGTTGGTGGTCAACGGCACCTTCCCGCTCGTGTGGATGATGCTCACGTCGTTCAAACGCGAACGGGAGCTCATCCGTGTGCCGATCACCTACGTGCCACAAGACCCGACGATCTCGAACTACGTGCAGGTCTTCGATCAACTCCCGTTCGCTCGCTTCCTCCTCAACTCGGCAGTCGTCTCGATAAGCGCCACCCTCGTGTGCGTCCTCTTCGCCGCGCTCGCCGGGTACGCGCTCGGGCGACTGGCGATGCCCTATCGACGAACGCTGCTCACCGGTATCGTGATCACGAGCATGTTCCCGGCCCTGGTCCTGCTGGTGCCCCTCTACCGCATGTTCCTCGGCACCGAGATCCCGGGGCTCTCACCCCTCGTGGGCTTCCTCCACGATCTCGGCATGACCTTCCTGCCGAGCGTGGTGGTGGGGCCCAACCTGCTCAACACCTATTGGGCGCTCATCATCCCCTACGTGGCGCTCTCACTCCCCATCGCCACGCTGATCCTCACCAGCTTCTTCCAACTCATCCCCAAGGACCTCGAGAGCGCCGCGCTCATCGACGGCTGTACGCGCGTCGGTACACTCTTCCGCGTGATCGCGCCCGTATCGGCTCCGGGCATCGTCACCGCCGGGATCATCATCTTCGTGAACTCGTGGAACGAATTCCTGTTGGCGCTGACGTTCAACACGGCGCTCACCATGCGAACGGTGCCCGTCGGGATCACCATGTACCAGGGGGAGTTCGCCTTCCCGTGGGCGGTCATCAGCGCCGCGATCACCATCGGGGTGCTTCCGCTGGTCGCGGTCATCTTGATGTTCCAGCAACGGATCATCGCCGGGCTCACCGCCGGTGGGGTGAAGGGGTGAACGGACTCCCGTCCACGCGCGCCAGACGGCCCTTGCGCATCGGATTCATCGCGGTCGTGCGCGCCGCCTTCAAGGGCGACGCAGAGGACGTCGCTCGACGCGCACGCGTGTGGCTCGAGGAGGAGGGGCCGGCGCTCGGGTTCGACCTCGTGGCCGCTCCGAACCTCGTCGACGACGCGGAGGAAGCGACGCGCGCCGCGGCTTGGGCCGAGGGGTGCGATCTCGACTACCTCCTCCTCCTCCACGCCACGTTCGCGACGGGCGACCTGATGGCGCCCCTGCTTCGCGCACACCGGCACGTCGGTGTCTGGGCCGTGCCCGAGCGTGAAGGATTGGCAGGACGCCGACCCGGTACCCGTCCCGACGCCGACCCGCTCCCGCTCAACAGCGTGTGTGGTCTGAACATGACGCTGTCATACCTCGATCACACCCACATCTCGCGGCCGCCCTCAGCGACGACCAAGTGGTTCTTCGGCGCTCCCGGAGACGCTCCCCTCCGGCGCCGCTTCACCACCACCACGCGCGCGCTACACGCCCTCGTTGCCCTCGCGGACGCACGAGTCCTCCAGATCGGCGGAACCGCTCCCCACTTCTACGGCCTCGAGGAACGCCCCGCCCTCGCAGGCGTCCACGTCGCGACCCTCGAACTCCGCGAACTCTACGAGGTCATGGCGCGCCCGAGCGACCGCGACGTCGAGGCGCACGCCGACGCCTGGGCGCGCATGGAACAGCTCGAGGCCCCCCGCGAGCACCTGCTCGTTGCGGCCCGCACGGAGCTCGCTCTCGCCACGCTCGCGCGCGACGGCGGGTACGACGCGCTGGCGCTGCGCTGCTGGCCCGAGTTCCCAGAGCGCTGCGGCGGCATGGCGTGCGCGGCAGTCGGCGCCATGGCCGACCGCCGCCTGCCCACCGCCTGCGAAGGGGACGTCATGGGCGCCGTGTCGATGCTCGCGCTGCAGGCCGCCGCCGACGCTCCGAGCGCCCTCATGGACCTGTCCGATCTCGACGTCGAGCGCGACCGGCTCCTGCTCTGGCACTGCGGGAATGCACCGCGAACCTTCGCTGCGGCCTCCGGGACGCGGCTCACCACCCACTTCAATCGCGACGGCGTCGGCGTGGTCCGCGACATGACGCTCGCTCCGGGCCCCGCCACGGGATTCCGGCTCCTCGACGGCGGCGCGCGCGCCGTGGTGCTCTCCGGCACCCTCGGCGATCCGAGCGAACGCGGCTTCGACGGCGTGCGCGGCTGGTGGCACGCCCTGCAGTGGGACGGAGTAGCACGCCGAGCGGACGAGGTGGTGGCGCAGATGCTCGACGAACGTCTCCCCCACCATCTCGCGCTCGCGCCCGGCGAGCACACGGAGGCCCTGCACGAGCTCACGGTCCTGCTCGGGGGCGCCGTGGTGCCCGCGCGCCGTGTGCGCGACGCCCTGCGCGGACCCCACGACGTGGAGGTGCTCGGTGGCGCGTGAACGCAGTGACGCGCTCCTCGACCCCGCCGTGCGCGGTGAGCCGGAACCGGTCGCGACCCACCACGCCGTCGTCGGCGCACGGGGCGGCGGAGTCGGCTGTGTCGGCCTCTCCTGCCGCGACCACGTCTGGCAGGTCGACCGCTTCCCCCCCACGAGTTCGCGCACGAACGCCGACGCATACCGCGCCC
>JACCWH010000199.1 GCA_013697735.1 Trueperaceae bacterium | reverse complement strand
CTCGAGCAGCGTCGCGCGCCGCCGGTCCTCCTCACCCGCTCGCGCGGCCTGCTCCTCCGCGAAGCCCTCGGCGGATTCGGCTGAGAGCTCGTCGATGTAGGCGAAGCTCGACTCGGCGAAGAGCACGAGCACCTCCGGGGCGAAGCCGGCCTGCAGGCCGAGCGTGGACAGCCGCCGCCAGGCGACGCGCGCTCCCAGGCGATAGGCGGCCAGCAGCGCCTCCAGCGAGCGCCCTTCGCGCGCCTCGCCGCGGCCGAGCTCCATGTAGAGCTCGCGCCCCGGCGTGCGCCCGCTGCCGGGATTGCGCACCATCGCGTTGAACTGACCGAGCGCCTCCTCGACGCCGCGCTGCATCTCCTCGAGCGCCTCGTCGATGCTGAGGTCACGCGCGAAGAAGGCGTTCATCGGAAAGCGGATCGCCTGCGAGACGTCGCCGTAGAACGGCGTCACCGGGCGAGAACGGGCGTTGATGATGACGTCGTAGAAGTCGCCGAAGTGCGGGGCCGCCGCGAGCACCTCGGGGTCGCTGTAGAGCGAGTGCCGGGCGGGGACGTTCGACGCCTCGACCGCCAGGACACGCTGCGACTCGGGGCTCGCGAGGAACTCGACGAGGCGCCAAGCAGCGTCCTTCTCGCTCCCGAAGGGGTTGATGGCCCACTGCCAACCGCCGATGCAGGTGGCGGAGTCGTTCCCCTCGAATGCCGGCAGCGGCGCGACGCCGACGAGCCCGGCGACCTCGGTGTCTTGTGGGCTGCTCCCCTGGAAGTGCGCCCACGCGTAGCCCCAGTTCAGCATGAGCGCCACGTTGCCGGCTTGGAACTGCTGGCGCGAGAGGTCGGTCGACATCTCGGCGATGCCGGGGACCGTGATGCCGCTCGCGAGGGTCTCCTCGTACCACTCCATTGCCCGGCGCGCTTCGGGCGTCTGCAGCGTGATGGTGCCGTCGTCGTCGATCCAATTCCCGCCGGCGGACCACAGCGCTTGCAAGAAGGTGCAGATCGTCCCCTCGCCCGCGAAGCCTTGGTAGTTGAACCCCTGCAGGTTCGGGTCACCTTCCCCCTGCTGGATGGTGAGCGCCTGCATCTTGAGTTCTTCCCAGGTGGTCGGGGGCTCGAACCCATACGCCTCGAGCAGGTCCGTCCGGTAGTACAGAAACTGAGCGTCCGTGAAGGCGGGAAGAGCGTAGAGCGTGCCGTCGATGAGGTTCGCCTCGATGGGGCCGGGCAGGAAGTCCTCGAGGTAGGTCATCATCGCTTCGTCGGATTCGAAGAACCCGTTCAGCGGCTCGGCCCAGCCCGAGGCGGCGTACTGCGCGGGTCGCACCACGTCGATGAGGAAGACGTCGATGTCGCCGCTGCGGCTCGTGAGCACGGTGTTGAGGTACTGCTGCTGCTGATCGCTCGTCGCACCGCCGACTTCGAAGCTAGCGACGATGTCGGGGTTCTGGGCGTTGAACTCGTCGAGCAGCGGACCGATCACGTCGGGGCGTTGTTGTCCGCCGATGAAGACGGTGATCTCTGCCTGGGCGAGCGCCGTGGCAGCGATGAGGGCGAGGGCGAGTGTGACGACTCTTCGCATGGGTGTCCTCCTGAGGGAGCTACGAAACGTGCTGCGTGTGCGGATCGACTAGCGTGTGCGGGTGACGGGCGTCTCGAAGGGGCCTCCTTCTGCGGCGCGAGCGGCGGTGGGTGGCGCGAGCCCGGAGGGCGCGCTCGTGCGTCGAGGGACGAAGCGTGTGACGAGTGGGATGGGTTGCGGCGTGGCGCTGCGCAAGAGGGCGTGGAGGGCGCGCATCGCTTCCTCGCCGAGGGTGCGGACGCCCTGATGGACCGTCGAGAGTCCGACCACCGCGGCGGGCATCACGTCGTCGAATCCGACGACCGCGACGTCTCCCGGGACACGAACGCCCGCGTCCGCGAGCGCCTGCAAGGCGCCGAACGCCATGAGGTCGTTCCCGAGGAGCCACGCGGTGGCCGCGGTCCGCTCGGCGAGCAGCGTGCGTGCGGCGGCGGCTCCCGACGCGAAGGTGTCGTCGCCGTGCACGGTCCGGAGCGTGGTCATCCCGACACGGGCGCTGGCGCCCTTCCACCCGGCTGCGCGTGCGCGAGCGTAGTGCGATGTCGGGGGACCGGTGACGACCGCCACGTGCTCGTGTCCGAGGAGCGCGAGGTGCTCGCACGCTCCCAGGAGCCCGGGACCCTCGTCACTCGTGACGGTGACGAGCGACGTGGGGGCGCTCGGAGCGTGGATCGATACCACCGGGGAACCTTTCGCCGCGAGCGTCTCGAGCAGCCTCAGCTCCTCGCCCTCGAGGCTGCTGCCGAGCACGATGAGGCCGTCGACGCGCCCCGCTCGCAGCCAACCGACGTAGTCGGGCCGAACGGCTGCAGAGACGAGGATCGGCAACTCGGCGGGTTCGGCGACCGAGGAGATCCCCTCGAGTAGCTCCGAGAAGTAGGGATTGGAGAAGACGAAGCGCGACGTGCGTGGGAGGACGAGGCCGACGACGCCCGCCCGGCGCCGCGTGAGGGCCCGCGCCGCCGCGTTCGGGTGGTAGTCGAGTTCGCCCGCGAGGCGCTGGACTCGCGCGCGGGTGTCGACACCGATCTGCGGGTCGCCACGGAGCGCCCGCGAGACCGTCGAACGCGCCACGCCGAGCCTATCGGCGAGATCCTGCAGCGTCACCTTCCGCACCACACGTCACCTCCCTTCATGGGGCGGCGAACCATTCCGCAATCGGTTGCGTGGAGCCTAGCACATGGACCGAATCGGTGTGGTGAGTCCGTGGCGTGTGGCCGTCGGCGCCGGACTCGTTTCGACGCTGTTGGAAACCTTTGCAGCCTCGCTGGCAGTGCGAGTAGCTACGATCGCGACGTTTAGGCTTGAGTGTGCGGCAGGGCGTTCAGTACGTCCTCGATCTCTTGCATCCTCGTCATCAGGTCGTCGAAGCTGGGTGGCGGATGGCTTTCCCGAAACATGCCTCTCGCCCGCATGATCTCGTAATCTGCGAGCACTGCAGCACGCAACTCCCCTCGAGGGACCAGACACACGCCGCCTCGGCCGCAAGCCTCGTAATCGACTCCGACTATGCGGAACTGCCGTTGTTTTGCCAGGATCACGAGGTCGCGCAGATCGACGCGTTCGATCACTTCACCACCAAGCCGGTGGTGTTGATGGAGAGCGTTCACGTCGTACCAGTGTCGGCTCTCGCTCCTTGCCTCGTGCTCACCCCCGCGGAAACGCTCTGCTGCGTTGTTGCGCGTGATGAACGCATGCACGGCAGTGACCTTCTCCCAGAAGGTGCGTGCCCCGTGCAGCACCTGGGGG